>JBFMFL010000132.1:0-17975 GCA_040752145.1 Gemmatimonadota bacterium
CCTTCTTCTGTCGCATCCGCGGCTACATCTCCACCCTGCGCAAACAGGGCCTGCAGGTCCTCTCGGGGCTGCAAAGCGTCTTCCTCGGCTCGCCCCTCATGCCCCAGCTACAGGGCTGAGTAGTTACCCGTAGGCGACGTCCGCCGGGGTGAGCCCGCCGTTGAGCGTGGGATGCCACTCGGCGGCGACTGCCGGGTTGATCTCGGCGAGCGGGGCGTGGCGGAGCGGCGGCTCGCACCGCGGGCACCCGGTCCGCTCGCGCGGGATCAGCAGCGGAGCCTGTCTCCAGTCCGTGCGGCAGACGGAGCAGCGCCACCAGACGGGCCGGCGGCTCGCCGCCGCGAGGTCGGCCGGCTCCAGGGTCCCGTTCCGGGTCGGATGCCATAGCGCGGCGAGGTCCGGACGCGCCACGGGAAGCCGGACGAACCCGGGCCGGTGGTCGAAGGCGCAGGCGGGGCATCCGCTGCCGGACACCCGGCCGGCCACCGTCGCCCGCCAGGCGTGCCGGCAGCCCCGGCAGCGCCACGCCGCCAGGTACGTGCTTCCCGGTCTGAGGGCGTCCGGCAGCATCCCGGGGTTCCCCTCGGGGTCCCACTCTCCGGCCAGCCCGGGGTGCAGCGCGGCCAGCGACAGCTCCGGCGCCACCCGGTTGGACCCGGGCGAGCAGAGCGGGCACCCCGTGCGGCCCCGGTAGCGGGCCTGGATCCGGGCGGGCCACTCGTGAGTCGGGTTCCTGGCGCAGCGCCACCAGACGCGCTTCCCGCTCTGGGGCCGCACCTGCTCCGGCGAGAGGCCGCCGTTCCTGTCGGAGTGCCACTCGGCGGCGAGCTCCGGGGCCGCGGCGGCGAGCGAGGTGAGCGGGGTGGCGACGGTTCCGGCGCACGCGGGACAGCCGCTGCCCCGAGCCCGGGTCCGGGTGCTGACCGACGTCTTCCAGCGATGGCCGCAGCTGCGGCACCGCCAGGCCCGGGCGCGCCTGGAGCCCGGCGCGACCTGGTCGGGGGCGAGGCCGCCGTTCGCCTCCCGGTCCCACTCGTCCACGAGGTCGGGGCGCACGGCGGCCAGCGAGCTCTCGGGAAGGACCCGCAGGCCCGAGCAGAAGGGGCAGCCCGCGCCCAGGGCGGTGCGGCTCTTCACGGCCGCCTCCCACTCGTGCCGGGAGTCGCGGGAACAGCGCCACCACACCTTCCTGGAGGTCCTCGGCGCGACCTGCCCGGGCTGGAGCGGGCCGTTCCTCCCGGGATGCCACTGGGCGGCCAGGGCCGGGTAGGCCGTCGCGAGGCTGGACGCCGCCGCGCTGGAGTGCATGGTGCGCGCTCTCAGTGCAAGCCGACCGCGCAGGCGGCGGACGCCGCTGCGGCCGGCGTGACGAGCATGCACTTCGGTGGAGCCATGGTCACCTTGCCCGAGGAATCGTGGGGTCCGCAGGCGCGGACGGCCGGTCCGCGCCTGCGCCGGCCTACGTGCCGGACACCACTCCGCAGGCGATGCGGTCCCCGGAGGCGCCGGACGGGTCGGTGCGGTAGTCGTCCGCGCCCGCGTGCACCACCACCGCCGCGCCGTCGGCGTCCAGCAGGCCGTTCGCCCCGCGCAGCATGGCGCCCGCCGGGGTGGAGACGTTCACCGTCGCGGTGCTGTCGGCTCCCACCTCCACGTTCGGCATGTCGCCCATGTGCGGGCCCTGCGGGTTCTCCGTGCCGTGCTGCATGTTCGTGGGGTTCCAGTGCCCCCCCGCCGACTCGAAGGGCGGCTCGCACCTCCCCGTGGTGTGGACGTGGATGGCGTGCGTGCCCGGCGGCAGCCCCCGCAGCGTCCCCGAGACCTGGATCCCGTTCCCCGTCTCGGCGAGCGAGACGTTCCCCAGGTCGCGGCCCGATGCGTCGCGCATGGGGGCGGTCACCGCCGCGCCGGACGCCGCTCCCCCCGCCATGGTGTCGGTCCCCATGGGATCCGTCCCCGCCGTCGGCATGGCCGCGGCGGTGTCACCGGCCACGGCGGTGTCGCCCGCCTCGGGCTCGCCGCCGCCGCAGGCGGCCAGCCACAGGCACGCTGCGAACAGGGAGGCGCGTGTCGTCTTCATCTTCCCTCCATCGAACGGGGTAGGTGGCACCGCTCCCTGGGCGGTGCCGGAACGAACGGACCGCCGCCCGCGGCTCAGCCGCGGGGGACGACCCGGAGGACGCGGTCGTCCCCCTCCCGGGGGTCGCCGCGGCCGTCGCGGTTGCTGGTGGTGAAGTACAGCGCGCCGTCCGGGCCCATCCTGACCGCGCGGATGCGCCCCAGCTCGCCGAGGAAGAGCGCTTCCTGCCCCGACGCTCGCCACCCTCCGCCGCTCCGCTCCAGCTCCACGCGGATGAGCTGCTCGCCGCGGAGCGCGCCCAGGAAGGCGTCGCCGCGCCACGCGGGGAACGCGTCGCCGCGGTAGATGGCCAGCCCCGACGGGGCGACCGCCGGGGTCCACGCCGCCAGCGGAGCGGCGAACCGCCCTCCGCCCGCGAGCCCCGCCACCTCGGGCCAGCCGTAGTTGCCGCCCGGGCGCAGGTGGTTCAGCTCGTCGTGGCCCTCGCGGTCCCCCTCGTTGGCGAAGCCGCTGGGCCCGTGCTCCGAGGCGAAGAGCTCGCCCTCCTCGTTCCAGTCGATCCCCTGGCTGTTGCGCAGCCCCAGCGCGTACACGGGCGAGCCGCCGGACGGGTTGTCCGGCGGGACGGAGCCGTCCGGGCGGTAGCGGAGCAGCTTCCCCGCCAGCGACCGGGGGTCCTGCGCCCGCGGCGGCTCCCGCGCGTCGCCGGTGGTGACGTACAGCATCCCGTCCGGTCCGAAGTCGAGCGCGCTGCCGGCGTGCACCCGCTCCGCGGGAAGGCCGCCGACCACCACCCGGGGGTCCGCGCCGCGCCCGCCCCGGTCCACCAGGCGGACGACGCGGTTCTCCAGCCCGCCCCCGCCGCGGAAGGTGCCGAGCACGTACACGGCGCCGCTGCGGGCGAAGTCGGGGGCGACCGCGATGGACGTCAGGCCCGCCTCCCCCACGGCCGCCACGTCCAGCTCGGCCCAGGGCTCCGGCCGCAGCCCCCCGCTCTCGACGACGCGGATGCGGCCTTCGCGCTCGGTCACGAAGATGCGGCCGTCCGGGGCGAAGCCCAGGTCCCACGGCACCTCCAGTCCGCTCGCGACCGTCTGGTACGCGGCGGCGGGGGTCGCCCGCGGCGCAGCGGCGGCGGGCGCCGGTCCCTCCGCCGCCTGCGGCGCGGGCGGAGGGCGTTCGTCCCCGCCGCACGCGGCGAGCAGCACGGCGGCGGCGAGCAGGGGCGTTCGGGCGGCGGGCAGGGCGGCCATTTCGTTGCGGCTTGGCGCGGGTATCCGGCGAAAGGCGGCCGGCATCCGCAACTCCCGGTCCATCCACCCCCCAGGTGGGCGCTGTGGCAGGTTACGATTCCATTAAGGTGGCCGCGCCGGGGTAGGGCAACGCAAGTCCCGTAGCTACATTTGTTTACGCGCGAATCTGCGCCGGAGCCTCGTGGAGGTTCACTCGAAGCCGTGTGGAGCGCTGCGGGCCGTGGTCCGCGGCGCACCACACGTTTTCCGCGCCCGTCCCGGCGGCGGGCCGGACGAAACGAACACCTGACAACTCGGAACGATGCAGTACATGGATTTGGATACTCGGGTACGGCGGTGGGCCCGCGGCCGGAAGCTGCGCTCGCGCGCCGCCGTGGCGGCCGCGGTCGTGGGGCTGGGGACGGCGGTCGGCGTGGGGCGGGTCGTCGCCCCGGAAGAGCCCGTGGCGCCTGCCGCTTCCGCCGCAGCGACGTTCGCGTCGACCGCGGCGGGGCCGCTGGCCGGCGCGGGCGCGGCCGAGGGCGGTGCCGCGTGGGACCTGCCCAACCTGGACCACCCGCGCGTGGACTACTTCGTGGAGGTCTTCACCGGCCGGCAGCGGAAGATGTTCACCCGCTACCTCACGGAGATGGGGCGCTACCAGCCCATGATCTCCGCCAAGCTGGCCGAGCGCGGGATGCCGCAGGACCTGATCTACCTGGCCATGATCGAGTCGGGGTTCGATCCGACCGCCTACTCGCGCGCGAACGCCTCGGGGCTCTGGCAGTTCATCGCTGACACCGGCCGCAGGTACGGGCTGGACATCAACCGCGCGGTGGACGAGCGGCGCGACCCGGAGAAGGCCACGGACGCGGCGCTGGACTACCTCCAGGACCTGCACGACCGGTTCGGCTCGTGGTACCTGGCGGCCGCCGCCTACAACTCGGGCGAGGGCCGCGTGTCGCGCGTCATGCGGGCCGCCACCGGTTCCGTGCGCGGCGACGAGGAGTCGTACTACCGCATCTCCACCCGGCTTCCGAAGGAGACGCGCGACTACGTGCCGCTGATGATCGCGGCGGCGCGCATCGCCAAGGAGCCGGAGAAGTACGGCTTCGAGGACGTGGTGCCGGGCGCGCCCGACCGGACCGAGGCCGTGGTCGTGCGGCCGGCGACCCCCCTGGCCGAGGTCGCGCAGTCGGCGGGGACCAGCGTGGACGAGATCCGGCGGCTGAACCCGGAGCTGAAGCTCGCGCGGACCCGCAACGACGAGCCCAGCCTCATCCGCGTGCCCGCGGCCTCCACGGACGGGGACCGGCGCGGCTAGGACCGGCCGGGAGGCATGTACCGCGGGGCGCACCGGCCATGACGCGGGTGCGCCCCGCATCGTCCGGAACCCGCGGACTGCGTCTCCCGCCGGAACGGTTCTTCCGAGGGCGGCTCCGACCGTCCGCGGCTGCGGCCGCCCGCTCCAGGCACCGGAAGACGACCCCGGAAGATGAGCCGATTCTGGTACAAGAACGCCGTCGTCTACTCGCTCGACGTGGAATCGTTCATGGATGCAGACGGGGACGGCGTGGGCGACTTCCAGGGCCTGGTCCAGCGCCTCGACTACCTCTCCGGTCTGGGCGTCACCTGCCTCTGGCTCCTTCCCTTCTATCCCACCCCCAACCGCGACGACGGGTACGACGTCGCCGACTACTACGGCATCGACCCGCGGCTGGGCAGTCCGGGCGACTTCGTGGAGTTCATGCGCGAGGCCCGCCAGCGCGGCATGCACGTGCTGGTGGACCTGGTCGTCAACCACACGTCCATCGACCACCCGTGGTTCCAGTCCGCACGCAGCGACCCGAAGTCCAGGTACCGCGACTACTACGTTTGGGTGGACCGGCCGCCGGAGACGGAGCGGCGCGGGGGCCCCGTCTTCCCCGGCGAGCAGTCCAGCAACTGGACCTACGACGAGGCCGCGGGCGCTTGGTACTGGCACTGGTTCTATGCCCATCAGCCCGACCTGAACACCGGCAATCCCGAGGTGCGCGCGGAGATCCGCCGCATCATGGGCTACTGGCTGCAGCTGGGGGTGTCCGGCTTCCGGGTGGACGCCGCGCCCTTCCTGTTCAAGCGCAAGGGGCGCACGGGCGCCCACCCCGAGGATCCGCAGGGCTTCCTGGTGGAGCTGCGCCGTTTCCTGAGCGAGGAGCGCGCGGACGCCGTGCTCCTCGCCGAAGCGGACGTGGCCACGGACGAGCTGAGCTTCTTCCTGGGTGAGGGCGAGCGGATGCACCTGCTCTTCAACTTCATCCTCAACAACTACCTGTTCGCGGCGCTGGCGCGCGAGAGCGCATCGCCGCTGCGGGAGGCCCTGGCGCTCCTCCCCTCGTGTCCTCCCGCCTCGCAGTGGGCCAACTTCGTCCGCAACCACGACGAGCTGAACCTGGACCGGCTGCCGGAGGCGTACCGGCAGTCGGCGTTCGACGCCTTCGCCCCGGACCCGTCCACGCGCATCTACGGGCGGGGGATCCGCCGCCGTCTCCCACCGATGCTGGAGGGCGACCGGCGGCGGCTGGAACTCGTCTACTCGCTGCTCTTCTCGCTCCCGGGCACCCCGGTCCTGCGCTACGGCGAGGAGATCGGGATGGGCGACGACCTCGCCCTCCCCGGGCGGATGAGCGTCCGCACCCCCATGCAGTGGTCGGCGGAGGCGAACGGCGGCTTCTCCGCGGCACCGCCGGAGCGCCTGGTCCGCCCCGTGGTCCGCGGGGGCGCCTACGGGTACGAGACGGTGAACGTGGACGCGCAGCGGCGCGATCCCGGCTCGCTGCTGAACTTCATGCTGCGGCTGATCCGCACGCGGAAGGAGTGCCCCGAGTTCGGCGAGGGAGAGATGCAGGTGGTGGAGACGGGCGACCCCGCCGTGTTCGCGCACCGCTGCGAGCGGCGCGGAGGAATGGCCCTGGCGGTGCACAACCTGTCCCGGGAGCCGCGGGTTGCCACCCTGGAGATGGACGAAGGCGACGTCCCGCACCTGGTCGACCTGCTCGGCGATCGGCCATACGAACGGATCGACCGTGGCACGGTGGAGGTGCGGCTGGACGGGTACGGCTACCGCTGGCTTCGGGTCCACGCGCTCAGCCGGGGCGCACACCCGTGAGCCCGGCGCGGTCGTCCGCGGCGGGGGCGAGCACGGCGAGCGCCCCCGCCCGGACCTCCAGCTCCGCCCACGCGCCGGACGGGACCTCCCGCCCTGCCGGCGGCCACAGCTCGTCGTCCAGGCGGAGCCGCGTGCCCGTCCACTCCAGCCGGAGGCGGCTCCCGCGCCGCACCGTCAGCTCCGGCGGCCGGCACGTGCGGCGGTCGTGCAGGCGATCGTCGAGGTGGCGTGCAAGCTCCCCGTCGTTCCCGCCGACGAGCACCAGGTCGAGACGCCCGTCCCCCGGGTCGGCGTCCGGAGCGAGCGGGAGGTTGGGTCCCACCAGGCCGACGTTCAGCGCCTCCGCGAGCACGTAGCGCCCGGACAGGTCCTCCCCGTCCAGCGTGATTCCCACCTCCAGCGGAGCGCCCCCGGCCAGCTGCTCCGCCCAGAGGCGCAGCCCCTGCCGCAGCTTCGCGGCGTCCGTCCCGGGCTCCTCCGCTTCGCCCGCGCGCCGCTCGTGGGCCGCGAGCAGCCGGGGGAACAGCCCGAGCCCCACCCCCTCCAGGAACACGGTCTCGCCCCACGGGCCCCGCGCCACCCCCACGTCGACCGGCCGGGGCGCGGCCGCCTTCCACGACGCGGCCAGCGTCTCCGCGGCCCCCGCGATCCCCAGCGATTGGGCGAAGTTGTTGGCGGTGCCCAGGGGGAGGATCGCCAGCGGGATGCCGCGTCCGGCCAGCCGGCACGCGACCTTGCCCACGGTCCCGTCGCCCCCGGCCACGATCACCAGCTCACCCGGGTCCTCCAGCGCGGCGGCGAACTCCCTGTCCTTGGAGGAGCAGTAGGACGGATCGTGGCCTTCCCGGCGCAGCATCCGCAGCAGGTCGTCGCGGGACGGGGTGTGGTGTCCGGCCGTGGGGTTGTGCACCAGCGTGGTTCGCATGCGTCGGCTCCTCTTTGGGGGGGCGCGGGGGCACCGGAAGATCCGGTCCACGCTGCCGGAGCGGCTTTCGTCGCGCGGGCGCGCGGATCTTGCGAGGGAGCGACGCCGATTCAGGCGCACCTCCGGCTACCTCGACCGACACGGCGGATCTCACGGACCATGCGGATGCTGATCTCCAACGACGACGGGATCTACAGCCCCGGGATCCGCGCGCTGGCGCACGCGGCGGCCGCGCTGGGCGAGGTGCGGATCGTCGCCCCGGACGTGGAGCAGTCTTCCATGGGGCACGCGATCACCGCGTCGCGCCCGCTGAGGTACCGCCGGACCCGCATCGACGGCTTCGAGGCCTACCGGGTCGACGGCACGCCCGCCGACTGCGTGGCGCTGGGCGCGTACCACTGGGAGCGGGTGGACGCGGTGCTGTCGGGGATCAACCTCGGTCCCAACCTCGGCAACTCCATGTGGCACTCGGGGACGCTGGCCGCCGCCAAGCAGGCGGCGCTGCTGGGGATCCGGGGGATCGCGCTGAGCGCTCCCGTGTCCAAGGACGACGAGCCGGACTTCTCGCACCTGGAGCCCTGGACCGCGCGGGTGCTGGAGCTGCTCCTGGGGACCGCCGGACCGGAGCTGGTCAACGTCAACTTCCCTTCCGGCGAGCCTCGCGGCATACGGTGGACCCGCCAGTCGGTGCGGCACTACGACGGCACGGTGGTCCCCGGCGAGGACCCGCGCGGGCGCCGGCACTTCTGGTTCACCGTGGTCCCCCTTGAGTCCGTCGAGGAGGGGACCGACCGCTGGGCGGTGGGGCAGGGGTTCGTTTCCATGACTCCGCTCCGGCTGGACCTGACCGACCATGCGGCCCTGGAGCGCGCACAGGAGCGCTTCCCCCCGGTGTGACGAGCACCGGGGCGCGCCGCCGGGAGACGTCCGCCACCCGTCCCGGCCGAACCCAACCCCCGAGCCGGCATGGTCAGCACGATCCTCCTGCTCTCGCTGGTCGGCTTCCTCCTGATGCTGACCCGGCAGTACCTGCTGCGGGGCACGGCCGTCCGCGAGATCCGCCTGCTCGGCGAGCAGCCGGAGCCCCTCAGCGCGGGCACCCCGCTGTTCCTGGAGCGCTACTCCATCCTCACCGGGACGCGGTTCTCCGACGCGACCGCGGTGGAACTGCTCTGCGACGGGGACGGGCTCTTCCCCCGCCTCTTCGCGGACCTCCGGGCGGCGCGGCGGCTCATCACCCTCCAGATCTTCTGGTTCAGGCCGGGGCGCCTCGCCGACCGTCTCCGCGACGTCCTCGCGGAGCGGGCGCGGGCCGGCGTCCGGGTGCTGGTCCTCCTGGACTACTTCGGCGCGCGGGGGCTGGGCGACGGCTACGTCCGGTCGCTCCGGGCGGCGGGGGTGGAGGTGGCGACGTACCGGCCGCTGCGCTGGGGGACGCTGTTCAAGGTGCAGCAGCGCAGCCACGTCCGGGCGGTGGTGGTGGACGGCCGCGTCGGCTACACGGGCGGGTTCGGGATCGACGACCGCTGGGCCGGCGACGGGCGGCACCCCGGCCAGTGGCGCGACACGCACGTGCGCGTGGCGGGGCCGGAGGTCGACCTGCTCCAGTGCGCCTTCGTGACCAACTGGGCGGAAGCGACGGGCGAGCTGCTCCTGGGCGGCGACATCTTCTCCCTCGGCGAGGGCGGCGACGGGAGCGTCCGCGCCGCGGGGATCACCTTCTCCTCCCCGAGCCTGGGGAGCACCACGGCGGAGCGGACCTTCTTCCTTTCCATCGCGGGGGCGCGGCGCCGCCTCTACATGACCAACGCGTACTTCGTCCCGGATGCGAACCTGCGCGCCCTGCTCCGCGAGGTGGCGGGGCGCGGGGTGGACGTGCGGGTCCTCACGCCCGGGCTCAACACCGACCGCCCCTCCGCCTACTACGCCGGGCGCGCGCACTACGAGGCGCTGCTGGACGCCGGCGTGCGCATCTACGAGTACGGACCCACCATGGTGCACGCGAAGACACTGGTGGTGGACGGGGCGTGGTCGCTGGTGGGGACCATGAACTTCGACACCCGCTCCATGGCGCTCAACGAGGAGGTGTCGCTCGCCGTCGCGGACGAGCGCTTCGCCGCCCGGCTGGAGGCGCTCTTCCTGGACGACCTGGAGTACGCCCGGGAGGTGACCGCGGAGGCGCTGCGGGACCGGTCCGGGGTGGAGCGCTTCAAGGAAAGGCTCGCGCAGCTGGTCGCCCCGGTGCTCTGACCGGGCCCCGGCCACCCTGAATGGCTCCCTTTTTGCGCGCCATCGCCGTGACGTGGACCCCTGAACCCGGCGGCCATGCTTCCCTGGCTCGGCTGGCTGTTCCTGCTGGCGGCGCTGACCGGCTGCGACGGGCCGGGCCGGCCGGAGATCCCCCTCCGGCCGGAGGCGGACCCGGTGCCGGTCGCGCTCGGCGGCGACACGCTCTCGCGGCCGCTGGTGCTGGCCGGCGTGGGCTTCGACGCGCCGGAGACGGTGCTGTACGACGAGCGGGCGGACGTCTACCTGGTGTCCAACGTAGGCGGGGGCCCCTGGGCGGAGGACGGCGACGGCTTCGTGTCGCGGGTCTCGCCCGACGGACGGGTGCTCGCCCTGAAGTGGATCGACGGCGCGGCCGAGGGGGTCCAGCTCGACGGGCCCAAGGGGATGGCGTTCCGGGGGGACTCGCTCCTGGTCGCCGACATCGAGGCGCTGCGGGTGTTCGACCGCCGCACGGGCCGCTTCCTGGGCTCGCACGCGATCATGGACCCCGGGCTCAACGACGTGGCGGTCGGGCCGGACGGCACGGTGTGGGTGTCCAGCCTGGGCCCCGGTCCGGACGGCGGCGGCACGGAGCCCGACTCCACCGCCCCCGTGGGCGGCGTGTACCGGCTCGCCTCCGGCACACTCGCGCTCTGGGCGTCGGGCCCGCGGCTCGCGCGGCCGGACGGGATCGAGGCGGACGGAGCGGGGCTGCTGGTGGCGCCGTTCGCTTCCGACGTGGTCTACCGGCTCGGCCGCGACGGCGAGCCGCGCCCGCTCGCCCGGATGCCGGCGGGGCGGCTGGACGGGCTCCTCCTGCTGCCGGACGGCTCGCTGCTGGTGTCCAGCTGGCAGGGCCGGGCCGTGTACCGGCTGGACCGCGCGGGAGGGGTGGCCGTCGTGGCGGCCGGGCTGGAGAGCCCGGCGCAGATCGGGTGGGACCGCCGCCGCGGCCGCCTGCTGGTCCCGCTCCTCCAGCGGAACGAAGTGCGAATCCACCCGGCCGTCCGCTGAGGCCGCGCACGATTCCATCGAACCCTCCCGACCCTTGCGCCCCTGCCGCCGCGGACCCGCCCTCCCCCTCCTGCTCCTCACCGCCGGACTGCTCGCCGCCTGCGGCCCGGACGAGCCGCCCGGCGCCGTGCCCGAGCGCGGGGCCGCCCCCGCCGCGGGCACCATCGGCACGGCCTCCGCTGCGGAGGACGGTCAGTGGACGATGCAGGCCAAGGACTACGCCGGCACGCGCTACAGCGGGCTCGACCAGATCAACGTGGGGAACGTCGCGCGGCTGCGGCAGGCGTGGAGCTTCAGCACGGGCCAGCTCAACGGCCACGAGGGGGCCCCGCTCGTCGTCGGCAGCACCATGTTCCTGGTGACGCCCTTCCCCAACGTCTCCTACGCGCTCGACCTGACGCAGCCCGAGCCCACCATCAAGTGGCAGTACAACCCCAGGCCGAACGAGTACGCCATCGGCAAGGCGTGCTGCGACGTGGTGAACCGGGGGTGGGCCTACGCCGACGGCAAGCTGATCTACAACCTGCTGGACGCCCACACCATCGCCATCGACGCCGAGACCGGGCGCGAGGTGTGGCGGACCAAGATGGACGACGTGGAGAAGGGGGTCACCATGACCATGGCCCCCCTGGTGGTCAAGGACAGGGTGCTGGTGGGCAACTCCGGCGGCGAGATGGGGGTGTACGGCTGGATCGCGGCGCTGGACGTGAAGACCGGGCGGGAGGTGTGGAGGGCCCACAACACGGGGCCGGATGAGCTGGTGCGGATCGGGCCGGAGTACCGCGGCCCCTACCCCTGGCTGCAGGGCGAGGACCTGGGGGTGAAGACCTGGCCGGGCGACGCCTGGCGGCGCGCCGGGAGCGCGGTCTGGGGGTGGATCACCTACGACCCGGAGCTCGACCTGATCTACTACGGGACGAGCAACCCGAGTCCCTGGAACCAGGAGCAGCGGCCGGGGCTCAACCTGTTCAGCGCCGCCGTGCTCGCGCGCGACCCGGACGACGGCATGGCGCGGTGGGCCTACTCGTTCACCCCGCACGACGCCTGGGACTACGACGGGGTCAACGAGGACGTGCTCGTGGACCTCCCCATCGGCGGGCGGATGCGAAAGGTGCTCGTCCACTTCAACCGCAACGGCTTCGCCTACGTCCTGGACCGGACCACGGGCAGGGTGCTCTCGGCCGAGCCGTTCGGGCCCGTCAACTGGGCGACGGGGGTGGACCTGGAGACGGGGCTCCCGCAGGTGGTCCCCGAGAAGGTCACCCGCGAGAACGAGTGGGTGCGCGACATCTGCCCCGCGGACGTGGGCTACAAGAACCACTCGCCGACCGCCTACAGCCCGCGGACGGGGCTCTTCTACGTCCCCCGGCAGAACGTGTGCATGGACTACCGCGCCCACCCCGTCTCGTACATCGAGGGGACGCCGTACTGGGGCGCGGAAGTGACGCACCAGCCGGGGCCCGGCGGGTTCCGCGGCGAGTTCATGGCCTGGAACCCGGTGACCGGCACCAAGGTGTGGGGGATCCCCGACAAGTTCCCGGTCTACAGCGGGGTGCTCGCCACCGGCGGCGACCTGGTCTTCTACGGCACGGTGGAGGGCTACTTCCGGGCGGTGGACGCCCGGACCGGCCGCGTGCTCTGGCAGGACAAGCTCCCTTCGGGAATCATCGGCGCCCCCATGACCTACCGGGGGCCGGACGGCAGGCAGTACGTGGCCATCCTTTCGGGGGTCGGAGGCACCATGCCGCTCTACAAGGACGTTCCCGGCTACCCGCCCAAGGGCGGGTCGCTGCACGTGTTCTCGCTGGGAGACGGCCCGTGAGCCGCCGGGCGGCGGCGCCGCTCCTGCTCCTGGCGCTCGCGGCGTGCGGCGGGGGCGGCGGCGAGGCGCGGGGCGGCGGGCGGGCGGAGAGCGGCGCGCTCCCGCCGCTGGAGCTGGTGCAGCGGGTCCCCCTGGGCGCCCTCGCCGGGGCGGCGGACACGCGCGTGGCGCTGCGGATCGCCAACCCGTACGAGGGCGACCGGCGCGCGGAGCGGGACGGCGAGCTGCTGTTCACGCAGATGAACTGCGTGGGCTGCCACGGCTACCACGCCTCGGGGGGGATGGGCCCCAACCTGACGGACACGCACTGGCGCTACGGCGGCACCCCCGCGGAGATCTTTTTGTCCGTCTGGGAGGGCCGGCCCAAGGGGATGCCCGCGTACGGGCGGATGCTCCCGGAGGGGCAGGTCTGGAAGCTGGTCGCCTACCTGCGCACCCTGGGGCCGGGGATCGCCGGCCCGACCGCCGCCGGCGACACCCCGGGCGGGGAGCGGACCGGGGCGCAGGACGCCGGCCGGCGCCGGGGCACCCAGGCGGAGGCACCCAGCCAGTGACCCGCCGCGCCGTCCGGGCGGCCCCGGCGCTCGCGGCGCTGGCGCCGGGGGGGTGCGCGGGGATCCAGTCCGCGCTCGACCCGGCGGGCCCGGTGGCCGGCCGCATCCTCACGCTCACCGTCGTGCTGACGGCGCTGGGCGCGCTCGGGTTCGCGGTCTTCTTCGCCGCGCTCTTCTACGGGCTGTTCCGGCGCCGCCGCCCCGACGAGATGGACCCGGACCCCACGCCGGAGGCGGACCGGCGCAGCACGCGCTGGATCGTGGCCGCGGGAGTGGTCTTCCCGGTCGTCGTGCTCGTCCCCGTGCTGCTCTTCACCTTCCGGACGCTCGGGGCGAACGACCCGCGCGCGCTGGGCGCCGACCTGGAGGTGGAGGTGGTCGCCAAGCAGTGGTGGTGGGAGATCGAGTACCGGGACCCGGTCGCGCAGCGCCGCTTCGAGACGGCCAACGAGCTGCACGTCCCGGTCGGCCGGCGCGTCCGCCTGGTCCTGCGCTCCGACGACGTGATCCACTCGTTCTGGGTGCCCTCGCTCGCCGGCAAGACGGACCTGATCCCCGGCCGCCGCAACGTGGCCTGGATCCAGGCCGACCGGGCGGGGGTGTACCGCGGGCAGTGCGCCGAGTACTGCGGGCTTCAGCACGCCCACATGGCCTTCGTGGTGGTCGCCGAGCCGGAGGCGGACTTCGAGCGGTGGGCGGCCCGGCAGCGCGCCCCCGCGCCCGAGCCCGCCACCCCGCTGGCCGCGGCCGGCCGGGAGGTGTTCATGGACCGGGGGTGCCAGCTCTGCCACGCGGTGGGCGGCACCCCGGCGCGCGGCGAGCTCGGCCCCGACCTGACCCACCTCGCGAGCCGCCTCACGCTGGCGGCGGGGACTCTGGCGAACACGCGGGGCCACCTGGGCGGCTGGATCCTGGACCCGCAGGCGGCGAAGCCCGGGAACCGGATGCCCCGGGTGCCGCTCACCTCGGAAGAGTTCCACGCCCTCCTCCACTATCTCGGGACGCTGGAGTAGCCGACCACCATGGAGCTCCAGCGCACGGGGGAGAAGCGGGACGGCCGCGCGGGGGAGCGGCGCTCCGGGGTCCCGGAGGAGCAGCGCAGGGCGTTCGAGGCGGTGTGGAGCGACCCCACCGGCCGGCTCGGCTGGTTCCGCACCATCAACAACATCCCCATCGCCAAGCGCTACCTCACCGCCGGTTTCAGCTTCTTCCTGGCCGGCGGGGTGCTGGCGCTGCTGATGCGCACCCAGCTCGCCCGGCCGGAGAACCGCTTCCTGGACGCGGAGACGTACAACCAGGTGTTCACGATGCACGGGACGACGATGATGTTCCTGTTCGTCATCCCCTTCATCGAGGCGCTCGCCAACTACATGCTGCCGCTGCTGCTGGGGACCCGCGACATGCCGTTCCCCCGGCTCACGGCGCTGTCGTTCTGGACCTACGTGCTGGGCGGGCTCTTCCTGTTCTCCAGCTTCCTGTTCGGCGCGGCGCCGGACGGCGGCTGGTTCGCGTACGTCCCGCTCACCAACCGGGAGTACTCCCCGGGGATCAACATGGACTTCTGGGACCTCGGCCTGTCCGTGGCCGAGGTGGCGGCGATGGGGGCGGCGGCGGAGATCATCGTCGCCATCCTGCGCATGCGGGCGCCGGGGATGAGCATCAACCGGCTCCCCGCCTTCGCGTGGGCGATGCTGATCACCGCCTTCATCATCATGGTGGGGTTCACGCCGCTGATCGTGGGGACCTTCATGCTGGAGGCCGACCGCAAGGGGCTCACCAGCTTCTTCGTCCCGGAGGTGGGCGGCGACCCGCTGCTCTGGCAGCACCTGTTCTGGTCCTTCGGGCACCCGGAGGTCTACATCATGTTCATCCCGGCGGTGGGGATCGTCACGCACATCGTGCAGGTCTTCTCCCGACGGCCGGTGGTGAGCTACACGCTGGTGGTGCTGGCGCTGGTGGCGACGGGGTTCCTGAGCTTCGGGCTCTGGGTGCACCACATGTACACCACGGGGATCTCCCCGGTGGCGATGGGCTACTTCGCCGCCGCCAGCGTCGCCATCTCCATCCCCACCGCGGTGCAGGTGTTCGGCTGGGTGGCGACGCTGTGGAAGGGGAGGCCGGTGTGGAAGACGCCGCTGCTCTGGACGGTGGGCGGGGTGGTGATCTTCGTGCTCGGCGGGGTCACCGGCGTGATGGTGGCCGCCACGCCGTTCGACCACCAGGCGCACGACTCGTACTTCGTGGTGGCGCACCTGCACTACGTGCTGATCGGCGGGGTGGTGTTCCCGCTCTTCGCGGGGCTGTACTACTGGCTCCCCAAGATCACGGGGCGGATGCTGTCGGAGCGGCTGGGGAGGTGGAGCTTCTGGACGGCGTTCATCGGGTTCAACCTGGCCTTCCTCCCCATGCACTGGACGGGGCTGCTGGGGATGCCCCGCCGGGTCTACACCTACCTGGACGGGCTGGGGTGGAACGGGCTCAACCTGGCCTCCACGGTGGGCGCGTACGTCCTCGCGGCCGGCGTGCTGATGTCGGTCGCCAACCTGTTCTGGAGCCTGAGGCGCGGCGCGCCGGCCGGGAACAACCCGTGGACCGGCGACACGCTGGAGTGGTCGGTCGCCTCGCCGCCCCCGGACGCGCAGTTCGCCCGGATCCCGGTGGTGCGGGACCGCCACCCGGTGTGGGACGAGGAGTGGGAGCCCGAGTCGCTGAGCCCGGCCGAGGTGGAGCCGGAGGACGACGAGGTCGCCAGGCAGCTCGACCAGCTGGACCACTGGCCCACCACCTGGCGCGGCGCGCTGGTGGTGTCGGTGGCGAGCGGCAGGCCGTACGCGATCACCCACGTCCCGGGGCCCACCATCGTGCCGTTCGTGATGGCGGTCGGGATGCTGCTGATCTTCGCCGGGGCGACCGTGGACGCGCTCTGGCTCCTGGGCCTGGGCGCCGCGACGGTCGGCGGCTCCGTGATCGCCTGGTTCCGCCCCATGGAGTCGGAGACGCGCGCCATCGACGAGGTGATGAACGCCCACGCGGAGGGGCGCGCCGGTGGGATGCTCCCGCTCGCCGTGTCCGGGCCGGAGACCAACGGCTACTGGGGGACCTGGGTCTTCGTCGGCATCCTGCTGACCGCCTTCGCCACCGTGGTCTCCAGCTACTTCTACCTCGGCGGGGGCCCGGGGCCCTCCTGGCCGCCCGAGCCGCCCGGCGACCTGCTGCGGCCCGTCCTCGCCACCGTGCTCCTCGCGGCGGGCGGCGCGGCGGCGACCCGGGCGTTCATGCGCGGGACGAAGGGGGGCCGGACCGGGTGGCGGCGCGCGGGCCTCGCGGGCGCTACGCTGCTGGCCGCGGTCTACCTGGCGCTCACGCTGGGGTGGTTCCGCGACTCCGGCATCGTCCCGCGGGAGAGCGGCTGGGGCTCCGGCTTCATCGCAGTGCAGGCGTTCCAGTGGCTGGTGCTCCTGGTGCTGCTCGCGATGCTCGCCGCCGCCCAGATCTGGGCGTGGCGCCGACCGGCGGACCCGCGCGGCGGCGCGGTGGCGTGGAACGCGTCGCTGGTCAGCTACTTCGCGGCGGCGAGCTCGGTGGCGGTGTTCTTCGTGCTGTACGTCACTCCCCGGCTCTGGTAGGGGCGCCATGGCGTATCCGGGCTACGGCGAGCGGGACTCGCGCGGGGGCGGGGCGGCGCGGCGGGCCGCGGACCGCGGAGCGGAGGAGCGGCCGCGCGACGGCGGCGCGGCCGGCGCCAACCTGGGCGACCGGGAGGACGCCTCCCTCCTGGGCACGCAGGGCGTCGACGTCCGTCTCTTCCTGTTCGGCCTGCTCGGCGGGATGTTCGCCTGGGCGGCCCACTTCGGCGCGAGCTACGTGCTGGTCGCGCTGGGCTGCACCACCGGGTGGGGCGGCACGGAGCCGGCGGTCTGGGGGCTGACCCTGCTCTTCGGCGGGGTGGCCGCCGCGGCCGGGTGGGTCGCCTACCGGGCCTGGCGCAGGGTGAACCCGGAGCACGACTGGGACCGCGCGCTGAGCGAGCCCCGCGGCTGGCAGGGGTTCCTGGGGATGACGGGGATCCTGCTCAGCGCGACCTCGGTGCTCGCCATCGTCCTGGAGGCGCTTTCCATGCCCTTCCTGCCGCTCTGCCAATGACGGGACACCGGAGCGCCTGGATGCTGCTGCTCCTCCTCGCGGGATGCCACGAGGGGTCGCCGAGCGGGGGGATCAGCCCGCGCGAGCGGGTCCTGGCCGGGAACGCGGAGGCCGGGCCCGCGCTGATCGACCGGTACGGGTGCGGGGGCTGCCACGTGATCCCCGGGGTGCGGGAGGCGGTCGGCCACGTCGGCCCCCCGCTCACCGACTGGGCCCTGCGCGGGTACATCGCCGGCAACCTGCGCAACGAGCCGGAGCAGCTGGTCCGCTGGATCCGCGACCCCCAGGCCATCGAGCCCGGTACCGTGATGCCGAACCTGGGCGTCTCGGACGCGGAGGCCCGCCACATCGCCGCGTACCTGTACACGCTGGGCGACCCGACCCGGCTCGGCCCGCCGCACCCGTTCCCCACCGGGTGGCTGCACCGCCTGTCGGGCGGCGGCGAGTCGCACGCGTCGCCGTGAGCCGGCCCGGCCCGCCGCGGCGACCGCGGTGACCCTCGCCCACGCCGGGCTCCCGCTGGAGCCGCACGACCTGTGGAGCGCCTGGGGCGCCGGGCCCGCGGTGGCGGCGGGGCTCCTGCTGGCCGGGTGGGTCTACGCGCGGGGGGTGGAGTCCGCGTGGCGACGGGCGGGGGCCGGGCGCGGCATCCGCGCCGGGCAGGCGGCCGCGGCGGCGGGCGGCTGGCTCGCCCTGTGGCTCGCGCTCGCCACCCCGCTCGACCCGCTCGGCGGCGCGCTGTTCAGCGCGCACATGGCGCAGCACCTGGTCCTGGTGCTGGTGGCGGCG
>JBFMFL010000133.1:0-17460 GCA_040752145.1 Gemmatimonadota bacterium
CTTGGGATCTGCGCAGGGAGGTCGGGGGAGGCTGCGCAGGGGGAACGTCATGTTCGAAGCCAGCGTGATCCCGAAAGCGCAGGCGGAGCGCCGGCGAGTTCGGCTCCCCCGGAGCAGCCTCCCCCGGCCGACGACCTACATCGGAGCCCTGTCGAAGCGCGCCGGACGACCTAGCGCGACGGCCCAGCCGCCTCGATCACCTCCAGCACCTCGCGCAGGGTGGTCTCGCCGCGGTCCCGGGCGTACCACGAGCGCACGTCCCGGTAGATCTCCGCCGGCTCCCTCGTTCCCGCGCTCTTTTCCCGCAGCACGAACTCCTGGAGCTCGGCCGGGCGCGGCCCCCAGCGGCCGCGCGGGCGGAACTCCCCGTCGAGCAGGATGGCGAGCGGGATGGAGCGCGCCGTGCCGGTCAGGTACGCGTCCATCAGTTCCGGGTGCTCGTCCCGCTTGATCACCCGCACCTCCAGCGTCGGCGCGGCCGCGGCCAGGGCGGCGATCACCGGGACCGTGTTGGCCGCGTCGCCGCACCAGTCCTCCGAGATCACCAGCAGCTTCCAGCTCCCCGCCGCCGCCGCCGCCCGCTCCGGCGCCCACCCGGGGACGCGCACGCCCCGGTTCACCCCTTCCCACAGGGGGCGGTTGGTCTGCACCTCGTCCGCCATGTACGCGTCCCAGGGGAAGCTCCGCTCCCAGTATCCACGATAGTCCAGGTCCACCATCTCGGCTCCGCCTTTCGGTTCGTTCGGGTACCGGCGCGCCACCCCGCGCGCCGCCTGCCGCGCCGCGTCCGCAAGCTGCACGCCCCGCCGCCGCCGGCCGTGGCGGGCGTGGGTTTTGCATTCCCGCCCCGACCGGCGCCCGAAGACCGGAGGGTCTTGGACCATCCACTTCAAACCAGACGGGATATGATCACGAAACAGGACCTGGAGCGGCTGATGCAGCGGACGGACGGCGGGCGGCCCGTCCTTTCCCTCTTCCTGGACATGTCGGTCAACTCCGACAACAAGCGCACCCACAGCACCGTCTTCCTCAACCAGAAGCAGAGCCAGTTCGAGGAGCTGGACGGGAGCCAGGCCCCCGCCGTGGCGGAGGCGTTCGAGCGCGTGCGCGCGTGGCTCGGGGACGGCTACTCCGAGGAGAACCGCGGCGTCGTCGTCTACGCCGAGGTCGGCGGAGACTGGTTCGAGGCGCTCCAGTTCCCCGTCCCCGTGCAGAACCGCGCCATCCTTTCCGGCCGCCCGGTGATCGCGCCGCTGGCCCAGGTCATCAGCAGCTACCACCACCACGGCGTGGTGCTGCTGGACCGCGAGCACGTGCGCATCCTCAGCATCTACCTGGGAACGCTGCTGGACGAGTTCGAGGTGCACGGCGACCCGCTCCCCGTTCCCTCGCACGTGCAGGCCGGAGGGTACTCCCAGGCCCGCTTCCAGCGCCGCAAGGCCGAGGAGATGCGCCACTTCTTCAAGGAGTTCTCCAAGGAGGTGGAGACCTTCGTGGGGCGCTACGACCCCGACGACCTGATCGTGCTGGGGACCGAGGAGAACGTGGCCAAGTTCCGCGAGTTCCTCCCCGAGCCGGTGCAGGAGCTGATCGTCTACACCGGCAACGCCTGGGTGGACGACAGCACCAGCGACATCATGAGCAAGATCCAGCCGCACCTGGAGGCGTACGAGGACCGGGAGCGGCAGGAGGTGGTGGAGCGGGTGCGCGACCGCGTGGCCCACGACTACCTGGCCACCGCCGGGTTCCAGGGGACGCTCACCGCCGTGCAGGAAGGCAAGGTGGACACCCTGGTGATCGCCCGCGACCGGAGCCAGGACGGCACCCGCTGCAAGAAGTGCTCGTTCGTCTACGCGCGGGGGATGGAGCGCTGCTCGTACTGCGGCTCCGGCGAGCTGGAGGAGGTGGACGCCGTGGAGGAGCTGGTGAGGATGGCCGAGGGGCAGGGCGTGGAGATCGCCTTCGCCGACCCGGGCCAGGTGGACGACCTCAAGGGCGTGGGGGCGCTGCTGCGCTTCTGAGGGGCGCGGGGGCGCTCCTTTCCGGCGCGGCGGAGGCGCGGGCGAGGCCCGCGCCTCCGTTTTTTCTTGACATTCGGGCCCCCGCCGCCGTACGTTCCTCGTTCACCCACCCCACACCACACCACGAATGGCTTCTCCCCAACTGGACGAGGGCGGGCGGGAGCGGCTGCGCGCCGATCTGGAAACGCTGGACGGAGTGCGCAGGGCCCTGCTCGACGGCTCCCCCCTGGCCGTGTACCTGGTCTGCGACCGCGGCGAGCCCGCGCAGCTGGAGATGCTCGCCGGCGCCGTCCTCGCGCGCCACCGGCTGGACCGCAAGGCCGTCGCCGTCCACGTCTCCTTCGTCGCCGGACCCCAGCCCGCCCGCCGCGTCCGCTTCCTCCACGCCCGCATCGCCCGGCCCAGTGCGGGGCGCGCCCTCGCCACCGTCGCGCTGGAGTGGGGCGGCACCGTATTCGAGAACGAGGTGGACGGGGAGAGCGGCGAGGCCATCGAGCTGCGCTCCGCGGCGCTCGCCACGCTGCGCGGCATCGAGGGCGTCATCGGCGGCGCGCTCCACTTCCGGCTGGTGGGGATCCGCACTCTGCGCGCCTTCGACACCGACATGGTCGCCGTGCTGCTGCACACCGACCACGGCAGCACCCCGCTGATCGGGGCCTCGCTGGCGCGGGAGTCCGTTCACGAGTCCGCCGCCGTGGCGGTGCTCAACGCCACCAACCGGCTGCTCGGGAACTACCTCGCCACCGGCGACTGAGCGGCGGTGCCCCTTGCGGGGGCGGGGGGGGAGAAAACGACGGGGCGCCGAACGTAACTCGGTGCGGCGCCGCGAACGTTTTGCCCGGGTCGTCAGTTGCGCCGGCCCAGGATCTTGCGCGAGTAGCCGTTGTCCGGGTCGATCCCCGCCCTCACCAGCTGGTCCACGCGTCCCGGGCCGCGGTTGTAGGCCAGCAGCGCCATGTTCACGTCCCCGCGGTACTGCTCGATCAGGATGCGCAGGAAGCGGAACCCCAGCCGCAGGTTGGTCTCCCGGTCGAAGATCTGCCCGCGCGTGATCCCCGGCTTGAGGAGGCGGGCCGTCTCCGGCATCAGCTGCGTGTAGCCGATGGCCCCCACCGGGCTCACCGCGCGCTGGTTGAACTCGCTCTCCACCCTCACCAGCTCGAAGGCCACCGCCGGGTCGATCCGCTCGGCCAGCGCGATCTCCTCGATGGAAGCCGCCAGGTCGGCGCCGATCCCGTACCTGGCCGAGTAGCTGTGGATCCGCTCCAGCCGCTCGATCTGCATCCTCTGGAGGTCGATCTGCCCCTCCAGCGACTGCAGGCGCGCGTCGCCGGCCAGGAACCGCTGCTGCCACTCCGCCGCCCACCCCGCCTTGGAATCCGTCGAAGCCGCACCGAGCTGGAACGCGAACGCGAAGAGCAGGACCCCGAGCACCGCACCCCGTACCGCCGGCCAGACGTCCGTCCGCGGCTGCTTACGCGCAGCGACGTCGGCCTGCAGCTTGAGGAGAAGAGACTGCATAGCGCCTCCGGGCAGAAGTTGTCCCGCCCCAAAGCAAGCCCCGTGCCCCGCGCCGCTACTCCGCCCCCGCCTCCCAGGTGCCGGATCGCCCACCTTCCTTGCGTACCAATCGGATAGCTTCGATGCACATTCCGCGGTCGCGGGCCTTGCACATGTCGTAGATCGCGAGGAGCGCCACGGACACCGCCGTCAAGGCCTCCATCTCCACCCCCGTCCGCGCGTCCACCCGCGCCGTCGCCCGCGCCCGCACCCCGGGGAGCGCCTCGTCCGGCTCCAGCTCCACCTCCACCGAGCTGAGCGGGAGCGAGTGGCAGAGCGGGATCAGGTCGGCGGTGCGCTTGGCGCCCATGATCCCCGCGAGCTGCGCCACCAGGAGCACGTTGCCCTTGGGAGCCGTCCCTTCCACGATGGCACGCACCGTCGCCGGGGAGGTGACGATCCGCCCCTCCGCCACCGCCACGCGGCGGGTGACCGCCTTGTCGCCCACGTCCACCATGCGCGGGCGTCCCTCCGCGTCCAGGTGGGTGAAGCCGCCTTCCTCGTGGGTCACGGCCGCCTCACGCCGCGCCCAGCAGGTCCCGCCGCACGCCGCGCAGCAGGTCCGCCAGGATGAGCTGCGGGTTGACGTTGCCGGAGGCCAGCTCCGCCGCCCGCTGCACCCGGTCCAGCGCCAGCCCCACCCCCAGCGGCCGGATGTCCCTCCGGCGCACCACCTGGGACAGCATCGCCACATCACCCCCGTTCACCACCAGCTCCTCCGCACCGGAGGCCGCCGCCATCAGGTCGCGCAGCCACACCGCGAACGCCTCCAGCGTCCCGGTGAACTCGCCGCGCCCCCCGGTGGGCGCCTCCGCCAGCGCCGCCGCCAGCCGCGCCGTGGGCTGGTCCGCGGTGGCGGCCAGGAGCAGCGCCCGCCCCGCCTGCCGCCGCTTCTCCAGCGGCCCCGGCCCGTCGCCCGAGGGGAGCAGGCGCAGCGCCCGCCCGATCGCCCCCTCCGAGAGCGCCGCCACCCCCTCCGCCTCCGCCGCCGGCATCCCCTTGCGCCGCACCAGGAAGTCGGCGACCTCCTCCGTGGCCAGCGGGAGCATGCGCACCGGCAGCACCCGCGAGCGGATGGTGGGGAGCAGCGCGCCCGGCGTGGACGAGGTGAGCACCAGCGTGGTGTCCGCCGGGGGCTCCTCCAGCAGCTTGAGGAAGGCGTTCGCCGCCTCCTGCGACGACTCCTGCGGCACCATGGCCTCCGCGTCGCCCACCACGAACACCTTGCGCGAGCCCATCGCCGGGCGGTTCCCGGCCAGCTCCTGCAGGGTGCGGATCGCCGCCAGGAAGTAGGCCGGGGCGCGCTCGTAGGCCGGCAGGTGGAAGGGGTCCGCGCGCCGCGCCACCAGCTCCGCCGCCCGCGCATCCTCCAGCTTCTCGCGGAGCCGGTCGCCGGCCGCCTCGGGGCGGGGGAGGGGAAAGAACCAGTGGACGTCCGGGTGCTCCAGCCGCTCCACCAGCCGGCAGTGCAGGCACTTCCCGCACGGCTCCGTCTCCGCCTCCGCGTCCTCGCACACGATGCGCTGCGCCAGCCAGAGCCCGAAGCGCTCCTTGCCGATCCCCTCCGGCCCGTGCAGCAGCAGCGAGTGCGGCAGCTCGTTCTCCCGCACCGACTTCGCCAGCGCGGCCCGCATCTTTTCGTGACCCTGCAGTGGGATCAGCGGCATCGTCTTTTGAAACGTCGAGTTCTTCGTTTGGGCCCGCTCCGGAGCCGGACGATACTGCCGTCCGTCTCCTGCGCGGGTCGCGGAGCCACCGGAAACTGCCCCGGTGTCTCCGCTCCGGCTCCGTGAGCCTCACGCAAACTACCGCGTGAGTCTCCCTCCGCAACATCTGGTGGGAACGGCGGGGAACCGCAACGGCGCCCCCACGCCCGGATCCGCGTGGAGGCGCCGTTCAGCGTACTCCGTACTGCCGTTCTACTCCCGCACTCCCGCACTCCCGCACTCCCGCACTCCCGCACTCCCGCACTCCCGCACTCCCGCACTCCCGCACTCCCGCACTCCCGCACTCCCGCACTCCCGCACTATTTCCTGCGAAGCCACGCCAGCGGGTCCACCGCCTGCCCCCCCGGCGCGCGGATCTGGAACTCCAGGTGGGGGCCCTCCGGCGTCGCCTGGCCGCCCACCGTGCCGATCACCTGGCCGCGGGCGATCTCGGCGCCGTCGGCCACGCGCACGTCCTCCAGGTACAGGTACAGCGAGTAGTAGCCGCCGCCGTGGCTCACCACCACGCTGGGGCCGTAGCCCTCGAAGGGCTCGGCGAGCACCACGGTCCCCGATTCCACGGCGCGCACCGGCGTTCCCCGCGCCGCGCCGATGCCGATGCCGTTCCAGCGCAGCACGGTGCCGCTCGCCGTGGTCGCCCGGCCGAAGCGGTACAGCAGGCGGCCGTCCACCGGCCAGCCCAGCGTGCCCAGGTCGCTCGTGGAGAGGCGGGACACGCCGCTGCTGGCCGCCGAGGGCGTGCGGGGCGGGGCGGGGGCCGGAACGGCCGCCTTGGGGGCGCCCGCGGCCTCCCGGGCCCGGGCCGCGGCGGCGAGGCGGGCGGCCTCCCTGCGCTCCGCCTCGCGGCGGGCGGCTTCGCGGCGCTCGGCCTCGCGGCGGCGGCGCTCCAGTGTGGTGATCAGCGAGGCCAGCTGGCGCTCGTCGCGCGCCAGCCGGGTCATGCGCGTCTGCGTGGTGCTGGCCTGGCGCTGCACGATCCCCAGCGTCCTGCGGCGCTCCTCGCGCAGCGCCTCCAGCTGCTCGTGCTCCGTCATGCGCTCGCCCTGCAGCACCTGCACCTCCTGCAGGCTGCGCTTCAGCTGGCGGTCGCGCAGCACCAGCTGCTTCTCCAGCTCGCGCACCTCCCCCAGCAGCGTCCGGTCGTGGCGGGCCACCAGGTGCAGGTACTTGTAGCGGTTCAGCAGGTCCGCGAAGCTCTCGGCCGCGAACAGCACCTGGGCGGACTGGAGCGGGCCGCGCTTGTAGATGTCGCGCAGGCGGCGCTGCAGCAGGGCGCGGCGCTCCGCCAGGCGGTCCTGCGTGTCCAGCAGTTCGCGCGTGGTCACGGCGATCTGCTCCTCCGTGCGCGACAGCTGGAACTCCACCTCCTGCAGCACCCCCGCCGAGGCGTCCACCTGGCGGCGGAGGATCTGCTCCTCGCCCGACAGGTTCCTCACCTGCGAGCGCAGGTCCTTGAGCTCCTCCGCCAGCTCGCGCCGCTCCTCGCGGATCTCCTGCAGGCGGCGCTGGCTCTGCGACAGCTCGCGGGTGGTGTTCTGCTGCGCCGCGGCCGGCGCGGCGGCCAGCAGCAGCAGCGCGGCGAGCGCGCCCAGGGGGAACCGCGCGGGCATGGCGGTCAGAAGGCGCGCAGGTGGCGCCGCACGGCGACGGCGCTGGACACCAGGCCGAACACGGCCCCGGCCAGCACCCCCGCCGCCACCCAGGGGAGCGGGAGCCACTCGATGCGGATAAGCACCCGGTCCACCACCCGGAACGCCGCCCAGGCCAGCCCCGCCGCCAGCGCCCCGCCCAGCAGCCCCGCCACCAGCCCCTCCAGCAGGAAGGGGCGGCGCACGAAGCCGTCCGTGGCGCCCACCAGGCGCATGATGGAGATCTCCTCGCGCCGCGCGAACACCGCGATCCGCACCGCCGTGGCGATCACGATGGCCGCCACCGCCGCGAACGCCCCGCCGATGATCCCCGCCGCGCCCCCGGCGATGCGCCGCAGCGAGACGATCTTGTCCAGCCAGTCGCGCCCGAAGCGCACGTCCTCCACGAACGGGTACGCGGCCAGCCCCTTGGCCACCCGCTCCACCGAGCCCGGGTCGCGCGAGCCCGGCTTCAGCCGCAGCTCCAGCGAGGCGGGGAGCGGGTTGCTCTCCAGGTCCGTGAACACGTCCCGGAACTCCTCCATCTCCTGCCGTGCCGTCGCCAGCGCCTCCGTCTTGGACACGTAGCGCGCCTCCGCCACCTCCGGGATCAACCGGACCTCCTGCTGGAGGATGCGGAGCTGCTGGTCCGTGGCGTCGTCGCGCAGGTAGGCGACCACCTCCACCTTCTCCTCGATGCGGTCGATGGCGCGGCGGATGTTGTGCGCGGTGAGGCCGAAGAGCGCGCCCACGAACAGCGAGAACGCCACCGCCACCACCGACAGGAGCGTCAGCAGCGGGGTGCGCCGGAAGGCGGAGAGGGCCTCGCGAACGGTGTACGGCATGGCTCAGGTCCGCTCCTGCAGGGGGGCCGCCGCCGAGTCGAACACCACCTCGCCCTGGCTCAGCTCGATGGTGCGGTATTCCGGGTGGGCCCGCACCAGGTCCAGGTCGTGGGTCGCCATCAGCACCGTCATCCCCATCGCGTTGATCTCGCGGAACAGGTCGAACACCCCCCGCGCCGCCCAGGCGTCCAGGTTCCCCGTGGGCTCGTCGGCCAGCAGCACCACCGGGTCGTTGGCCAGCGCGCGGGCGATCGCCACCCGCTGCCGCTCGCCGCCGGAAAGCTCGTCCGGGAGCGCGCGCGCCTTGGACGCGAGCCCCACCTGCGCCAGCAGCCGGCTCACCCGCGGGGCGATGGCCTGCTTGCGGGCCCCGGTCACCTCCAGCGCGAAGGCCACGTTCTCCTCGGCGCTGCGGTCGGGGAGCAGGCGGAAGTCCTGGAACACCACGCCCAGCTTGCGGCGCAGCCTGGGGATCTCGCGCTGGCGGACGCTGGTGGACGAGAAGCCGGAGACCCGCACCTCCCCCGAGGTGGGGCGCTCCGCCATGAGCAGCAGGCGCAGGATGGTCGACTTCCCGGCGCCGGAATGGCCGGTCAGGAAGGCGAACTCCCCCTTGCGGAGGTGGAACGACACGTCCCTGAGGGCCGCGCCGGAGCGCGGGTATTCCTTGCGGACGTCGACGAGTCGGATCACGGGAGCGGGGTCCTTCGGGTGGGGATGTGGAGATAGGCGCGAAAGTTATCGCTCCCCGTCCACGGTGTCAAAGCGTCCGGCGAGGCGCACGGCCAGCTGGACGGCCTCCTTCATGGAGGACGCGTCCGCGATCCCGCGCCCGGCGATGTCCAGGGCGGTGCCGTGGTCCGGCGAGGTGCGGGGGAAGGGGAGGCCCAGGGTGACGTTGACCCCGCTCCCGAAGGCCGCCGTCTTGAAGGCGGCCATCCCCACGTCGTGGTAGGGCGCGACCACCGCGTCGAACTCGCCGCGCGCGGCGCGGGTGAACACGGTGTCCGCGGGGACGGGGCCGGCGGCGGCGATCCCCGCGCCGCGCAGCGCCTCCAGCGCGGGGGCGACGATGCGCGCCTCCTCGTCGCCGAAGAGCCCGCCGTCGCCCGCGTGCGGGTTTACGGCGCACAGCGCGATGCGGGGCTCCGCGATCCCCCACTGGCCGCGGAGCGCCGCGTGGACCAGGCGCGCCTGGCGGACCAGCAGCTCCGCCGAGAGCGCGGCCGGGACGTCGCGCAGCGCCAGGTGCGTGGTGGCGAGCACCACGCGCAGAGGGCCGCCCAGCGCGGTGCGCTCGGCGGCCATCATCATCGCCACGTCCGGCACCCCGGCCAGCGCGTGGAGCATCTCGGTGTGGCCGGGGTAGAGCCACCCCCCGGCGTGGAACGCGGCCTTGTCCAGCGGCGCGGTCACCAGCGCGTCCACCCGGCCGGCCAGCGCCATCTCCGTGGCGCGCTTCACCGCCTCCCCCGCGATCCGGCCGGCCGCGGCGGCGCCGTCCCCGGGGGCCCAGCGGCCCACGGCGACGTGCGCGCCCGGGCCCCGCCACCCCTCCGCCCCCACCACGGTCCACTCCGCCAGCGCCGCGACCTCCGGGTCCGCCAGCGCCTTCGCCGTCACCTCCGGGCCGATGCCGCGCGGGTCGCCCAGGGTGACGGCGACGCGGGGACGGCTCACCAGCGCTCCGCGGTGCGCTCCTCGCGGAGCACCCGGTAAAGCTCCTTGGCCGCCTTCTTGGACACGCTCTTCCCCGGCGATTCCAGCAGCTCCATCTCCAGCGTGCGCGCCGGCCAGCGGATCTCGATGCGCGCCCCGGGGAGCACGGTGTCGGCGGCGCGGGCTTTCTTGCCGTTCAGCGTCACCGCCCCCGCGTCGCACGCCGACTTGGCCTCGCTGCGGCTCTTCGTCAGGCAGAGGCGGTGCAGCAGCACGTCGATCCGGAGCGCCTCCGCCATGTCAGAGGGTGACGCGCACGTAGGTGGAGCGCAGCAGCTCCTGGAGCACCTGCTGCTGGATCTTCTGCTGCTGGATGGACTCGCGCACCTGCTCGCGGAACTCGTCCAGCGTGTACTCCCCGGCCGGGCGCTGCTCGTTGACCTTGATGATCGCCCAGCCCACCCCGTTGGTCCCGCCCTCCAGCTGCACCGGGCCCAGCACCGAGCCGGCGGCCGCGCCCTGCATCGCCGGGGCGTAGGCAGGCGGGAGCCGGTCCAGCGGCACGTCCTCGGCGAAGCGCTGGTCGGCGGGGGTGTTGAAGCGCTCGGCGAGCGCGCTCATCTCCGCCCCGGCCCGCGCGGCGGCCAGCGCCGAGTCGGCCCGGACGCGGGCGTGCTCCCGGTCGGCGTCGGTCACCTCGGGGCGGATCAGGATGTGGCGGGCCTGGCGCTCGCCGGCCCGGGCCTTCTCCAGCTTGATGATGTGGAAGCCGAACTGCGTCTCCACGATCCCGCTCACGTCGCCGGGGCGCATGGCGAAGGCCACCTGCTCGAAGGGGCGC
This sequence comes from Gemmatimonadota bacterium, assembly GCA_040752145.1. Classification (GTDB taxonomy): domain Bacteria; phylum Gemmatimonadota; class Gemmatimonadetes; order Longimicrobiales; family Longimicrobiaceae; genus JAFAYN01. The sequence goes on from JBFMFL010000133.1 coordinate 10,282, forward strand.
ACCATCTGGCCCTGCTTGAACCACCCCAGGTCGCCGCCGCGCTCCTTGGAGCCCGGGTCGTCCGAGAAGCGGCGGGCCAGCACCTCGAAGTCGCCGCCCTTGCGGAGCTCCTCCAGCGCCTGCTCCGCCTCGCGCCGGGCCGCGGCCTTGGCCGAGTCGCTGGCGACGGGCTCCACGATCACCTGCTCGAAGGACACGGTGGCCGGGCGGGTGCCCAGCTGCGACCGCTGCGACTCGAAGGCCGCCTGGATCTCGGCTTCCGTGACCGCCGGCTTCACCGCGCTCCCCACCCGCTGCGAGATGAAGCGCGCCACCATCATCCGCGAGCGCGTCTGGGCGATGCGGTTGGCGCGGAACTCGGGGAGGGTGAGGCCGGACTGCGCCAGCGCCGCGTTGAACTCCGCCTCGGAGGGGAAGCGGCCGCGGATCTCGCGGATCTCCTGGTCCACGGTGCGCTCCACCTCGTCGTCGCCCACCGTGACCCCGGCGAGCTTGGCCGCCTGCAGCGCCACCAGGTCGTTGACGCGGGTCTGCACGATCTGCCGCACCAGGGCGGCCTGGCCCTCGGCGTCGGGCGGCACCGGGCGCCCGGCGGCGCGCATCTGGGAGACCTCCTCCTGCACGTCCGAGAGGAGGAGGGCGGTGTCGCCCACCACGGCCACCACGCGGTCCACCAGCTCCTCGCCCTGCTGCGGGGCGGGGGCCGGGTTCTGCGCGGCGAGCGCCGCGGGGGCGGCGGCGAGGAGTGCGAACGCGGTGCGGATGCGCATGACGATCTCGGATGGGACGTGGACTGCGGCGGACGCGCCGCCGACGGGTGCGGCTCCGGTCGGGGGAAGGCCGCGGGGCCACGGAGCGCGCCGAAGCGCCCGTGGCCCCGCGGTTGGTACGCCCTTCCGGGGCGCGGAGTTCCGCACCCCGGGAGGGTCCCGCGTCACTGCTGCGGGGCCGGCGTCTGCTGGGGCTGCGCGGGCGCCGGCACCGGGGCCTGCTGCTGCCCGGGCACGGGCATCGGCTGGCCGGGGACCGGCATGGAGCCGGCCGGCGGCGCGGCGTTGGGCATGGAGGAGCGGATGGTCTGCATCTGCTTCACCACCGCGGGGAAGGTCCCCTCGTTGACCTCGTACTCGTACGCGCTGCGCAGCGCCGGGCTGAGCGGTCCCAGCTGCGGCACCTGGCGGGTCTGGCTGATGGCGCCCTCGATCAGCTCGCGGACGCGCGTCTCGATGGCGCCGTTCGCGCCGGAGCCCTTGGGCAGGCGGTTGAAGCCGGCCATGCGCACCATCTCGCCGATCGCCTGGCGGGTGCCGCGGCGGATGGTGTCCAGCTGCGCCGGGCTGGCGGTGATCTTCCGCTTGGTGGCCTCGTTGAGGAGCAGCTCCCGGTTGGTCATCTGCTCCACCAGGTCGCCCACCTGCTCGTCCGTCGCCTGCCCGAAGCTGCCGCGGGCCTGCGGCGGGAGGGTGCGCAGGAACTGCGCGAACTCGCCGGTGGTCAGCTCGCCGCCCTTGTAGGTGGCCATGGTCCGGGAGGCCGCGCGGCCGCGCAGCTCCAGGTTGTCCTGCTCCGCCAGCTCGCGGGCGATCTTGGCGGCGCCGGGCGCGACCTGCACCGCGGCGGCCTTGGTGAGCGAGTCCACGTACGCCTTCTCGGCGTCCTGCTGGGCCTTCTGCACCAGGAAGCGGGTGAAGCCCTCGCGCTGCTCGCCGAGCGGGGTCTGCCGGCGGTCCTCAAGGCGGATGACGTGGTAGCCGAACGGCGTCTCCACCACCGGGCTCACCTGGCCCGGCTGCAGCTTGAAGGCGGCCTCCTCGAAGGGAGCCACCATCCGCCCGCGCCCGAAGTAGCCCAGGTCGCCGCCCTGCGCCTTGCTCCCCGGGTCCTCCGAGTAGCGGGTGGCGAGCGCGGCGAAGTCGGCGCCGCCCGCGGCCTGCGCGCGGACCGCCTCGGCCTGGCGGCGGACGCTGTCGCGCTGCGCCGGGGTGGCCTCGGCCGGCACCTGGAAGAGGATGTGGCGGGCGCGCACCTCGGCGCCGGGGCCCTCGGTGGCCCACTTCTGCTGGACCTCGGCCTCGGTGAACGTCGTGTCGGGGCGGATCACCTGGTCACGCAGCCGCGCCATGACCAGCTGCTCGCGCTGCGGGGCGAGCAGGTCGTCCATGTTCACCACGGCCAGCGTGGTGTCCTCGGCGGCGGCGGTGGCCAGCAGGGTGTAGTCCACCCACATGTTCGCCAGCTCCCCCACCACCTCGGGGGTGGCGGGGATCTGCGGGTTGGCCGCCAGCATGCGGGCGGCGTCCTCCACCTTCAGCTCCTTGCCTCCGGCCCTGGCGACCACGTCGGTGTGCGCGGTCATGGCCTTGCCGAAGCTGCCGCACCCCCCGGCGAGAAGGGGGGCGGCGGCCAGCAGGGCCCAACGGGACAGCTTCATGCGGATCTCCAGCAACGGGTGATTGGTTGAACGACCTGAAAAACGATCGGGATGAACGTCGGTCCTACACCGTGGCCGCCTTCTCCTGGTCCAGCTGGCGGAGCGACTCCACCAGGGTGGACAGGATGGGCTCGGTGCCGCGGCGGTGCAGCGTGATGGAGAGCGGGATCGGGCGGCGCACCTCCACCTCGAACTGCCGGGCCGCCAGGACGCGCTGCAGCACCGCCATGCGGGGCACCACCCCCTTGCGGAAGTTGAGGCGCACGTCCCAGGGGCGCACCAGCAGCCGCTCGATCCCCAGCGCCCCGCCCAGCAGGCGCAGCGAGGCGGTGGCGAGCAGCGCCTCCACCTCCGGCGGGATGGGCCCGTAGCGGTCGCGCAGCTCCCGGCGCAGCGCCTCGATCTGCTCCGGCTTCTCCTCGCGCGCCAGCCGCCGGTAGAAGTGGAGCTTCTGGGCCTCGTCGGGGACGTACTCGTCCGGGATCAGCGCCACCCCGTCCACCGACACGTCCGTGGCGTGCCGCGCGGGCGCCCCGCCGTCGCCCTTGATCTGCCGGACGGTCTCCTCCAGCAGGCGCATGTAGGTGTCGAAGCCCACCGCGTGGACGAAGCCGGACTGCTCCGAGCCCAGGATGTTACCCGCGCCCCGCAGCTCCAGGTCCTTGAGGGCGATGCGGTAGCCGCTCCCCAGCTCGGTGTAGTGCTCCAGCACCCGCAGCCGCTTCTCCGCGTCCTCCGGCACCTCGTCGGGCACCAGCAGGTAGCAGTAGGCCCGGTGGTGGCTGCGCCCCACGCGCCCGCGGATCTGGTACAGCTGCGACAGCCCGAAGTGGTCGGCGCGGTTGACGATCAGGGTGTTGGCGCGGGGGACGTCCAGCCCGGACTCGATGATGGCCGTGGCGCAGAGGATCTCCACCTCCCCCTCCAGGAAGCGGGTCATCACCTCCTCCAGCTCCTTTTCCTTCATCTGCCCGTGCGCCACCCCCACGCGGGCGTCCGGCACCAGGTCGCCCACCCGCCTGGCCACCACGGGGATGGTCTCCACCCGGTTGTGGACGAAGAACACCTGCCCGCCGCGGTCCAGCTCGCGCCGGATGGCGTCCTCCAGCACCGCGTCCGCCCAGGGGAGGACGTGGGTGATGATGGGCTGGCGGTCGCGGGGCGGCGTCTGGATCAGCGTCATGTCCCGCAGCCCCAGCAGCGAGAAGTGCAGCGTCCGCGGGATGGGGGTGGCGGTGAGCGTGAGCACGTCCACCGTGCGCCGCAGCTGCTTGAGCCGCTCCTTGTGCTTGACCCCGAAGCGCTGCTCTTCGTCCACCACGATCAGCCCCAGGTCGTGGAACTTGACGTCCCGGGAGAGCAGGCGGTGGGTCCCCACGATCACGTCCACCTCGCCGCGCTCCAGCCGCTCCAGCGCGACGGCCTGCTCCTTGGCCGTGCGGAAGCGGGAAAGCGCCTCGATCCGCACCGGGAAGTCGGCCAGGCGCTCGGCGAAGGTGTGCAGGTGCTGCTCGGCCAGGATGGTGGTGGGGACCAGCACCGCCACCTGCTTGCCGTCCTGCACCGCCTTGAACGCCGCGCGGATGGCGATCTCGGTCTTGCCGTACCCCACGTCGCCGCAGATCAGGCGGTCCATGGGCCGCGCCGACTCCATGTCGCGCTTGACGTCCTCGGTGGCCTGGCGCTGGTCCGGCGTGTCCTCGAACAGGAAGGCCGACTCCATCTCCCGCTGCCAGCGGGTGTCCGCGGCGAAGGCGTAGCCCTTCTCGGCCTCGCGGGCGGCGTAGAGCTCCAGCAGCTCCGCCGTCATCTCCGCGATCGCCTTCTTGGTCTTCTGCTTGGTGCGGGTCCACTCCTTGCCGCCGATCTTGTGGACCCGCGGCGGCGGCCCCTCGTCGTTGTCCGAGACCCAGCGCTCGATCAGGTCCACCCGGTGCACCGGGACCCGCAGCAGCTCCCCGCCGGCGTACTCGATCACCAGCGTCTCGAACTCCTCCTCGCCCACCCGGACGCGCTCCATCCGGCGGAACTGCCCCACGCCGTGGTCCATGTGGACCACGTACTCGCCCGGCTTCAGCGCGGAGATGCTCTCCAGCGCCGCGCCGCCGCGGAAGCGGCGCTTGCGGCGGATGCGCCGGGTGCGGCGGAAGATCTCGTGGTCGGTGAGGACCCGCAGCGGCGGGTCCGCGTCGGCCAGGATGAAGCCGCCGGAGATGGAGCCCAGCGCCAGGGTGACGTCGGGCCGGACGCGAAGCTCGTCCAGCAGCTCCTGCAGGCGCTCCAGCTGCCCCTGGTTGTCGCACAGCACCAGGGTGCGCTCGCCGCGGGCCGCCCCGGCGCGCAGCGTCTCGCCCAGCCGCCCCATGTCGCGGTCGATGGCCTCGGGCGGGGCGGCGCGGAAGCGCACCGGCCGCGCGCCGGCCGGGCCCTCGGCCACGAACAGCTGCGGAAAGGCGTCCAGCCGCTCCGCCGCCGTCGCCGCGGGGAGGAAGAGCGCCTCGGGCCGCTCCGGGCGGGCGCCGCGCTGCTCCTCGGCCTGGTGCAGGCGCTGCACCTCCGTCCAGGTGCGCTCCAGCTCGGCGCGCGTGGCCCCGGCGGTGAGGTGCACCAGCACCGTGTCCGGCGGCAGGTACTCCAGGAGCGAGCGGCGCGGCCCCGCGCCCTCCCCGGAGGGGGTCGGCCGCGGGCGGCCGTCAGCGGCCGCGGCGGGGCGCAGGTCCAGCGGGAGCACCTGGATGCTCTCCACCGTGCGGACGGAGAGCTGCGTGAGCAGGTCGAAGTGGCGGATGGACTCGACCTGGTCGCCCCAGAACTCGATCCGCGCCGGCTCCGGCGTGCCGAAGCCGAACACGTCCACGATCCCGCCGCGGAGCGCGAACTGCCCCACCTCCTCCACGGTGGCGACGCGCTCGAAGCCCATCTCCTCCAGCCGGGCGCTCAGGTCGGCGGGGCGGATCTCCTGGCCGGCGCGCAGGTCCAGCCGCAGGTCCTCCAGCCCCTCCACCGCGGGGGAGAGCTCCTGGAGCGCGCGGGTGGTGGTCACCAGCAGCTGGGTGCGCCCGCCCAGCAGCGCCTCCAGCGCCTCCACGCGCGCGCCGCCGATCTCCACGTGCGGCTCTCCCTCCTCGTAGGGGAGGGACTCGCGCTGCGGGTACAGCTGGACGGCGCCCTCGCCCAGCAGCGCCTCCAGGTCGCTGGCGGCCTGCTCGGCGCCGTCGGGGGTGGAGGCCACCAGCAGCCAGATCCGCTCGGGCCGGGCGCGGTGCAGCGTCCCCACCAGCACGGCCGGCGACGCGCCGGCCAGCCCCTCCACCAGGACCGACTCCCCCGCGCGCGGGAGCGCGGTCGCCAGCTCGCGGAACGCGGGGACGGAGCGGAACGCTTCGATCAGGTGCGGATGCGGCACGGCCTGCGGCGGGGGAGGACGGGTGCGGGCGGGCGCGGGGCCCCGCCACGGTTGATCTTGCGCCGCCGATCCGATACCATCCGGGAAGCCCGGCCGCACGGCGGCCCCGGAGCGCGCCCTTGGCGCACGCCGGGGGACAAACGTCGCAAGCTAAGGGCACCCCGCACCGCGCGTCAACCGCCGGCCGCCGGCCCCCGGGGCGCCGGCCGTCCGCCGCGCGGACACACGCTGTCCCCTGCCTGGGACGGCACGGGGGTCGCCGCCGGGGCGAAGACACGCTAAGTTGTTGTGCGACAACGCGGCTCCCCGGCCGTCCACGCGGAACGCGCCTTGCCCCCGACCTCCGTGCACCTGAGCGGAGTCCCATCCATGAAAAAGATCCTCCACGCCCTCGCGCTGCTCGCCGTCTGCGGCGCGGCCGGGGCGGCCCCCGTCCGCGCCGCCGGCATCCCCGCCGCCGCGGCGGCCGCCGAGCCCGACCAGGGCTACGGGCTGCGCGCCCGCGTCTGGGCGGACGCCGACCGCGACCTGTTCCGCCCCGGCGAGCGGGTCCGCATGCAGTTCCTCGTCAACCGCAGCGCCTACGCCGCGGTGGTGCACATCACCACCGACGGCGAGGTGGAGTTCCTCTTCCCCCGCTCGCCGTGGGACGACGGCTACGTCCACGCGGGGCGCACCTACTCGCTCCCGTACGCCGGGTCCGGCTACGGCTCGTCGTGGCAGGTGCGCGGCTCGTCCGGCATGGGCTACGTGTTCGTGGTCGCCTCCGACGAGCCGCTGAGCTTCCGCGCCTTCCAGGACGGCCGGAACCGCTCGCGCTGGGGCTACCGCACCATCGGCTCGTCGTTCCGCGGCGACCCGTACTACGCCCTGGACCGCATCGTGGACTTGCTGGTGCCGGATCCGGAATACTCCTACTACGTGACCGACTCGTTCGCGTACCACGTGGGGAGCCGGTCGTCGTACCCGCGCTGGGCCTGCTACGACGGCTACGCCGACGCGTACGCCTGGGGCGGCTACTACGACCGCTGCGACCGGCTGCGGGTTTTGCTCCGCAACGACCCGTACTATTATGATCCGCGCCGCTACCGGCGCTCCCGCGGCTACTATCTTGCGGACAGCCGGTACCGCCAGCCCGACCACCGCTACAAGGAGCCGCGCGCCGCGGCGGGCCGCGACCGCGACGGCGTGTACCGCGGCGGCAGCTACGATGCCCCGCCGCTGCGCCGCTCGGGCGACCGGGCCGACCCGCCCTCGCGGACGCGGCCGGAGCCCGCGTCGCGGGACGACGACCGCGGCTACACCCGGGCCGACTGGGAGCAGGGCCAGCAGCCGCAGCAGG
>JBFMFL010000134.1:0-17405 GCA_040752145.1 Gemmatimonadota bacterium
CAGCCGCGGCGCCCGGCGGACCGGCGGGTCGGCGAGGGGGAGGAGCACCCGATCGCCCGCCCCGTGCCGCGCGAGCACCCGCTCCAGGGCGTCGGAGCGGAGCGCGGGGGTGGGCAGGGCGCGCGCCTCCGCGTCCAGCCGCCGGATGCGGTCCAGCGCGGCGCGGCAGCGCGCGCACCCCTCCAGGTGGCGGGCGACCCGCCGCTCCGTGTGCGCGTCCAGGTCGCCGTCGGCGTGGAGCGAGAGACGCCGGAATCCGGGGTGCCGTACGATGGGGGACATGGCGGCCCGTCCTTCAGGTGAGCAGGCTCTGGAGGGCCCTGCGGGCGCGGAACAGCCGCACCTTGGAGGCCTCCGGGGTGATCCCGACCAGCCGGGCGATCTCCTCGTGGGGATAACCCTCGACGACCTTGAGCACGAACACGGTGCGCAGGGGCTCGGGGAGGGCGTCGATGGCCCGCTCCAGCGCGACGCGGTCCACCGGGGCATCCCGCGCCGCGCCCGGCTCGTCCGCCGGGTCGAGCGGGTCCTCGCGCCGCCTGCGGCTGGCGCGCAGCCGCATCAGCGCGGTGCGCGCGGCGACGCGCCGGATCCACGCCTCCAGCGGGCCGCGGCCGGCGTAGCCGCGGAGCGCGCGCGGCAGCCCCGCGAACACGTCCTGGACCACGTCGTCCGCCTCGGCGGCGGAGCGGAGGAGGGTGTACGCGAGCCGGTGCACCCCGGGCGCGTGCCGCCGGAAGAGCGCGCCCAGCGCGTCCGCGGAGCCCTGCACGGCGCGCTCGGCCAGCTCGGCGTCCGGGACCTGCTCGCTCACGCGTGTCGCCAAGGTTCCTCGGGGGATCGCGGGTGGTCTCCTGCAGGCATGGATGCCGGCGGGCCCGCAAAGGTTACGGGGGGGAGAAAAAAGACCCCTCCCCCGGGGGCTCGGGGGAAGGGTCGTCGTGGGGGCGCGCCGGCCGGCTCCGGCCGTCAGCTCACCGCTCCAGCTCCTCGGCCAGCCTGTCGCGCAGGCCGTCCAGCCACGCCGGGCGCGGCGCCTGGGAGCGGGCGTAGAGCGACTCCAGGAGCTGTACCACGGGCTCCACCGAGTCGCGCCGCAGGGCGGTGGGGAGGTCGCGCAGCACCACGCCCAGGGCGATCACGGCCACGGACGGGTCGGGGGGCGGCACGGTCCGGCGCCCCTGCTCGCGCACGTACCAGTCGGCCAGCTTGCGGCGGTTGGCCTCGTAGGGGGAGGCGCCGTCCAGGAACTTCTTCAGCCCCATGGGGCTGAGGCCGATGCGGTACGCCACCTGGCGCAGGGACGTCTCCTGCACGCGCAGCTCCGCCGTCTGGCGGATCTGCTCCGTGCTGGGCAGCTCCCGGCGCCGGGTCAACGCGACCTCCCCGTCACGGAGGTCCCGCCGCGGCGTATGCTCTGTTTACTTTCTGTAGGAGTACACTGAACAGATTAGGGGCACGCCCACCGCGGGGCAAGGTGCCGCGCCGGCCGCGCACGGCGTCCGCGGGTCAGGCGCCCCCGCGCGGACGGCGGCGGACGGGGTACTCCACGTCCGGGGGAGGGGGATCGCCGCCCGGGCCGCGGTCCACCGTCTCGCGCAGCCGCAGCAGCCAGGCGGGGCGGGGGGCCCTGCGCGCGTCGTGCAGCCGCTCGTAGAACTCGACCGCCTCGCGCAGCGCACCCGCGCGGTCCGCCTCCGCCAGGTTGCGGAGGGTCTCCAGGACCGCGACCTCCATGTACTCGTCGTCGGGCACGGCACCGTACCTGGCGCGGCTGTCCTTGAGGAACCAGCGGATCAGCTTGGCGAGGTTGCGCTTGGGCACCCTCCCCTCGTTCACCAGCTGCTCCACCGAGCTCTTGCTGATGCCGATCTCGGCGGCGAGGTCGCGGTAGGGGGTGTCGTTGCTGCGCACGACGAGCCATCCCCGCGCCGCGCTGAACGAGACGCGCGCCGGGTCGCCGGGCTCGTCCCGGTCATGTCCATTCTGTCCAGAATCAGGAGGTTTACACTCTATACACTAGGCCGCGGCCACGCCGGGCGCAAGCAGCACGCGCGGGTTGCCGCGCCGGAGGAAACGGCTACGTTTTCCCGTCCGGCGCGCCGCCTCCGCGAGCCGCCGCTCTCCGCCTCCGAATCCAGGCCGATGCCCTCGCTACGCACCCTCGCGCTCGCCGCGGCGCTGCCGCTCCTCGCCGCCTCCGCCGCGGGGGCGCAGGGCGGCGTCTTCACCCCGCGGACGCGCCCGGAGCGCACCGACTACCGGGAGACCAGCCGCTACGACGAGGTGGTGGCCTTCCTGGAGGCGGCCGAGCGGGCGGCGCCGGAGATGGTGCACCTCACGACCATGGGGTACACCTTCGAGGGGCGCCCGCTGCCGCTGGTGGTGTGGGGGCGGGTGCGGGACGCGAGCCCGGAGGCGGTGCGGGCGACGGGGCGGACGCGGGTGTACGTGCAGGGCAATATCCACGCGGGGGAGGTGGAGGGGAAGGAGGCCACGCTGGCGCTGTTGCGCGACCTGGTGAACGGGCAGCACCGCGGCTGGGCGGACTCGCTGGTGCTGCTGATCGCCCCCATCTACAACGCGGACGGCAACGAGCGGGTGAACCTCGCCAACCGCCCGCACCAGCACGGCCCGGTGGGCGGGATGGGGCAGCGCCCCAACGCGCAGGGGCTGGACCTGAACCGCGACCACACCAAGCTGGACTCGCCGGAGGCGCACTCGCTGCTGGCGATGGTGAACCGCTACGACCCGCACGTGCTGGTGGACCTGCACACCACCAACGGGACGTACCACGCCTACCACCTGACCTACGCGCCCCCGCTGCACCCCTCCACCCCCGCGCCCATCACGGAGCTGCTGCGCGGCGCCTGGCTCCCCGCGGTGACGCGGGGGCTGAAGTCGCGCGAGGGGTGGGACACCTACTACTACGGCAACGTCCCCGACCCCGAGTCCACATGGGCGGCGGCGTCGGGGGCGGAGCGCGCCTGGTACACCTTCGACCACCGCCCCCGCTTCGGCAGCAACTACGCGGGGCTCCGCAACCGGTTCGGGATCCTGAGCGAGGCGTACGCCTACCTCACCTTCCGCGAGCGGATCGAGACCACGCGCCGCTTCGTGGAGGAGGTGCTGGACTTTGCGCAGGCCAACGCCGGCCGCATCCGCCAGGCCACGGAGGCCGCGGACCGCGCCTCCGTGGTGGGCGAGACGCTGGCGCTGCGGGCGCGGACCCGGCGGGGTCCCCGGCCCGTGGAGATCCTGATGGGCGCCGTGCGCGAGGAGCGGCACCCGTACACCGGAGAGCCGATGATGCGCCGGCTGGAGGTACGGCGCCCGGAGCGGATGCCGGAGTACGGGACCTTCGAGGCCACGGAAACGGACCGCGCCCCGCGCGCCTACCTGGTGCCGCCCTCGCTGGCGACCGTGGTGGAGCGGCTGGGGGCGCACGGCGTGCGCTTCCGCGCGCTGGAGCGCCCCGTGCGCCTGCGCGTGGAGGCGTTCGCGATCGACTCGGCGCAGACGGCGGCGCAGCCCTTCCAGGGCCGCCGCGAGCGCACCCTGCACGGGCGGTACGCGGCGCCCGCGGAGCGCGAGGTGCCGGCGGGGATGCTGGTGGTGCCGGTGGACCAGCCGCTGGGGCGCCTGGCCTTCGTGCTGCTGGAGCCGCGCTCCGACGACGGCTTCGCGACCTGGGGGCTGCTGGACGAGGCGCTGGAGGACGCCCGCACCTACCCCATCCTGCGCACCCGCGACGCGGTGCCCTGACCCGCTCACCCAGGAGGCGCGCATGCCCGAGGGCGACTACGAGCGCATCTACGCCGTGGTGCGGCGCATCCCCAGGGGGCGCGTCGCCACCTACGGCCAGGTCGCGGAGCTGGCCGGCCTCCCCGGCCACGCCCGCCAGGTGGGCTACGCCCTGGCCGCCATGTCCGAGAGCAGCACGGTGCCCTGGCACCGGGTGATCAACGCGCAGGGCGCCGTCAGCGCCCGCGGCCCGCACTCGGGCGGCGCCGTGACGCAGCGCATCCGGCTGGAGCAGGAGGGAGTGGAGTTCGACGCGCGCGGCCGGGTGTCGCTGGCGCGGTTCGGGTGGAAGGGGAGGGGGAAGGGAAGTGCGAAAGTGCGAGGTGCGAAAGTGCGGGAGTGAACGGCGGGCCCTCACCCGGCTCGCTTGAGGCTCGCCACCCTCTCCCGATTCTGGGAGAGGGGGCAACTGCAAGCAGGGCAAGTAGTTCTCCCCTCCCTCGCTTGCGGGGGGAGGGGCCGGGGGAGGGGGGCTCCCGCATGAGGGATTCCGGCCCGGAGGGGCGAGACCCGGCGGCAGTTTGCCGGGGCTCGACTCCGTTGGCGAGCGTTGTTTGCTCGCCTACGGAGCCGAAGCCCGACCCCCGCGCCCCGCGGGGGGCATGCCCGAATCCCGCTCCTCCACTTCGGCTTACAAGAATGCTTGACTAGTCATCTGATGCGATGTATACTATCGGCCATGGCACGCGAGACCAGCGCGCTCCAGCGCGAGATCCGGCAGAACCGCCCGTTCAAGTCGCTCCACCAGGAGGCGACGCTGGGGGTGCTGCGCACGGCGGACCTGCTGCGGCGGCGCGTGTCCTCGGTGGTGGAGAAGTACGGCATCACGCTCCAGCAGTTCAACGTGCTGCGCATCCTGCGCGGGGCGGGCGGGCCGCTGCCCACGCTGGAGATCGGCGAGCGGATGGTGGAGCAGGCGCCGGGGGTGACGCGGCTGCTGGACCGCATCGAGGCCAGGGGGTGGGTGACGCGGGAGCGGTGCAGGGAGGACCGGCGGCAGGTGCTGGTGAGCATCACGCCGGCAGGGCTGGAATTGCTGGCGCGGATGGACGAGACGGTGGACGGCGAGGACGCCGACGCGCTGGCGATGCTGGACGACGCGGAGACGGAGCGGCTGATCGAGCTGCTGGACCGCGTCCGCGCGGGGCTGGGCTGAAAAAAATTTGCGGGAATGCTTGTCCGGTCAACCGTTGACCGGACGCCTACCGGGCGCGACGCCCACCACGACGGAGGAGAGGACGATGAGCCAGCAGGCGACGATCATGGGGATGGCGAAGACGCCGGCGCGCGGGCGGGCGGCGGAGGGGAGCCGGCTCCCGGCGGCGGTGCGGGCGGTCATGCGGACGGACGCGGGGCTCGGCCCGGTGCTGCTCCGGCTGACGCTGGCGGCGGTGATCTTCCCGCACGGCGCTCAGAAGGTGCTGGGGTGGTTCGGCGGCTACGGGTTCGAGGGGACCATGGGGTCCTTTGCGTCCATGGGAATCCCGGCGCTCTTCGGGGTGCTGGCGATCGCGGCGGAGTTCCTGGGGCCCATCGGGCTGGCGGCGGGGCTGCTGACGCGGGTGGCCGCGCTCGGGGTGGCGAGCGTCATGGCGGTGTCGATGCTCATGGTGCACGCGACGAACGGCTTCTTCATGAACTGGTTCGGCAACCAGGCGGGCGAGGGGATCGAGTACCACCTGCTCGCGCTGGGGATGTCCGTGGCGGTGATGGTGATGGGCGGCGGGTCGGCGTCGGCGGACCGGGCGCTGGCCGGGGGACGCGACGGGCGCTGAGGGTTTTTCCGCGACCTGGCGGGCGTGGTGGCGGGGGCGACTGCCTGAACGGCTTTCTGACGGCGGGGTTCGGGCGTGCCCCCGGCTGGCGCCGGGGTCGGGCTGCGGCTCCGTAGCAGACGAAACGACCGTCTGCAACGGAGTCGAGCCCGCGCAAACAGCCGCGCGGTCTCGCCCCTTCGGGCCGACATCCCTGAATAGAAACAACCCCCTGTTCAGGACGCCCTCCGTAGTCGCATCTGATTAAGCCGTCGCCTCTTAGCCGAACGACAAGCGTTTCATTCGACAGGGTCGGCGGCAGACGGTGGAAGACTCACGCGACGGAAGGCCCCCTCACCCCCCGGCCCCCTCTCCCCCGCAAGCGGGGGAAAGGGGGAGCACGACACGGAGGAGTCGATAGTCAGGAAGCCCTCCCCCAGGATTGGGGGAGGGTGGCGGCTCTCAGGCCGCCGGGTGGGGGCCCCGCGGACGATTGTTCAGGCACGAGAAAAAGCCCCTCCCCTGCTTGCGGGGGAGGGGTTGGGGAGGGGGCCCGCCGTTCACTCACGCACTGCCGTCCTCACGTCCACGCCAGCCGCCCCCGCTCCGCCCAGAACGCCTCCGGCTCCTCCGCGAGCTCCGCCAGCCGGGTCTCCGCCTCCGCGTCCCAGGCCACGTCCAATGCCGCCGCGTTGGACCGCAGCTGCTCCGCCGTGGCCGCTCCGCTGAGCACCACGTCCGCCCAGGGGCGGGCGAGCGCGGCGGCGAGCGCGAGCGCGTCCACGGTCGTCCCCAGGCGCTCCGCCTCGCTCCGCAGCGCGGCCAGCTTCGCGGCGTGCGCCGGGTCCGCGTTGCGCTCCGTCAGGCGGCCGTTGGCGAGCGCTTCCTTGACGATCACCCCCATCCCCGCGGCGCGGGCCTCCGCCAGCGCCCCGCCTGCGGAGGGCTCCAGCAGGTTCCAGGTGGCCTGCACCGCGGCGAACACCCGGCTGCCTCCCCGGGCCACTTCCAGCGCGCGGCGCAGGGTGTCGGCCTGGCGCGGGCCCGTCACCGACAGCCCGACGTGGAGGCCGCCGTCGCGCAGGCGCGCCAGCTCGTCCACCACCTCCGCGTCGTCCAGGACGCCCGTCTCCAGGGTGGCGGAGTGGATCTGGTACAGCCCCAGCCGCGGGCCCAGCAGGGCGCGGCTCTCGGCCCACTGGCGGCGGAGCTGCGCCGCGGAGTGCTCCTTGACCTCGTGCACGGCCGCGTCGGCGCGCCAGCCGGCGGTGTAGGCGTAGCCCCACTTGGAGCCGACCGCCGCCGCGCCCGGCGCGATGCCGCGCGCCTCCAGCCACCTGGCCAGGAACTCCTCCGCGCGGCCGTAGCTGCGCGCCGCGTCGAAGTAGCGGATCCCCGCGTCCCACGCGGCGTCCAGCACCCGGTGCGCGTGCGCGCGCATGGCCTCCACCGAGCGGTCGCGCCCCAGGTCCTCCGCGTGGCCCAGCGTCATGTACCCGGGCCGCCCCAGCGCCGCCATCCCCAGCCCCAGCGGCGTCACCGTCAGCCCCGTCCCGCCCAGCTCCCGCGTCCGCATCGGCGTCTCCCCCCTGTCCCCGTCACAAGATGCCGAGCAGGGGCGGCCCCGGTCGGAGCCGCCCCTGTTCCGCCGCGTGTCCGTTCCCCCGCGTCAGTCCGCGTGGCGCGGGAACGGGTCGATCTCCACCCCCGCCGACTCCAGCAGGCGCACGGCGGTGGGCGACAGGTCGCCGCGCACCATCTCCTGGAGGTCGAAGATCTCCTCGGGCTGGAGGTGGTCCCAGAAGTTGCCCTCCTGCCCGGTGCGGATGCCGCGCACGCTGCGCAGCGCGTTGCCGCTGACGACGGCGGCGTGTACCAGCGCCGCGTCCGGCTCCTCGCCCAGGAAGGTCAGCACGCGGGCCAGCGCCAGGGCGGGGTCGGAGTCCAGCGTGCCGTACGAGAGCAGCGCCACGTCGCGGTGGGTGAGGAGCTTGGGCGCCCAGGCGTTCATGTACCGGATCCAGGCGGGGAGCCCCAGCCGGGGGTTCCGGATGAACTCGCGCATGGCGCCCCGGTACTCCGCCTTTTCCGAGGTGAGGTGGAAGTACGCGGACACCACCACGTCGTACGCGTTCCTCGCCAGGAAGACCAGCGGGTAGCCGCGGTGGTGCTCCCACGAGTAGGTCTGGTGGCAGACGGCGACGAGCGGAAGGCTGCGCCGGCCGGTGAACTCGAACGCCGGGTAGCCGCGCGAGCTGTCCGGGTGGTGGTCCGGCACCACGGCGAACACCGTCTCCGGCGTCACCTCGATCCCCAGCTGGTGGCGCGCGGCCAGGTAGTGGGCGATCAGGTACCGCAGCCAGCGTCCCCCGCTGCGGGGATGGGAGCAGATCAGGGTGTCCGCGGGCATGGCTGAGCGGTTCGGGGAGCGAAGGGCGTCCCCTGAGAGTAGCGGAACCGGCCGGGGCGAATCAAGGCCGGCGGGACGGGCCCGCCGGTCTACACGGCGCCCGCGATCAGCCCCAGGAGCGCGCCGGCGGCGGTCCCGTACACGGTGAAGACGGCCAGCACGAGGCCGTCCTCGGAGTGGTCGCGGTGCTCGGTGGTCCGCTCCATCACCGTGAAGGTGACGACGCCCACCGCGGCCCCGATCGCGGCGCCCACGAGCGTGTACCTCCCGATCCTGGCGGCGCGCCCCACCCGGGCCTTCGCCTCCGCACCGGCCGCCGGTGGGGCGAGGGACGGGAATGGAGCGCGGTGAGCCCGCAGGTCGGGCGCCTGCACCCTCGCCTGGGCGGTCCCAGCCGCAGGAGCGGCCAGGAGCACTGCGAGGGCGAGGAGGACCCGGACGACGGGCGGGTGCGTCACGGGCGAGCCTCCACGGCGCGCCGCCTTTGCACGGCCATCACCGACGCCGTCACCGCGCACACGATCATGCTGCGCTGCGTGTCCGGGAACTCGATGCGTCCGCCGGACACCAGCTCCACGAGCAGGACGACGACGACCGCTGCGACGGCTATCAGGACGGCACGTATCATGGGGATCTCCATCTGTCGGGGGTGGGCTGACGTTCGTGAGGATCGGGCTCATCGGGCTGATACGAGGCGTGGCCGCCGCGGGTTTCCAGACTGCCGGTATGCGTGTCGCGCGCGTCGGTGGCGAACAAGTCTTGTCAGAGGCGTTCGAGGAGCAGGCGAGCCTCCGAAACCGTTTCCGGGTCCAGCCGATCCGAGGACGAGATCAGCTCCAGTGCTTCGCGGGACAAGCCTTCCCGAATGACGCGTCTTGCGGTGGAAGTCCGCGAGCGCCTTGAGTGCAGGGTATACCTCTCGGGCAGAAACCCAGCGACCTCTTCGTTCGATCGGGTGAAATCCTGAAAGCTGTCGAAGTATCGGACGAACACTTCCTTGCCGACGCTGTTCAGCAGGCGTTCGAGTCGTGTGGGGAGCATGGCATGAGGTCGAAGTTGCTTTGTCAGGACCGCACCGCTCAGGGAGCGCGGTCGCGTTGACTCGGACACGGGGCGTCCGGGTAGCGCTCGCGCAGCAGACGGCGCACGGCCCCCGCCGCGTCACCGGCCAGCTGGTCCAGCGTCGGCTCCCACTCCCGGAGCTTGGATGCGAGCGCGGCCGGGTCCCAGAGCTGGCGCTGCTCCGGCCGGGGTAGCTCGTCCAGTTCGGAGGAGATCCCCACGAAGTCCAGCGGGATCCACTCGTGGCCGGCGTACCACAGCTCCGCCAGCCGGTGGGTCGACGTGACCGGGTCTAGCGTCCCAGCGGCCAGCCCGCAGGCCAGCCGCCACACCCGGTCCGGCACCAGCATCCCCGGCCGCCGGTGCTCGTAGATGCTGGCCACGACCCTGTACAGCTCGTGGGCGGCGTCCGGCTGCCCGTAGTCGAACTCCAGCAGGCGGAGATGGTCGCCCGGCCCCAGTTCGGCCTCCAGCTCGGGCGAGCCGTAGACCCAGCGCTCGAACTCGCGGACCGGCACCTCGCGCGCGAGCAGGCGGTCGAGGAACTGGTAGACGGGCGGGGGCTGCAGTGCCATTTCACGCAGAGAGCTGAAAGCTTCAGCTCTGACTGAGTTTATGGGGCTGAACCTTTAGCTCCAAGCAATCGCCTGAGAAGTGATGGAAATAAAACAGCCGGTCGAATTCGGTAGCGAACGTCTCATTCGGCATGGAATCCGGAATCTTGAAGTGTGTCGCAGGGGAGAAGCCATCTGCGGCGCACAACAGCCAGATGGAATCGCATGCATTGCGGTATGCTGCAACCTTCTTCTCTTTAGCAGCAATGCGAGCCTCGATAAATCCGCGAGTTAGCTGTGGAACAGCTCCGCCACGTGGTACTGCCCACAAGCTATTTTCCTCCGAATCCACCTCATCAATCCAGAAACTCTCAATCGCTTGATGAAGTGCTCCGGGTTGCTGTCGATTTACCTTCCACGCCTCGATTAGTCGGGACTCCCCGGGTGCAAGCGGAACCCGTGCGACGGTTGTCTGAATGAGATCTGCAATTGGCCGAACGTCGGATTTTTGTAGGCGTATGTCACTGAAGTAGATGTACACAAGGCGAGGTGCACCCCCGCGCTGTCGGTGAAGCTCCCAGGCTTCCCGAACAATCTGCTCTTCCAGGCTTTCCTGTTCGAGGGGAATGATTCCGTTGCGGGGTGAGGAAAGAGCGATTCGGGTGTGCTCAATTCCGATAAGCCTTCCCTGATGTGGCACTACCAGATCGGGCTTGCCACCGATGCATGGTATCGCCGACGGCGCATTTGGTAGCGTCTGAAGAAAGTGGAGAAGGTGGTCGCGCTCTTGATTAGGGTTGAGCCTATAGGGAGTCATTCCAGCCCAGAGCTGAAGCAGGTGAGAGCCACGGAGTGCCTACAAGCGAGGTCTGCTCACCTGTATGCGAACCCTCACGGACCCTGATCAGGGCCCGCGGAGACCATGTCGAGGACCAGGAAGTACGGCACCCGCGCCGCGTCCTCCAGGTCCGGGCGGGCGCGGACGGCCTCCCCGCCGGGGCGGGGCTCGCGGAGGCCGCGCACCCGGAATCCCGCCTCGTGGATCCAGCCGAACCAGTCCTCCAGCGTGGCGTGCAGCGCCGGCGTGGCGAAGTCGTAGGCCCAGCCGCTCCACGCGTACTCCAGCGGCCCCCGCTCGAAGTAGCGGTCGATGCACAGCCACCGCTTCCGCCCCGCCTCGTCCTTCTCCCAGCGGCGGAACGGCGTGTCGGTGCACGGGTGCGCGATGGAGGCGACCAGGCGCCCGCCGGGGCGCAGGACCGATGCGGCGCCGCGCAGCGCGGCGGGCACGTCCGGCATGTCCTGGAGCGCCAGGCACGACGTCGCCATGTCGAAGGCGGCGGCGGGGAAGCGCTCGCCGGCCTCCGCCGCGTCGAGCACGTGGTACTCGACGCCCAGCGGCCCGGCCTCCTCCTCTCGCCGGGCGTGCTCCACCATGCGCGGCGAGATGTCGACGCCCGTGACGCGGGCGCCCCGCCGCGCCATCTCGCGGGCGAAGTAGCCGCTGCCGCACCCCAGGTCCAGCAGGCGCAGCCCGCCCACGTCGCCGCACACCTCCACCTGCACGGGCCCGAAGAACTCGTAGCGGTAGTAGTCGCGGCCGGAGGACTGCCCCTGCACGTACGCGTCCGCCGCGCGGTCCCAGGCTTCCCGGACCGACGCGGCGTCGAACCGCTCGGGGCGCCCCGGCACCGCTACGCCGCGGCGAAGCGGGCCAGCACCCCGCGCTCGCCCAGCAGCTCCAGCCCCTGCGGGGTCATCCGCCAGGAGCGCGTGGCCTCCAGCGTCGCCAGGTACTCGCGCTCCAGCTCCATCCCCTGCTCGCACGCCATGCGGGTGGCGGCGAGCGTCGCGAACGTCAGGCTCGACTCCCCCATCTGGTAGCCGCCCCCGAAGGTGTTGCAGCCCGCGAAGCCGCCGGCGCGCTCCCCGTCCAGCCGGAGCGTCGCCGCCCTGCCGCCGGCGCCGCTCCCCGCGGGGCGGCCGTTCAGCTCCACCAGCCTCCACTCGCGGCCGGCGACGGACGCGGCCGGACCGGGCCCTTCCGCCGCGGCGCCCCCCGCGGAGTTGCACGCCGCCAGCGCGACGAGGGCGAGCACCGCGAGGAGCGGTCGGACGATCTTGAGCGGCATGTGGACCTCCGGTTTGTTCGTGGGTCGCTTCGATCCGTGAGCCGGCTCCATCAAGCCCCGGGCCGCTCCGGCGCGGCGGGCTTCCCGAGCCATACGAAGCCGCGGTCGAACAGGAAGAGCGGCTGCCCCCGGGAGGTGTGCTTTACCCGGGTGGCGCGGCGGAGGATCCGGAGGCCGCCCCGGTCCGCCGCGTCCTCCTCCAGCAGCACGTCCGTGTCCAGGCAGGGCTCCCACTCCAGCGCGGCAAGGTCGTACGCGGGGTCGCGGAGGTGCGGCGGCGGAACCGGCCGGGCGCCCGGGGCGGGCTCGAACGCGTTCCGGTACCAGGCGATGCGGCCCCCCACGGCGGCCACCACCTGCGTCCTGTGGAAGCGCGGGTCGAACAGCCAGAGCCGCAGGTAGAATGGCTCCCCCGCGGCTTCCAGCGCACGATTCCAGGAGCGCAGGACATCGAGGAACGCGGCCAGCACGCGGCGCCGGAACCAGACGGGCGGATCGCGCGGCACGAGCCGGCTCCACGGGTCCAGCCAGAGCTTGACGTACACCACCCCGCTCCGCCGCAGCGCGTCCAGGTCGAGCTCCCGGTGTGCCCGCCGGAACCGCTCCAGCTCGCGCAGCCGCCGCTTCCAGCCGCGCACCTTCTTCCGGTTCGAGAACGGGTTCGCCATGCGGGGAAGGGGCGGCGGTGGGCAGGCCGGACGGCGGACGGACAGTGTAGCGGCCGGCGCGGAGGCGGGCCAGCCTGGCGCGCCGATCCGGCCGGCTGCCGGGCCGTTGCAGTTCGCCGTTCCAAATAGTTCCCAAAAGCTGTACGGGGGAAGACTCGCCGGCAGTTTGGCGAGGCTTCCCCCGTGCGCAGGGAGACAGGCCGGCCGTTTGGCCTGGCTCCCGGAGCCCGTGCAGGAGACCGGCGGGGCAGTTTCCGCCGGGCTCCGGAACGGCCCGTGCCTA
Source organism: Gemmatimonadota bacterium (assembly GCA_040752145.1). Taxonomy (GTDB): domain Bacteria; phylum Gemmatimonadota; class Gemmatimonadetes; order Longimicrobiales; family Longimicrobiaceae; genus JAFAYN01. Next base: position 12,668 of record JBFMFL010000134.1, read on the forward strand.
CTCGCTCAACAAACCGACTTCACTCGGAAGGATACAGACGGTACGGCCGCGTCTCCTGCATCCACCGCCGCAGCTCCTCGTCCCACCGCTGCTGGATGACGCGCGGGTCCTCGCCCCGGTCGAACGCCTCCCGCGCCCAGCGCGACCCGATCATCTGCGTGAACCCCGCGTTCTGGATGCGGAACCGCTGCGGCGCCTGCTTCTTGGCCTCGCTGAGCAGCACCAGCGTGGTCCACACCGGCCGGAACGCCTGGCGGTCCGTGACCTGGAGCCGCAGCGACGTGAACGCCGTGTCGCGGTACTGCGTGTACACGGCCGGGTCCCTGGTGGGCCGGATCTGCTCGGGGACGAACCTCACCCCAGGCAGGTCGTACTTCTGGACGGCCTGCACCAGGCGCTGCGCGTCCAGCCAGGGCGCGCCGAAGTACTCGAACGGCGCGTCCGTGCCGCGGCCGGTGTGCACGTTGGTGGCCCCGTCCGCCAGCACCAGCCCGGAGTACAGCAGCTCCGCGTTCACCGAGCGGATGTTGGGGCTGGGGCGCACGAACGGGAGCCCCGTCTGGTCGAAGAACATGTCCGGCCGCCACCCCTCCGCCGGCACCACGTGCAGGTCCGCCCCCACCTTGGCGTCGGCGTTGTAGTAGCGCGCGATCTCGCCCGAGGTCATGCCGTGGCGCAGCGGCACCGTGTAGTAGCCCGTGATCACCTGGGTGACGTCGCGGACGTCCATGTGCATCACCGGCCCGTCCGCGGCGGCGGTGATGGGGTTGGGGCGGTCCAGCACCACGAAGGGGATCTTCCGCTTCGCGGCCTCCTCCATGGCCATCGCCATGGTCCAGACGTAGGTGTACGGCCGCGCGCCGATGTCCTGGATGTCGTACACCAGCACGTCCACGTCGCGCAGCATCTCGTCCGTGGGGCGCTGCGTCCGCCCGTACAGGGAGTACACGGGGAGGCCGGTCTTCTCGTCGCGCGAGGTGTCGATCTTGAGCCCCGCCTCCACGTTGCCGCGGATGCCGTGCTCGGGGCTGAAGAGCGCCACCAGCTGGACGCCCGGGGTGCGCGCCAGCAGGTCGATGCCCAGCTCGCCCGTGGAGGTGAGCGCGGACTGGTTGGTGATGAACCCCACCCGCTTGCCGCGGATGAGGTGCATGGAGTCGCGCACCAGCACCTCCAGCCCGGGCACCACGCCCGCCTGGCGCGGCGTCGCGGCGGGGGGCGCGGGCTGCGCGGCGCCGGCCGCCGGCGCGCCGTTCCGCGCGGCGGGGGTGCTGTCGGCCGGGGTGTCGCTGGGGGGCGCGGCGGTGCCGCAGGCGGGCGCGCCGGCGAGCAGCAGGGCGCCCGCGAGCAGGGCGAGCCGGGGGAGCGGGGTCGGTTGGCGGTGCGTCATCGGCGTCCGTATCTTGGGTGCGTTCCTGTCGGGGCGCGGCCTTTGCGCCCGTGGCGTTCCCGCGAATCCCGGACCAGCCGGGCGCGGCGCGCCCGGCGGCGGGGCGCACGACCATCCGCGAGGGAGGGAGATGAGCGAGACGTTCCGCCTGGCCCGTCCGGAGGAGATCCCGGAGCTGGCCCGCCTGGTGACGCACAGCTTCCCGGTGCCGGGGCGCACCGTGGAGTGGTGGGAGAACACGCTGCGCGACGACCCGCGCGGGGGCGTGGAGTCGCTCTGGGTGGGCGAGTCCGGCGGGCGGCTGGCCGCCGCCTGCCAGATCCTGCGCTTCCGCCAGTGGATCGGGGGGACGCCCTTTCCCAGCATGGGGCTGGCGATGGTGTCCATCTCCCCGGCGCACCGCCGCAGGGGGATGGCGGGGCGGATGGTGCGCGAGGCGTTCCGGCACTCGCTGGAGCGCGGCGACCTGGCCTCGGCGCTCTACCCCTTCCGCGTCGCCTTCTACGAGCGGCTGGGCTACGGGCTGGCGGGCGAGGTCTTCCAGTACCAGCTCCCCCCCGAGTCGCTCCCCGACGACCCGGAGGAGCGCGGCCGCGTCGCGCAGGTGCTGGACGACGGGGACCGCGCCGCGCTGCGAAGCGTGTACGACCGCTGGATCCGCGCGCAGAGCGGACAGATGGAGCGCGCGGAGCGGAGCTGGAAGGCGACCTGGGAGAGCCCGCTGCTGGCGCCGGTGGTGTACCGCGGCCCCGGCGGCGAGCCCGAGGGGTACGCCGTCGTCCGGTACCGCCCGGACCTTCCCGTGGCCGCGCGCTTCGCCGAGGTGGAGGAGCGCGCCTGGCTGACCGAGCGGGCCCGGCGCGGCATCTACGCCTGGCTCTCGTCGCTGGGCGACCAGCACCGCCAGCTGGTGTACCGCGCCCACCCGGAGGAGGACTTCGGCGAGCGCGTGCAGGAGCCCCGCCTGCCGCCGGGCGGCGCGCCCAACTGGGGGATCTGGTTCCCCGCGGCTTCCCTCATGGTGGGGCCCATGTTCCGGCTGCTGGACGTCCCCGGGGCGCTGGCGCTGCGCACCGCGCCGGAGGACGTGGCGCTCTCCGCCACGCTGGAGGTGCGCGACGAGGACCTGCCGGAGAACCAGGGCCCCTGGCGGCTGCGCGTGGAGGGCGGGCGGATGCGCGCCGAGCGCGCGGCGGGGGGCGCGGCGGGGGGACCCGTGCTCCGGCTGCCGGTGCGGACGCTGTCGCGCATCTTCGTGGGCGCGGTGACGCCGTCGCGGGCCGTCGCCGCCGGCCACGCGGCCATCGACGACGCTCCGGCACTCGAAATGCTTGACCGTGCCTTCCGGGTGCCGCGGCCCTGGACCTTCGAGCGGTTCTGAGCCGCCTCACGTCCTCCACATCCCACCGGGCGACCGGAACCTCGATGACTGAAAAGCACAGCAGGCTCCCGCTCCCCCGCCTGGCCGCGTCCGCGGCGGCGCTCGTGCTCCTGGGCCTGGCCGCGTGCGGCGGCGGGGACGGGGGCGGCTCCGGGGGCGGCGGCGCCGCCGGGGCCGACGTCAAGACCTTCACCGGCGCCCCCGCCGGCGGGACCCTCATCGTGCTGTCCGACGGCGAGCCGGACGACCTCAACCCGCTCACCTTCGATAGCAACCCGGCGTACCAGATCGTCCACCTCACCTTCCGCGCCCTGGCGCGGCGCGACAGCACCCTCAGCAGCTACGTCCCCGACCTGCTGGAGCGCTGGGAGCAGCCGGACAGCGCCACCGTGCTCCTGCACGTCCGCCCCGGCCTGAAGTGGCACGACGGCCGCCCGGTCACGGCCGAGGACGTGGTCTTCACCATCGAGCGGCAGAAGGACCCCGCCGTCGCCTCGCCGCGGCAGCAGGACGTGATCGCCGTGGAGTCGGCCCGCGCGGTGGACAGCGCCACGGTGGAGGTCAAGCTCAACCGCACCGGCCCCTCCACGCTCAACGCGCTGCTGGAGGTGATCCCGGTGCCCAAGCACCTGCTGGACAGCGTCCCGCCCGAGCGGATGCGCTTTTCCGGCTTCGGGCAGCGGCCGGTGGGCAACGGGCTGTTCCGGTTCGGCGACTGGCAGAAGGGGCAGCAGGTGATGGTGCAGGCCAACCTGGAGGCCCCCGAGGGGCGGCCCGCGCTGGACCGCGTCATCATGCGCGTGGTCCCCGACCCCACCGCGCGCACCACCGAGCTGCTCAACGGCAACGGCGACATGGCCAAGATCGCCGCGCACCAGCGCCGCGAGGTGGAGGGCGCCCGCAACGTGGAGCTGCACGCCGCCGCGCAGGTGCGCCCGGCGTGGATCGCCTGGAACACGAACAAGTTCCCGGTGGACGACCCCGCCGTGCGCCGCGCCATCCTCATGGGGATCGACCGGCCCGCCCTCGTCCGCGGGCTCTTCGGCGAGCAGGGGGAGCCGGCGCTCTCGCCCATTCCGCCCAAGCTGCGGGAGCACAGCGCCGACGTGCGCCCCATCCCCGCCGACCCCGCCGCCGCCCGGCAGCTGCTGGCGCAGGCCGGGTGGCGCGACGCCAACGGCGACGGCATCCTGGAAAAGAACGGCCGGCCGCTGCGCGTGGAGGTGGAGTTCAGCGCCAGCGACCCCATCCGCGGCGACATGCTGGTGGCCATGCAGGCGCAGCTGCGGCGCATCGGGGTGGACCTGGTGCCGCGCTCGTACGAGCGCACCACCTGGGTGGAGCGGCTGCGCGGCCGGGAGTTCACCGGCTCCTTCTGGGGGTGGGGGTGGGGTCCGGGGGTGATGGGGCCCAACGCCGAGATGCTCTTCCACTCGCGCTCCATCCCGCCCAACGGGCCCAACTTCGCCGGCTACCGCAACCCGCGGGTGGACGCGCTGATCGACTCCATCCTGGTGATGAACGACAGCACCCGGGCGCGCGGGCTCTGGCGGCAGCTGGAGCAGCAGGTGATCGACGACGCCGTGTACGCGCCGATCTTTCTGGACCCGGAGTTCTACGCGGTCAACGACCGGTTCGCCAACGTCAAGTTCCGCGGGCCGGAGTGGTGGGAGGACGTGATCTACTGGCACGTTCCGCCGGACCAGCGCCTCCCCCGGGACCGCGCCCGCTGAGTTTTTTCTGATCCTGTAGTCGCGGGCCGCTACGGAGCCCGGCGGAAACTGCCCCGCCGGTCTCCTCCGCGGGCTCCGGGAACCCCGCCAAACTGCCGGCGGGTTTCCCTGCGCCGGGGGGAGCCTCGCCAAACCGCCGGCGAGTCTCCCCCCGTCCAGATGGATGTGGGTGCTACGGAACAGCAGAACGGCGCCCCCACCGCGAGATCTCGGTGGGGGCGCCGTTCAGCGTAC
>JBFMFL010000135.1:0-17382 GCA_040752145.1 Gemmatimonadota bacterium
GGCGCCCGCGGACTCGGCCGCGAGCAGGCCGTCGATCTCCATCGGCTCGTCGGCGGCGTCCCCGGAGACCGGCGCGGCCAGCCAGGGCATGTCGTCCTCCTCGTCCTCCACGGCGGCGTCGTGGAAGTCGGCGGCCGGCGTGTGCTCCGCGGCGGCGGGCACATCCTCCACCGTGGAGGGCGCCACGTCCAGGAAGCCGCCGTCCTCGACCGCCTCCAGCGCCGCGGCGGGCTCCGCCACGGCGGGCGCCGCGGGCGCCTCCGCAGACACCGGGCCAGCGGCGCCCGCGGGCCGCCACGACGCCAGGCCGGACAGGTACTCGCGGGCGCTGCGGAACTCCACCGCGGGCGCTGCGGAAGGCTGCTCGGGCTCCGGCTCGGCCGGCTCCTGGAATCCCGCGGCGGGCTCCCGGGTGCCGGCGCCGAAGTCCGCAGGCGCGTCGAACGCGGGCTCGGCCGCGAACCCGGTGTCCAGCTCGAAGCCGGCGTCCGCCTCGGCCTGCGGCTCCGCGGCGAAGTCGTCGGCGGAAGAAGTCGAAGCGAACGGCTCGGCGGCGAACGGCTCCGGCGCGCCGAAGTCGTCGGCCGCTTCGTCGGTGAAGGGCTCGCCGGACAGGATCTCGTGCGCGGCGCTCCCCACCACCAGCGGCTCGTCGTCGTCCACGAGGTCGGGGGCGTCCAGCGGGGGGAGGTCGGCGGGCGCCGGGGCGAGGAAGGCCTCGTCGCGGGCGAAGATGGCGGCCACCTCCTCGGCCTCGGACTCGGGCGCGGCCCAGGGGAGCGAGCGGTCCTCCAGCGCGGCCACCTCGTCCGGCTCCGGGGCGTAGCCGTCAAAGGCGTCGTGCAGCCCGGCGGCGGGCGCCAGCGTCACGTCGCCGAAGCCGTCCTCGAACGACCCGGCGAAGGCGTCCTCGCCCTCCGGGGCCGGGGACGCGTACGGCAGCGACCCGCCGCCGGAGAAGGAGGCGGGCTCGTCGGCGGCGGCGCGCTCCGGCTCGGCGACGCTCCACTCCAGCAGCGGGAGGTCGTCGGTGTCCGTCGCGGGCGCGGCCGGGGCGGCGGACTCGGCCGTCCAGGCGGCGGGCGCCTCGTCGGCGGCGCCGCCGGCGGCCAGGCGCTCCTCCTCGCGGAGGCGGGCCTCCAGCGCGGGGTCGCCGCCGCGGCGGCGGACCAGCTCGCGGTACACCTCGGCGGCGCGGTCGTGGAAGCCCTGGCGGGAGTACAGCTCGGCGATGGTCTCGGTGACCACCTCGTCGCCCTCGGCCTCGGGCTCCGCCGCCGCCTCGCCGCCACCGAAGGCCGCCGCGTCCAGCTCCACCGTGCTCCCGGAGTACGGGTCCCAGCCGCCCGGCGCCTCGGGCGCGCTCCAGGGCTGCGCCTCCTCGCGCGCCGCCGGCTCGGGCGCCGCGTCGCTCAGCTCCAGGTCGCCGAAGGAGAGCGCGGCGAACGGCTCGGCGGCCGCGGGCTCCTCGCCCGCCTGCTCCGCCGGGGCGCCGGCGTCCAGGTCCACCGATCCCCACGACAGCGCCTCGTCCGGCCGGTCCGCGGCGGGCTCGGCCGCCTCGGTGCCCGAGTTCCAGATCAGGTCGTCGTCCACGATCCCGCCGGCGGGGAGCCCCTCGTCGGCCGGCTCGGACCCGGCGGGGCTCTCCCACCACGCGGCGCCGCCGTCCGCCTCCTCCGCGGAGGGGGCGGGGCGCGACTCCAGGGCCTCCAGCGCCTGGCGGGCGTCCTCGTTCATGGGGTCCACCGCCAGCAGCTCGCGGTACCAGCGCGCCGCCTCCTCGACCCTCCCCCCGTCGCTCGCCATCTCGCCCAGCGAGCGCAGGGCGATCAGGTTCTGCGGGTCCACCGACAGCACGTAGCGGAACTCGCTCACGGCGGCGTCGACGGCGCCGCCGTCGGCCAGGCACCGCCCCAGCACGATGTGCGCGCTGAGGTAGTCCGGGTGGCGGCGCAGCCCCTCGCGCAGCAGAGCCTCGGCCTGGTCGAGCGCCCCCATCTTGCGGTACGCGTTGGCCAGGGGAACGAAGTACCGTCCCTGGGGGTTCTCTGCGTGGTAGCGCTCGAGCTTCTGAACCTCGGCAGCAAGCTCAGGGGGGACTGCAGCCATGAGTCTCCTACGCGCGTAGAGAAATAGCGGGGGTGGGCCGGCGAGAAGAGGAGCAACTTACTGGACGGCGGCGTGACGTGTCAACACACTTCGGCCTTCCGCGCGGGCGCGGCTTGCGCCCCCGCGCGTTCGTAAGTAATTTTTCCGCCTTCATCTTCGCCCCCGGTGTCCCCTCTCGCCGTCCCCGTTCCAAGATCCGGAGTTTGAATTCCTATGATGCAGAGCATGCGCGGCAAGGCCGGGAAGGTCCTCGGCATTATCTTCGCGCTGGCGTTCGTCGGCTGGATGTTCTTCGAGATCGGGCTCGACGTCACCGGCGGAGGGCAGAACACCAACATGAACGAGCTCGGCCGGGTCAACGGCCAGGCGGTGCAGGTGCAGCAGTACCAGGCGGTCTACCAGCAGTTCGCGCAGCAGGCCCAGCAGAGCGGCACGTCGCTCACCGCCGAGCAGCGCCGTGAGCTGGACGAGGCGGCCTGGAACCGCCTGGTGGACGACCTGCTGATCCAGCAGGCCATCCGCGAGCGGGGGATCCGGGCCACGGACGAGGAGATCCGCATGGCCGCGCTGAACATCCCGCACCCGGCGCTCGCGCAGAACGAGCTGTTCCAGACCAACGGGCAGTTCGACATGGCCAAGTACCAGCGCTACCTGCAGAGCCCCTCCACCAGCGAGGACATCCTCCTGGGGCTGGAGGAGTACTTCCGGGTGGAGGTGCCGCGGCAGAAGCTGTTCAGCCAGCTCACCTCGGGCACCTACGTGTCGGACGCGGAGCTGTGGCGCGCCTGGCAGGACCAGAACGAGACGGCGACGGTGGAGTACGTGGCGCTGGACGTGTCGCGCCTGGTGCCCGGCGAGGTGCAGGTGAGCGACGCTGAAGTGCGCCGCTACTACGACGAGCACGAGGACGACTTCAAGCGCGGCGCCAGCGCCCGCCTGACGGTGGCGGTGCTCTCCAAGGAGCCCACCCGCGGCGACACGCTGGCCTCGCTGCAGCGGGCGGAGCGGGTGCGCGCGGAGCTGGCCGGCGGCGCCGACTTCGCCGAGGTGGCCAGGCGCGAGTCCTCGGACGAGGGCTCCAAGGAGAGCGGCGGCGACCTGGGCACCTTCGGGCGCGGCCAGATGGTGCCGGCGTTCGAGCAGGCGGCGTTCGCGCTCCCGGTGGGCGAGATCTCGCAGCCGGTGCTCTCGCCCTTCGGCTACCACCTGATCCAGGTGCAGGAGAAGACCGGCGAGCAGGTAAAGGCCCGCCACATCCTGATCCCGGTGGCCAAGGGCGACGAGGAGCTGGACCGCTTCTACGCCAAGGCGGACTCGCTGGAGGACCTGGCCGAGCGCAACGGGATCGAGCGCGCGGCCCGCGCCACGGGCGCGGCGCTCCGCACGGGCGTGACGGCGTCGGAGAACTCGCCGTTCGTGCCGGGCGTGGGCTCGGCGCTGGAGGCGGTGGAGTGGGCCGAGCAGACGATCCGCGACGGCGGCAAGGCCGGCGCGGTCAGCGAGCTGCTGGAGACGGACCAGGCCTTCTACGTGGCGCGCCTGGAGGCGTTCACGCCGGAGGGGACCACCCCGCTGGCCCAGGCCGCCCCGCAGATCCGCCGCCAGCTGGTGCTGGAGAAGAAGCAGGAGCAGGCCCGCAAGATCGGACAGCAGATCGTGGCGCAGGTGCGCGGCGGCCAGACGCTGCAGCAGGCCGCCGCCGCCCGCGGCCTGGAAGTCCGCCAGGCCGGCCCCTTCACCCGCGGCGCGCCCAACCCCGCGCTCGGCCAGGCCAACGCCGCCGTGGGCGCCGCCTTCGGGGTGCCGGTGGGCAAGGTGAGCGACGTGGTGAAGACCTCCGCCGGCCTGTTCATCGTCCGCCCGACCGCCCGCACGCAGGCCGACCGCAAGGCCTTCGAGGCGCAGAAGGCACAGATGCGGGCCATGGCCACGGCCCGCCTGCAGCAGGCGGCCTTCGAGCGCTGGCTCCGGAGCGTCCGCAAGAAGGCGGACATCGAGGACTACCGCGACGAGCGCTTCAACCAGAGCGCCTGACGGGCTGCCGGGGACCGGGGCTCCCGGCTCCGGCCGGCCGCGGACGAGAAGCCCGCCCCTCGCGCGAGGGGCGGGCTTTTTCGTTCGAGGGAACAGGGAACAGCCTGCAACGGCAGTACGAAGTACGGAGTACGCTGAACGGCAACGGGCGCGGTGGCCGAGGAGGCCGCCGCGCCCGTTCCCCTTTCTCCCTCCCCTACCCCACGCGCGACGCAGTCGCGCAGCCGTTGCCCAGCCCCGGAGGCGAAGAGAAATCGCGCAGATCAAGGCGCCCGAGCACGGCGACTGAGGCGTGGTCGTTTCACGCCGCAGGGAGCCGCGCGCAGAGCAACGCAGAGCTGCGCGATTTATCGAGCCGCAACTACAGCCAGGTGCGGGCGCCTAGGGCGACAACCAAAACCCCGATCACGCTCAGGAAGTTGAGATGGAACACCAGCGGGCCGAGGGTCACCCCCACCGCCACCAGGTCGATCACCAGCGGGCCGAAGGCCGCGGCGACGGAGGTGGTGAAGAAGGTGCGCGCCGCGCTCTCCGGCATGAAGTTCACCGCAAGCTCGGTGAGGAGGGCACCGAGGACCAGTCCGACGAGGATGACCAGGAGCAGGCGACCGACACGGCGGCGTACGGCGACGTTCATCTCACCTCCCGACCCATGTGAGAACGCCGCTCAGCGGCGGCGCTCGATTGCGTACGCGATGCTCGTGCGCAGTGCGTCCAGCGCGGGCCCCTCGGGGAGCCCCTCCAGCGCCTCCTCCGCGCGACGGGCGTACTCAAGCGCGGTGCCCCTCGCATAATCCAAGCCGCCGCGCGCGCGGACGATCCGGACCACGGCGGCGATGCGCGCGTCGGAGGGCTCCGGGTCGCCGAACAGGGCGTCCACCTCGTCCCGCTCGGCGGCGGAGAGCGAGGGGAGCACGGCGATCAGCGGCAGCGTCACCTTGTGCTCGCGCAGGTCCAGCCCGGTGGGCTTGCCGGTGACCGCCTCGTCGGCGGTGTAGTCCAGCAGGTCGTCGGCGATCTGGAACGCCATCCCCAGCTCCTGCCCGAAGTGCGCCAGCGGCTCGCGCAGCTCGGGGTCGCCCGCCAGCGCTCCCAGCTCGCAGGCGGCGGACATCAGCGAGGCGGTCTTGGAGGCGATCAGCGCGAAGTAGTCGTCCTGCCCGAAGTCCAGCGCGTCGTGCGAGGCCAGCTGCCGCATCTCGCCCACGGTCATGGCGTTGGCGGCGTCGGCGAGGACGCGGATGGGCTCCACCTGCCCCAGCCCGGTGATCTCGGTGAGGGCGCGGGTATACAGGTAGTCGCCCATGATGACGGCCACCTGGTGGCTCCACACCGAGTTGACGGTGGGCATGCCGCGGCGCAGCACCGAGTGGTCCACGGCGTCGTCGTGCACCAGCGTCGCCAGGTGCACCAGTTCCAGCACGGCGGCCAGCGTCTCGGCGTCGGCCCGGGGGCGTCCGCCCACCTCGTTGCAGAGCAGCGTGAGGGTGGGGCGGAACAGCTTGCCGCGCACCTTGAGCAGGTGCTCGTTGACCTCCGCGACCATGCCGAAGTCCGCCGTCACGATGCGGCGGATCTCCTCGAACACGGTGTCCAGGCGCCCGCGGACGGGGGCCTGGATGTCGGAAAGTCTCGGCGGTGCGGTGCGCAGCATCGTACGATCGTGCGGGGGGCCCGGGAAGCGGCGAAACCTAACCGGGGCCCCGGAGGTTGTCAAAAACGGGAGGCGGAGGAGGCCCGCCGGAGCGCCTCCAGGCGGGTCATGGTGTCGCGGAAGCGGATGTCGAACGCGAGCACGCGCTCGTAGGCCTCCTGCGCGGCGGCGGTGTCGCCCATGGCCTCGTGGCAGCGCGCCAGCTGGTACACCACGCCCACCAGGTCGGCCTCGGCGGCGCCGGGGACGCGGAGCGCCCGCTCCAGCACGCGGGCGGCCACGGCGCTCTGCCCCTTGTCCACGAAGCAGCGCCCCAGCAACTCCAGCGTCGCCAGCGGGTTGGCGCCGGCGCGCAGCGCCACCTGGAACTCGGCGATCGCCTCGTCCACCAGCCCCATCTCCATGAAGGCGAGCCCCAGGTCGTAGTGGCTGGCGGCGTCCTCGGCGGAGATGTTCTCGTTGACCTTCTGCCGGAACACGGCGAGCATGTCGGCGAAGTCGCGGTCCTCGTCGCCGCTGGGCTCCTCCTCCTCCACCACGAAGCGGGTGGTGCGCTCGGCCGGCTCGTCCTCCATGATCAGCGAGCCCAGGTCCACGTAGTCGCCGGCGGGCGGGGCCGGGGCCGGCGCCTGGGCGGCGGGCGGCGCGGCGGGCGCGGCCGGCACGGCGAGCACGCGGCGCGCCTCCTCGTTGGCCGGGTCCATCTCCAGCACGCGCTGGTAGACGGCGCGCGACTTGGGGTTCTCGGCCGGGGAGCCCAGGTGCCGCCCCAGGTCCAGGTAGGCGCGCACCATGGACTCGGTGTCGCCGGCGCGGAAGGCGTACTCCACCTGCTTCTGGTAGACGGCCGTGTCCTCGGGCCGGCGGGCGAGCAGCGACCTCACCGCGCCGATGGCCTCGCGGTACAGCCCGCGGGAGCCCAGGTCGCGGTGCGCGGCCACCAGCACCTCCTCGGCCTCGGCGCCCCGCCCGCGGTCCTCCAGCAGGTCCACCAGCCGGTGCAGCGCGGCGGTGTCGTCGGGAGCCGCGGCGACGCGCTCGCGCAATGCCTCCACCGCGTCTTGCGCGGGCGCGGCGGCCGGCTCCGGGGCCAGGTCGAAGCCGGTGTCCAGCAGCCCGGGGATGCCGCCGTCCCCCTCGGCTTCGGCGTCCATGTCCAGGAAGGGGAGCGGGTCGCCCGCGTCCCCTTCCCCGTCGTCCGAGTCCGTGTCGTCGTCGTCGAAGCCGGGGAGCACCTCCAGCTCCCGGAGCTCGCCCATCGCGGCCGGCTCGTCCAGCAGGGGGAGCGGCGCGGGCGCCTCGGGCTCGGGCGAGAGCGAGGTGTGCTCGATCTCCAGCCCGGAGTCCAGCATCGGCAGCGCGGCGCCCCCGTCCTCCCCGGCCTCCGCTCCCCCGCCCCACGACGAGTACCCTTCCGCGGTCTCCAGACCCTCCAGCGCGCCGATCTCCGCCGCGCCCGCGGCCTCGGCGGTCACGGGGAGGTCCAGCCCCGGCAGCGGCGCGGCCTCCGCCGGGTCGTGGGCGGCGGGCTCGATGCTGCCGTGGAACTCCAGGGCGAACGGGTCGCCGCCCTCCTCCTCCTCGTCGGCCTCGTCCTGGTAGCCGAAGTCCTCCACCTCCGCGGCGCCCGCGCGGGCCGCGGTGCCGCGGGAGGTGAGGTCGGCGTGCGGGTCGATGGCGAGGACGCGCTGCTGGGTCGTCTCGGCGGCCTCCTCGTCGCCGCGGGCGCGCTGGCGGTCGCGCAGCGTTAGCAGCTGGGCGACGGCCTTTTCCGGGTTGCCGTGGGCGAGCAGCTGCTCGGCCAGGAGGACGCGCACCTCGGTGTCGTCGGGCGACAGGTCGGCGAACTCCTCCAGCGCGGCGAAAGAAGCGTCCAGCTGCCCGGCGCGCTGCATGCGCGAGGCGTACTCCAGGAAGTTCTGGCGGGCGTCGGCGAGGAAGCCGTGGGCGGCGCTGATCTGTCCCAGCTTGAGGTACACGGAGGCGCGCGCGGGGGCGATGCGCAGCACCTTGCGGCAGAGGGCGATGGCGTTGTTGTGGAGCCCGGCCTCGGCGTACGCGTCCACGGCGCGGTCGTACGCTTCCACGGCGCGGTCGGACTGCCCCAGGCGGATGTGGATGTCCCCGATGCGGTTCCACAGCCCGACCTCGACCTCCTCGGGCGCCTCTTCGACGAGCTGGAGGTAGACGTCGAGCGCCTCCTTCCACTGGTCCCTCAGTTCGAGGACCCGGGCGCGCTCCCTGAGCTTTGCGACGTTCGCCATGGACGGACGAAGGGGGGAACAACGGGGACTCGCTCGCCCGCGAGGGGCGGGGAGCCGGGAAAAGCCGCGCCGCCGGGGCGGGGCCCGGGCGGCGCGCTCGCGGTGAGCAAGCCCCGCAAAATAACGGCTTTGCGGGACCCGAACAAGCAACCGCCCCGGGCGGCGGGTCAGACCACCCGGTGTCCGCGCTTCCACACCCCGGCGCACACGGGCGCCGCGAGCCGGTACGGGAGCTCGGCGACGCTGCCCACGCGCCAGAGCGCCAGGTCGGCGGGGGCGCCGGGGGCCAGGGTGCCGCGCCCGTCGGCGATCTCCAGGGCGGCGGCGCCCCCGGCGGTGGCCGCGCGCAGCGCCTCGGCGGGGCTCATCCCCATGCGCGAGCAGGCGGCGGTCATCACGAACGGCAGCGACGGGGTGGGCGAGGAGCCGGGGTTGAAGTCGGTGGCGAGGGCCACCGTGGCGCCGGCCTCCAGCAGCGCCCGCGCGGGGGCGAACCGGGGCCGCCCCAGGAAGAAGAGCGTCGCGGGGAGCAGCGTCGCCACCGTCCCGGAGGCGGCGAGCGCGCGGATCCCGGCCTCGGAGACGTCGCCCAGGTGGTCGGCGGAGGCGGCGCCCAGCCCGGCGGCCAGCTCGGCGCCGCCGCTCCCCTCCAGCTCGTCGGCGTGGAGCTTGGGGCGGAGGCCGTGGTCCAGCCCCGCGCGCAGGATCCGCTCGGTCTGCGCGCGGTCGAACACGCCGGGCTCCATGAACACGTCGCAGAAGCGCGCCAGCCCCGCCTCGGCCACGGCGGGGATGGACTCCTCCACCAGCAGCTCCACGTACGCGCCGCGCCGCTCGCGATACTCGGGGGGGAACTCGTGGGCGCCCAGGAAGGTGGGGACCAGCTCCACGGGCTGGAGGTCCGCCAGGCGGCGGATGGCCCGCAGCGTCTTGAGTTCGTCGGCGGTGCTCAGCCCGTAGCCGCTCTTGACCTCGGCGGTGGTGGTGCCGTTCAGCAGCATCTCGCGCAGCCGCGGCAGCGCCATCCGCACCAGCTCGTCCTCGCTGCGCTCCCGCAGGTCGCGCACGGAGGCGTTGATCCCCCCGCCCCGCCGCGCGATCTCCATGTACGGCACGCCGGTGCAGCGCAGCACGTACTCGTCCGCGCGCCACCGGCCGAACACGGCGTGGGTGTGCGAGTCCACCAGCCCCGGCGTGAGCAGCCCGCCCTCGCAGTCCACCCGCTGCGCGCCCGGCCAGCGCGCCAGGAGCTCGCCCTCCGGCCCGACTGCGGCGATGCGGCCGTCCTGCACGGCCACCGCCGCGCCCTCCTGGACCGACGCGGGGTCCCGGCCGTCCGCGGACGAGGTGGGGCCGGTGCAGGCGGCGACCTGGGCGGCGTTGACGAACAGCACGGTGGAGGCGGCGGATTCTGGCATCGGCGGGGTGGCGGCGTGGAGCGGAGGACCCGCTGCCCTCCCCCGCCTTGCGGGCGGGAGAGGGCAGCGGGAGCTTCGGGGTCAGCGGTCGCGGTCGAGGTCCTGCGACCCTGCCTCGTCGGGATCGAGCGCCATGCTCCGGCGCTCCTCCGTCAGGTTGGGACGGCCGGAGAACTCCGGGCGGGCGCCCACGTTGCCGCCGCCGGTGAAGCCCTGCGTCCCGGCGTCCGTCTCGCGGCTGGAGTAGTCGGTGCCGGTGCGGTCGTCGCTTGCGACGGACTCGCGCTCCAGGTCCGGCTGCGGGCCCCGGTGCTCGTCGCGCTGGTCTCGGTCCATGGCGTTGCCTCCTTGCTGCCGGTTCTCGCGGGTGTCCCTCGGGGGACGGGGATGGGACCGGCAGCAAGCCGCGTTCCGGCGGGAGTGGTCTCCGGGAAACTCGACCAGGCCACGGCGGCACGTGGAACGCCGCGCCGGGACCAGCCCGGGCGCGGCGTAGTTGTCGGAGGCGCTCCCATGATAGGCGGGGAGACCCTCCGGGTGCAACGGGCTCGGCTCGCCGGCCGCCTTCCGGGCCGAGCCCCGGCCAGGCTCAGCCGTGGTGTTCGCGCCGGGGCGTGACGACCAGGAAGTTCTGCATCATCCCGGTGTCTTCGTGGGGCAGGATGTGGCAGTGGAACACCGACTTCCCCGTCCACTCGCGGAAGCGCGTGCGGATGACGGCCGTGGTGTTGGCCGGGACCCACAGCGTGTCCTGGATGGTGCCCGCCGGGTACGTGGTGTCGCCGACGGAGATCACCTCGAACGAGTTGATGTGGATGTGGAACGGGTGGCCCTCCGAGCCGTGCGCGTGATCGCCCAGCACCTGCAGCTCCCACTCCTCGGCGGTCCCCAGCTCGGCCACCACGGGCACCTCCAGCTCGTCGTACTGCGCGCCGTTGATGAGGAAGTCGATCCCCACCGCCGGGTTCAGCTTGCCCGGGAACTGGCTGCTGAACACCACCTGCCGGCGCCGGACGATCTCGTCCTCCCGGATGAGCGGCCAGTGGCGCGCGGGCTTGGGGAGCGTGGTGGGGAGCCGCATGGGCTTGGGGGCGCCCGCCACCCGGATGGCCGCGACCACCTTGCCGCCGCTGTCCAGGAACTGCTCGTCCTGCTCCAGCTCGCGGATCAGGTACGTACCGGGCCGGCCCGCGCGGACCAGGAACTCGGCGCGGTTGGCGGGCGCCAGCGAGAACTGCGGGGTGGGGTTGGGGGTGGACGGAGCCGCCACCGTTCGGACCGCGTCGAAGTTCACGCCGTCCAGCGCGATCAGGTGCACCTCGTGCCCCTCGACGATCATGGGCATGAAGTTGTCGGAGTTGGCGTTCAGCATCCGGAACCTCACCACCTCGCCGGGCCGCATCTCGATGGTGGGATATCCCAGCTGCGTGCCCGTGGGCTCCTGCGGGTTCGCCGGGTTGTGCTCTTCCTTGTAGAAGGGCTCCCCGTTCACCAGCATGTACCGCAGCGGGTAGTCGCCCGTGGTGAAGCCGCACTTCAGGTTCGACGGCTCGGCCTTCTGCGTGGCGGGGTTCCACACGGTGACGTTGCCGCCGAACGTCTGCCAGATGGAGTTCTGCCGGGGGCTGTACTCCCACACGCCGGACGACGGGTCCTCGCTGGGAAACAGGCCGATGTCGTTGACCACCAGGAACTCCTCGCGCGCCGCGCGGATCTCCGGCACCTCGTCGATGGCCCCCCTGACCACGATTCCTCCGGCCATTCCCGACACCGACTGCACCGCCGTGGAGCCGTGGTGGTGCGAGTGGTACCAGTACAGCCCCGAGGGGTGGTTCTCGGGAACGCGGATCACGTAGTCCTTGGACTCGCCGGGCCCCACGCGCACCATGGGCGCCAGGGGGTTGCCCGTGCCCAGCGGCTCGAACAGGTGCGGGGCGATCTCCAGCCCGTGGAAGTGCAGGTTGGTGGAGCCCAGCTCGTGGGGAACGTTGTGGTCGCCGTTCCACCCGGCGGACGAGTGGGGCGTCAGCTTGTTGTGGAGCCTGACCCTCACCGTCTCGCCCGGGCGCATCTCCAGCACCGGCCCGGGGATCTGCCCGTTGTAGGCGCGCAGCCTCGCCCGGGTGCCGTCGAGCGTCTTTTCGATCCAGCCGCACTCGATGCGGTAGTCGCGGACGGGCCGGGAGGCGGCGGAGGCGGCCGGGGCGGCGCCGTCGGGGAGGCTCGCGGCGGCGTGCGCGGCCTCGGGTTCGCGCACCAGCAGCCCGCCGGCGGCGACGGTACCGGCGGCCAGGAACTGCCGCCGTGAAATCTTTGACATTGGTGGTCGAACGGTCAGGGGGGATGGCCCGCGGCGGCGCCGCGGGCCGGTGTGGCAGGGCTCAGTTCCGCATGGAGCACTGGTTGGGGCGGCCCTGGGTGTGGTACAGGCCGTAGGCGTTGAAGGCGACCTCCAGCTGGAGCGACGTGTCCAGGTTCAGCGCGTCCGGGTAGTTGCCGCTCCACCCCTGCGGGTAGGTGACGTTCTTGAAGTACTCCGCGTTGTCGCGCGAGTAGTTGGTGCACAGGCCGGCGAACCCGAAGGAGGGCGGCACGTTCTCGCCCATCTGCGACGGGGCGCCCTTGGGCGCCGCGTAGGCGCTGCCGTGGCACGAGAGGCAGCTGGACTCGGGATTGTCCACCGGGCCGGCCAGCCGCCCGTTGCACCCGAAGTGCTGGTAGGTGCTGTCGGTGACCATGGCCTTGTTGAGCACGGACTGAATCGCGGTCTGCGACTCGGACTTGGGGACGGCGGGGTACGTCCACGGGTCGGACCCCCACTGCAGCCCCACCGGCACCAGCTTGTCCCACACGTTGTCGCCCGGCAGGTAGCCGTTGTACGCGAAGGTGCCGTACACCCAGCGCGTGGGCGAGCGCGAGTCCACGACGGCCACGTCCACCTGCACCAGCCGCGACACCTGCACCTCGCGCTGGCAGGTGTAGTTGCCCTGCGCGTCCTGCTTGTGGCGGTGGATCTGCCACTCGGGCGAGCCCCGGAGCGAGCCCACGCACTCCACGGGCGCGTTGGTGGTCAGGAACTTGGCCACCACCGTGCCCTCGGGAAACGGCAGCCCCTTGGGCGCCGGCGAGCCCATGTACTCGCCGATCTGCGGGCGCCCGTCGCGGCCGAACACCTGCCCGATGGACCAGCCCCCCTGCGGGTTGTACACGCCCACGGCCCAGGTCTCCCAGCCGTTGCGGAAGTTGGTGCACGCCGCGCTCTGACTCCCCAGGCGGTGGAGGCCGCGGCCCACGCCGTCGCCCACCTGGTCGTGAACGCCCGCCATCTCCAGCAGCAGCGAGTCGCGGCCCACCAGGTCGCGCAGGTGGGCGGTGCGCTCGTTGGTGGTCCCGTGGACGAACTCGCGGCCCGCGGTGGGATCGTAGGCCATCCACGGCACGTGGTACCAGCGCGTGGCGCCGTTGACGACCGTGCGGAAGCCCGTGGCGTTGGCCAGGTCAGGGGTCTGGCCCACGCGCACGTAGCGCAGCACCCGCTGGATGTACTCGTTCCACACCGGGTTCTCCCACTGCGGCACCGAGTCGCTGGGGGACGAGGCGAAATCCACCGGCAGGCTCAGCCAGGTGCACTCGCGCAGGGAGTCGCACGCCGCCGGCCGCTGCCGCGGGTAGTCGTGGCTGAGCCGGAACCGCGGACCCCTCCATCCCGGCGGCGCCTGGTCCACCGAGTTGCGGTACGCCAGCTCCGCCGGGGACTGCAGGCGCGCCTGCACCAGGGTGAAGCCCAGCAGCATCAGCACCAGCGCCAGCAGCCCGCCACCGCCCATCACGACCATCCTCTTCCGCGCCATCTCGGCCTCCGGGCTCGCGCCCTTGTTCAGGTTGATTGGTCCCGCACGGTACAGCACCCTCCGCCGGCCGCGCCGGGCTACACCCGCGCGGCCAGCGCGTCCAGGAGCCAGGCCAGCGCGACGCCCGCGTTGTGGGCGCCCGCGAAGTTCTGGCTGTAGGTGTTCGCGGCCGTCTGCTGCTGGAACTGGCCCACCCCGTTCACGTAGCCCGACACGTAGAGGAACGGGGACTCCGACGCCGAGCGGATCACCCCGTGGGTGGTCTCCAGCGACGCCGGGGTGGCGTCGGGCGCCGCGGCGGCAAAGGCGTCCAGGGCCTGCTGGTCGGTCCAGTCGTAGTCCTTGTAGTCGGTGACGTTCACCACGCCCACCGAAACCAGCCCGCTGCCCACCAGGGCGCCGGGGCGGGGGGCGCCGGCGTTGGGCGGCGTCAGCGTGCGCTTGCCCACCTCGCCCAGCCAGGCGTCCGGCAGCCCGTCGAGCAGCGGCGCGGCGGCGGACTCGATCACCGTGTCGGGCCGGGGCGGCTCCCACTGCCGGGCGGGCTCGGGCCTGCCGGCGTAGGGGTTGTGGACGAACACGCTGGAGCCCACCACCACGGTGCCGTTGCGGCTTCCCTTCTGAGGATCGGCAGCCGTGCCGAAAGCCATCACCAGCCGTGGCTCACCCTCCCAATCGAACAGCCGGGGGAGCACGCGCGCCTTTTCGATGGTCAGCGACCCGTTCACCGACGGGTTCATCAGGTCCTGCAGGCACCACACGGAGACCGTCGCCGCGCGCACGCGAAGGCGCAGCCGCGGCAGGGGCGAGGGGTCGCACGAGGTGGGGGTGGCCAGGGTGCCCGGGGCCAGCTCCGCCAGCTGGGTGAACGAATCCGGGCACGCGGAAGGATTGCGGAAGACACCCAGCAGGGGGGCGGCTTCCCACCACTTGTTGGCGACGACTACGATGTCGGAGGGCATGGGCGCTGGACGTGGACGTACGCCTGCTGCACGGGCGGGGGCGCCTGCGCCTCCCGCGGGGAGGGGACGACGGTTCAGCGGACCGGCAGAGGGCGGCCGGGTACGTGTGGATGGACGGGGTACGTCGAGCGGGGCGAGCCCGGGTGGGGACGGGACTCCCGGACGGTGCTGGCGCCCCCGTTCCGCCGTGTACGGGGAAGGGCGCGTGTCAAGGGGCGCGAAGATATGCGGCACGCACCCGGAGCGCCAGAGGAGCGCATACGGGCCGCCACGGCGCGACCTCCGCTGGCAAGACCTGCGCCGGGAGACTCGCCGGCCGGAGCGCCCCGCGCAGAATCCCGGAATTCGCGAGAAACCGCGCCTGGCGGAGTTCTTGCGAATTCCACGTCGGGCGGGCTAAATGCCATGTCCGCCCGGCGCACCGCGTCAACTCAGGCCTCCCACCGCCAGACCGGAATCCCAGCCATGGTCGAAGTCTCGACGACGCCCCCCTCCGAACGCTACCCCGGCCGCCCGCCCGAGGGGCGCCTGGTGGTGATCGCGCCCACGCGGGCCTCGTGCGAGACCATCGAGATCGGGGTGCAGCTCACCGACGTGGAGACCATCCTGGAGCGCGAGCACGGCACCGAGATCCGCCAGCTCTCGCGCGAGGGCAAGGGGTTCGGGATCGTGGCCGGGACGGGGACGGGGAAGACGCTGGCGGTGAGGAGCATGGCGCAGGAGATCGTGGGGCGGGAGCTGCGCGTGGGCGTGGTGAACCGGGAGCGCGAGGCGACGCCGGACACCCCCAACTGGAACGTGGTGATCGTCACCACGGGGATCGCGCGGCGCTGGCTGCAGGACGAGCTGATCACGGCGGACGACGTGGTGATCGTGGACGAGATCCACCAGACCTCGGCGGAGCTGGAGCTGTGCCTGGCGCTCGCCAAGCGCGCGGGGTGCAGGTTCATCTGGCTGTCGGCCACGGTGGACCCGTCGTTCTACGCGGAGTACCTGGACTCGGCCACGGTGATCGCCTCGTCGGCGTACGACCCGGCCAAGGCGGCGCGGGTGCGGGTGTCCAACACCGCGAGCCCGCTGGACTTCCTGGCCGAGCGCTTCCTCCGCCACGTCAAGAAGGAGAAGCGCGGGGTGGCGGTGTTCGTCCCCACGCGGGCGGGGACGGAGCAGGTTGCAAAGCAGATCGGGGAGAAGTGGCCGGGGATCTTCGCCGAGTACTACCACGGCGGCGAGCCGGTGGCCAAGCTGGCTCCCTTCCTGGGCGGCGACGCGCCCAAGCCGTACGTGCTGGCGATGACGGCGGCGGGGCAGTCGGCGCTCAACATCCGCGGGCTGGACACGGTGATCATCGAGGACGCGCAGTTCACCACGCTGGTGAAGAAGGGGAAGCGGGTGCTCACCCGCCTGCCGCTGGGGGCCAACGAGATCCTGCAGATGGCGGGGCGGGTGCACGGGCGGGTGGAGAACGGCGAGGTGTACATCCTGTCGGAGCGCGCCATCGACTTCGGCAAGCTGGAGCCCACGGCGCCCAACTTCCAGCTGGCGGGCGACCCGGAGCGGGTGGCGATGACCTGCGCGGACATGGGGGTGCGCGCCGACGAGCTGGACCTGCCGGTGCCGCTGGACCGCATCGCCTACCGGCGCGCCGTGGAGACGCTGGAGCGGCGCGGGCTGATCGCCGCCAACCGGCTCACCGACTACGGGCGCAAGGTGGAGGTGCTCCCGGTGGACCGCCCCTGGGGCGAGCTGCTGGTGAAGAGCCCGGAGCGCCTGGTGCCCGTCGTGGCGGCGTGCTCCAGCATCGAGTCGCTGCACCGCATGCTCCGCCCGGACAACGACATCGGCCAGTTCGTGGTGCCGGGGAGCGACCACCTCACGGCGTACCGCATCTACGAGGACGCGCTGCGCACCTGCGGCGCGCTGGGGAGCGTGTACGGCCTGCCGCGGCACGTGTTCGACGACGAGGCGCTGGCCGCCTGGGCGGAGGAGCGCGGGGTGCTGGTGAGGTCCATCGAGGACGCGGCGCTGGCCATCGCCTCCATCTACCGCTCGCTGGACCTGGAGCTGCCGCGCCACCTCCCCCGCATGGGCGAGGAGCTGCACCGCGCCTGGCAGCGGCTGCTGGCGGAGGTGATGCCCTTCGACCTGGTGATCGACGAGGAGACCAGCTGGGGCGAGGAGGTGCGGGTGTCGCAGAGCAGCGTGTGCGGCAGGTACGGGGCGATCGCGGGGGAGCTGCGCTACTTCTCGGACCGGGCCGGGCGGGCGCGCGGCGCCATCGAGGGGACGGAGATCCCGTACAACTTCCTCTGGGAGTTCGCGGACCAGGGGGAGCCGCAGATCCTCTACGACCCGGGCCACCGCCGCACGCCGCTGCGGGCGAAGCGGGTGAGGAGCTACCACGGCTTCGAGCTGGACTCGGAGGTGCAGGCGCTCGACGAGTTCCCGCCGGAGCTGGCGGACGCGGCGCGGCGCGCGCTGGCGGAGGCGATGGCGTCCGGCGGGTCGTACCACCCCTCGGCCAAGGCGAACCGCGAGACGGTCAAGGAGCTGCGCGAGGTGTTCCGCCGCTCCTCCGGGACCACGCGCGACGCGAGCGAGAAGGAGCTCACCGAGTACTTCCTGGAGCGGATGGCGGGGGTCGGCTCGTACGCGGAGTTCATGGAGGCGGACCTGCGCATCGACCCGGAGGAGTTCGCGCCGGCGGCGGAGCGCGAGCGCTGGATGGCCCTGCCCGGCACGGTGACGCTCCAGGACGCGGAGTACCCGCTGGACTACGGCTTCGAGGGGCAGACGCCGGTGGTGCGGGTGCGGATCCCGGCGAAGGCGCTGCGCTGGGTGGACGACGAGGACCTGCCGGAGCTGGACCGCCCCGTCCACTGGACGGTGACGCGCGGCAAGCACGAGGCGATCCGCGCGGCCACGGTGGAGGAGGCGCGCATCCGCCTGGACGAGTCGCGCGCGGAGCAGGCGCAGGCGTGGAAGGACCAGGAGTTCATGGAGGTGGTGGGCGACCGGCCGCGGCGGAAGGGGCAGCACGGGCGGGGGCGCGGCGGCAAGCCGGCGCACGCGGGGCCCAAGCCGCCC
>JBFMFL010000136.1:0-13641 GCA_040752145.1 Gemmatimonadota bacterium
TCTACTTCCGCACGACGGACGTGACGGGGACGGCGAACCTGCCGGAGGGTGTGGAGATGGTGATGCCGGGGGACAACGTGCAGATGGTGGTGGAGCTGATCACGCCGATCGCGATGGAGAAGGAGCTTCGCTTCGCCATCCGCGAGGGCGGGCGCACCGTCGGCGCCGGCGTCGTCACCGAGATCGTCGAGTAAGCGGTCATTTCCGGGAAGCGGCGGTCGGCCGACGCCGAGCCGCCGCCTTCCGTACGCCGATAGGAGGCTGAGCCATGCGCGACAAGATCATCCTCGCCTGCACCGAGTGCAAGGAGAGGAACTACCACAAGACCAAGAACAAGCGGCTGCACCCGGAGCGCGTCGAGTACTCCAAGTACTGCCCGCGGTGCAACAAGCACCAGCCGCACAAGGAAACCAAGTAGTACCGGAGTTCCGGCAGCCGATCGTCGTGAAAGAAGGGCGCGGGTACTCGGCCCTTCTTTTCGTCGCTGGCTGCTCCAAACGCACATCGCACACCCGTCCGCGCATGGCCGAGACCACCCGCACCACCGCCCGGGACTTCTTCGTGGAGGTCTCCGACGAGATCAAGAAGGTGACCTGGCCCGACCGCGAGCAGCTTCGCGAGTCCACGGTCGTCATCGTCGCGTTCGTCTCGATCGTCGCCGCGCTGATCTTCCTCATGGATCGGGGAGTGAGCATCGTCCTCAACCTGATCATGTCCCTCTTCGGAGGCTAGCGGATGGGCGAGGCGAAGTGGTACGCGATCCAGACGTACTCCGGGCATGAGAACAAGGTCCAGCGGCTGATCCAGCGCCGGATCGACGAGGAGACGGGCGAGCCCGAGGACAAGCAGATCCAGGAGGTGCTGGTCCCCACGCAGGAGGCGGTGGAGATCCGCAACGGGAAGAGGGTCACGGTCACGCGCCGCCTCTACCCGGGCTACGTGCTGGTGAAGATGATCTACAACCAGCGCACCGCCCACCTGGTCAACAGCATCCAGGGCGTGCTCAAGTTCCTGGGCACCGGTGCCGAGCCTCAGCCGCTCCGCGAGGAGGAGCTGGCCAAGATCCTCGGCCTGGAAGCGGAGACGGCGGAGGTGGCGGAGGACGTCGCCGAGCCGATCCCCTTCACCGCCGGGCAGGTCGTGGAGGTCATCGAAGGGCCCTTCAACGACTTCAGCGGAACGGTGCAGGAGGTCTACCCCGACAAGGGGAAGGTCAAGGTCGAGGTGTCGCTCTTCGGCCGCCCCACCAGCATCGAGCTGGACTACACGCAGCTTAAGGGTTACTGAGGCCGAGCCATGGCGAAGAAAGTTACCGGTTTCATCAAGCTCCAGGTTCCCGCCGGGGCCGCCAACCCCGCGCCCCCGGTCGGGCCGGCGCTGGGTCAGCACGGCGTGAACATCATGGAGTTCTGCAAGCAGTTCAACGCGCGCACCCAGGGTCAGCCCGGGATGATCATCCCGGTGGAGATCACGGTGTACGCGGACCGCTCCTTCACCTTCATCACCAAGACGCCGCCCGCGGCCGTCCTGCTGAAGAAGGCGGCGGGGCTGCAGAGCGGCTCCGCGACGTCCAACCGCACCAAGGTCGGCACGGTGACTCGCGACCAGGTGCGCCAGATCGCCGAGACCAAGATGCCCGACCTGAACGCGGTCGACATCGAGGGTGCCATGCGGCAGATCGCGGGCACCGCCCGCTCCATGGGGATCGAGATCACCGACTGAGGCGGGAGTTTCGCGGACGCGGCGGGGGAGCGCTCCCGCCCTCCCGAGCGAGGCCACGGCCGAGCGGGGTGCCGCGTCCGGGTCCACGGACCACCGACTGCGATGGGCGACGCACGGTGGGAGGACCGGTCCATAGAATCGTCTGAGGGGATACATGCCTAAGCACGGAAAGAAGTTCCGCGAGGCACAGTCCCGCGTTCCCGAGGGGACGACGATGGAGCCCGGCGCGGCCGTCGGCATGGTGAAGGAGCTCTCCTTCGCCAAGTTCGACGAGACCGTCGAGGTTTCCGTCCGCCTGGGCGTCGATCCGCGTCACGCGGACCAGATCGTCCGCGGGGCCGTCGTCCTCCCCCACGGCACGGGGAAGACCGCCCGCGTGCTGGTGATCGCCCAGGGCGACAAGGCTCGCGAGGCGGAGGAAGCGGGCGCCGACTTCATCGGCACCGAGTACGTTCAGAAGATCAAGGACGGCTGGCTCGACTTCGACGTCGTGGTCGCCACGCCGGACGTGATGGGGCAGGTAGGCCAGCTGGGGCGCATCCTGGGTCCCCGCGGCCTGATGCCCACCCCCAAGGCCGGCACGGTGACGTTCGACGTCGCCCGCGCCGTCCGCGAGATCAAGGCGGGCAAGATCGAGTTCCGCGTGGACCGCACGGGGAACGTCCATGCCCCGATCGGCCGGGTCTCCTTCGCGCCCGACCAGCTCGAGGAGAACCTGTCGGCGTTCATGGACACCGTGATCCGCGCGAAGCCGAGCGCCGCCAAGGGTCAGTACGTCCGGAGCGTGACGGTCTCCAGCACCATGGGGCCCGGGGTGGCGGTCGATTCCAACCTCTACCGGCGGGGCTGATCCATGAAGAAGGAACTCAAGAGTGCCGTCATCGAGGACCTGAGCCAGAAGCTGGACGGTGCCAGCTCGTTCTACCTGACGGACTTCACGGGGATGAACGTCAAGCAGATCACCGAGTTCCGCTCCCGGCTGCGCAAGCAGGGGGTGGAGTACGTGGTGGTCAAGAACACGCTGGCCCAGCGCGCGCTCACCGGGATGGAGATCCCGGACATCGCCGCCTTCTTCAGCGGGCCCACCGGCCTGGTGATCGGCCGCACGGACGCGGTGGCCGCGGCCAAGGTCCTGACGACCTTCGCCAAGGAGTTCGGCGACCGGCCGGTGATCAAGGTCGGGGTGGTGGACGGCAAGCCGTTCGACGCCGACCAGGTGAGGCAGCTCGCCGACCTGCCCCCGCGCGAGGTCCTGCTCGCGCAGATCGCGGGCGGCCTGCAGGCGCCGATGGCGCGCCTGGCCGGCGGCATGAGCCAGCTGCTCGCGGGGTTCGCGCGGGCGGTGGACGGGCTCCGGCAGCAGCGCGAGGGCGCTGGATCGTAACTCGCGCCCCGGCGCGCTTTCCCGACCGTTCGCGGGCTGGGTCCCGGCGGTCCGATACCTTGGTTTCACTTTCGTACGTACTACACATAGGAGCCCAAAATGGCGACCACGCTTTCCCGTGACGAGCTGCTCGACGCGATCGGCAACATGACCGTGCTGGAGCTCGCGGACTTCGTGAAGGCTTTCGAGGAGAAGTTCGGCGTGACCGCGGCCGCCCCGGTGGCCGTCGCCGCGCCCGCCGGCGGTGGCGCCGCCGCCGCCCCGGCCGCCGAGGAGAAGACCGAGTTCGACGTCGTCCTCATGGGCGCCGGCGAGAAGAAGATCCAGGTCATCAAGGTGGTGCGCGAGCTCACCGGCCTGGGCCTCAAGGAGGCCAAGGACCTGGTCGACGGCGCCCCCAAGACCGTCAAGGAGGGCGCGTCCAAGGACGAGGCCGAGGCCATGAAGGCCAAGCTCGTCGAGCAGGGCGCGACCGTCGAGCTGAAGTAGGACTGATCCTCGTCCGGTCGGAGGGCCTCCAGGGGGATTTTCCGCCTGGGGGCCCTTCGGGTCGGTCGCGGAGGGGTCGCCGGTCTCGGCGCGGGCACGCCCGCGGAGGCGATCCCGGCTCAGTCCCTTCAGCCGGACGGCTCATGACGCGCAGGCCGCTCTACATAACCGGACGATACGTCACCCCGCCGAGGTGTTCGGACGGGGGTGTTTGCGCTTCCGATCCTTTCCACGTCCGCTAAGAGGGAGACCCACTTGGCAACGCTAGATAAATCGACTGTCTCCTTCGCCAAGCTGAAGTCGGGGATGGAGCTTCCCAACCTCCTCGACGTCCAGCTGCGCGCTTTCGAGACGCTCCTGCAGACCGACGCCGCCGCCCGCGAGCGCGAGGACGTCGGCCTGGAGCGGGTCTTCAACGAGATCTTCCCGATCTCCGACGTGAACGGGAACTTCTCGCTGGAGTTCGTCCGCTACACGCTGGGCGAGCCGAAGTACGACATGGAAGAGTGCATGGAGCGCGACATGACGTACGCCGCTCCCCTCAAGGCCACTCTCCGCCTGGTCGTATGGGAGGACGCGGGGGACGAGCGCCGCCCCAAGGACATCATCGAGAAGGAGGTGTACCTGGGCGACCTGCCGGTGCTGACGCCCCTGGGGACCTTCATCATCAACGGCGCCGAGCGCGTGATCGTGTCGCAGCTGCACCGCTCCCCCGGCGTGGTGTTCGAGGAGAACACGCACCCCAACGGGTCCAAGCTGTTCAGCGCGCGGATCATCCCGTTCCGCGGCTCGTGGGTCGAGTTCACCATCGACATCCACGACGTCATCGCCGTCCACATCGACAAGAAGAAGAAGTTCCCGGCCACCGCGCTGCTGCGCGCCGTCGGGTACTCGCGGGACGCGGACGTCCTGGACCTCTTCTTCGACCGCGAGCGGCTGCCGCTGGGCACGCTGGAGCGCGAGGGCTCCCGCGAGGGGCGCCGCGGCGAGGTGTTCCACGGCTTCCTGGCGGAGGACGTGCTGGACCCGGGCGTGGTCGGACCCGAGGGCCCGCGGCTGTACCGCGAGCTGGTGGTGGCCGGCACCGGCGAGATCATCGAGCGGGGCACGCGACTGACCACCGAGGTGGTGGAGGCGCTGCGCGCCGCCGGGGTGTCGTCCATCCCCGTGACCGCGGCCAACCTGCTGGCGCGCGCCGGCGACGAGCTGACCGCGGACGTGGTGGGCCGGCTGCTGCGCGCGGGCGTGGAGGAGGTCAGCGTCTTCAGGTCCGGGCAGCACGGCGGCACCACGCTGCGCGCCACCCTCGCCAAGGACCCCACGCGCGGCACGCTGGACTCGCTGTTCGCGATCCACAACCTGATCCGCCCGGGCACCGCGCCCGCGCCGGACGCCTGGACCGAGGACGAGTTCTTCGAGGCCGGCGACGGGATCATGCACATCGCGGACTTCCTGAGCGCCTGGGCGGAGCGCGACAGCGGCCCGTCCGACCTGGTCGCCCGCGACTCGCAGCGCTCGGCCGAGGAGCGGATGATCCGCTTCGCGCAGGAGCGCGGCATCCGCTACGTGTGGGAGAGCCTGCGCGACGAGCGCGCCGAGAAGACCAGCCGCCCCAGCCGCGTGCTGGTGTACGAGCTGAACCGCGTGGTGCAGGTGTACACCGCGGTCTGGCGCCTCCTGTTCCAGCCGCGCGCCTCGCTGGTGGTGGCGGGCGCCCTGGCCGGCGACAGCGCCGGCGCGCGCTCGGACTACAGCGAGTACACCGAGGAGTCGCTCAACAAGCGCTACGACCTGGGCCGCGTCGGGCGCTACAAGATCAACCAGCGCCTGGTGGAGGCGTTCGGCGCGCTCGGCTTCCCCACGCCTCCGGCGGGGATGACCGCGCTCACCGCGCAGGACGTGCTCGCCATCCTCTACCAGCTGGTGGAGCTGCACGAGGGGCGCGGCGGCACCGACGACATCGACCACCTGGGCAACCGGCGCGTCCGCTCGGTGGGCGAGCTGATCGCCAACCAGTTCTCCGTGGGCCTGTCGCGCATGGCGCGGCTGGTGCGCGAGCGCATGTCGATCGTGTCCGACGCGGACAAGATCAACATCGACGACCTGGTCAACGCCCGCACGGTCTCGGCGGTGATCCAGCAGTTCTTCGGGTCGTCGCAGCTGAGCCAGTTCATGGACCAGACCAACCCGCTCGCGGAGATGACGCACAAGCGGCGTCTGTCGGCGCTGGGGCCGGGCGGCCTGACCCGCGAGCGCGCCGGCTTCGAGGTGCGCGACGTGCACTACTCGCACTACGGGCGCATGTGCCCGATCGAGACGCCGGAAGGTCCCAACATCGGGCTGATCAACTCGCTGACCACCTACTCGCGGATCAACGACCTCGGCTTCATCGAGACGCCGTACCGCAAGGTGGTGCGCGGCGTGGTCCGCTACCCCTCGCGGGTCAAGCTGACCGAGTCGGCGCGGGTGGTGATCGGCGAGCGCGCCAAGGTGTTCGCCAAGAAGGGCGAGGAGATCGACGCCGAGCGCGGCCGCGACGTCTTCCGGCAGATGATCGTGGGGGCGGAGCTGGCCGAGGACGTCCTCGACTGGACCCCGCTCTTCGCGCGGATGATGGCCGCGGAGATCCCGCAGGAGCAGTGGGACGAGGCGGTGCTCCGCCTTCCCGTGCTCGCCCGCCGCGGCGAGCGCATCACCGAGGAGCTGGCCGGGCGCATCGCCGCCCAGCCGGTGAACCTGGTGCGCGTGGTGTCGCGCCGCGCCGGCGCCGCCGCCCGCGGCGTCGCCCCCGAGGCGATCCGCAACCCGGTGTCGCTCCCGGTGCGCGTCTTCCAGCCGCGCTCCTCCGCGGTGCTCGCCGTCCCCGGGATGGTGCTCACCGACGAGGTGGCGGACCGGCTGTACTCGCTGCAGATCGAGGGGCTCAACTCCATCGCCGACGAGGACGACGACTTCGACCCGGTGGGGCTGGACTACACCGGCGGCGCCCCGGCGCTGACGGCCGACACCGACGTGGGCCGCTACTCGCTGGCCGCCGCCGCCGTCATCACCCCGGTGACCCCGGTGGTGACCCGGATCGTGGCCTGGCTCTCGGCCAACGAGGAGGAGAACGCCCGGATCGCGCAGGCCAACGCGCCGCTGGACCCGACGAGCTCCTTCGTCAACGAGTTCGTGCTGTGCCGCGAGCGCGGCGACTTCCCGCTGCTGCGCCCGGACGAGATCGACTACATGGACGTGGCGCCCGACCAGCTGGTGTCGGTTGCGGCGGCGCTGATCCCGTTCCTGGAGCACGACGACGCCAACCGCGCGCTCATGGGCTCCAACATGCAGCGGCAGGCGGTGCCGCTCCTGTTCCCGGCGGCCCCCGTGGTGGGGACCGGGCTGGAGTCGGTGGTCGCCGCGGACTCGGGCTCGGTGGTGGTGGCCCGGCGCGCCGGGATCGTCCGCGAGGTCACGGCCGACCACATCGTGGTGGACGCCGGCATGGCGGGCGCGCCCAACTCGGACGAGCCGCTGCGCCGGCTGGCGCAGTTCGACCGCTACCGGATGAAGAAGTACTGGCGCACCAACCAGGACACCGCCATCAACCAGCGCCCCCTGGTCCGCAAGGGCCAGCGCGTGGAGAAGGGCGACCCGCTCGCCGACGGCGCCTCCACCGAGAACGGGGAGCTGGCGCTGGGGCGGAACCTGCTGGTGGCGTTCATGCCCTGGTACGGCCACAACTTCGAGGATGCCATCGTGCTGTCCGAGAAGCTGGTCAAGGACGACGTCTACACCTCCATCCACATCCAGGAGCTGGAGCTCCAGGTCCGCGACACCAAGCGGGGGATGGAGGAGATCACGCGCGAGATCCCCAACGTCGCCGAGGAGTCGCTGGTGGACCTCGACGAGCGGGGGATCGTGCGGATCGGCGCCCGGGTCAAGGCGGGCGACATCCTGGTGGGCAAGATCACCCCCAAGGGCGAGACCGAGCTGTCGCCCGAGGAGAAGCTGCTCACCGCGATCTTCGGCGAGAAGGCCAAGGACGTGAAGGATTCGTCGCTCAAGGTCCCGCCCGGGGTCGAGGGGACGGTCATCGACGTCAAGATCTTCTCCCGCCGGATCGACGACCCGATCCTGGAGAAGGAGCGCGGCCAGAAGATCGGCGACCTGCGCACCAACGAGCGCGGCGAGATCCTGCGCATCTCCGAGGCGCGCGACGAGGAGATCAAGGAGCTGATCCGCGGCAAGACCGTGGCGCTCTTCCTCAAGCGCGGCACGGTGGAGCCCTTCTTCAACGAGGGGACCGAGCTGACCGACGAGGTCACGGACGCGCTGGACCTGTCCGAGGTGGACCTGACCACGCTCAAGGTCACGGACCGCCCGACCAACGAGCAGCTCCGCCGCCTGATCGACGAGAGCAAGCGCCGCATCGAGCGGGTCCGCCAGAAGACGGAGGACCAGATCGACAAGGTGTTCCAGCCGGACGAGCTCCCGCCGGGGGTGGTCCAGCTGGTCAAGGTGTACCTGGCCGAGAAGCGCAAGATCTCGGTGGGCGACAAGATGGCCGGCCGCCACGGGAACAAGGGCATCATCGCCCGCATCGTCCCCGAGGAGGACATGCCGTTCCTGCCGGACGGCACCCCGGTGGACGTCTGCCTCAACCCGCTCGGCGTGCCGAGCCGCATGAACGTGGGGCAGATCCTGGAGACCCACCTGGGGTGGGCGGCGCGCGTGCTGGGCTTCATGGCCAAGACGCCGGTGTTCCAGGGCGCCTCCGAGGACGAGATCGGGGCGATGATGCGGGTGGCGGGCGTGACCTGGGCCCGCCAGGCGCTGGGGATCGTGGGCGCCCAGCCGCCGGTGTTCGACCTGGACGACGCGCGGGCGCTGGTGGAGGCGGCCAAGGCCGCCGAGGCCGCGTCCGAGATCGAGCCGCGCCCCGAGTCGGGGATCGGCCGCTCCATCGACCGGCTGCTCACCGCGCCGGGGGCGTCGCAGGACACGCTGGACAAGCTGCGCGACCTGGCCCGCTACCTGGTGGCGGCCGCCCGCGAGATCGCGGAGCGCGGCGAGGGGACGTTCGAGGAGCAGTTCCCGGCCGCGGCGGCGCTGGCCCAGAGCACCACGGGCGAGGGGCTGAACGCTGCGGTGGAGGAGCACATGCAGCGCGCCGGGCTCACCCCGGGCGGCAAGGTCCGCCTGCGGGACGGCCGCAGCGGGGCGGAGTTCCGCTCCCCGGTGACGGTGGGCGCGATCTACATGCTCAAGCTGTCGCACCTGGTGGACGACAAGATCCACGCGCGGTCCATCGGGCCGTACTCGCTCGTGACGCAGCAGCCGCTCGCCGGCAAGGCGCAGTTCGGCGGCCAGCGCTTCGGCGAGATGGAGGTGTGGGCGCTGGAGGCGTACGGCGCGGCGCACACCCTGCAGGAGATCCTGACGGTGAAGTCGGACGACGTGAACGGCCGCTCGCGCGTCTACGAAGCGATCGTCAAGGGGGAGAACCTCCCCGAGCCGGGGCTGCCGGAGAGCTTCAACGTGCTCGTCAAGGAGCTCCAGGCGCTGGGGATTTCGGTGACGCTCGGGAGCTGAGGAAGCACGCGGGTCGCGAAAGGGATCGTGACCCGAAGGGCGGAGACCCGGCGGCGGTTTGCCGGGGCTCCGTTCTCCTGGACACGGTAGTTTCGTGTCCAGGAGAATAGAGCCCGACCCGGCGCAGCCGGGGTTCGCCCGAACGGTCGTCGTCAGTCAGCAACCGAGCCGGACACACCACAATAGATGAAGGGGACCAAAGCATGATCGACTTTCCCCGCACGCGCGAGACACGGTCGCAGGACTTCAACTATATCCAGGTGAAGATCGCCTCCCCCGAGGAGATCCGCGGGTGGAGCTTCGGGGAGGTGACCAAGCCGGAGACCATCAACTACCGCTCCTTCAAGCCGGAGCGGGACGGTCTCTTCTGCGAGCGCATCTTCGGGCCGGTGAAGGACTGGGAGTGCCACTGCGGCAAGTTCAAGCGCATCCGCTTCCGCGGCCACATCTGCGACAAGTGCGGCGTGGAGGTGACGCTCTCCAAGGTGCGGCGCGAGCGCATGGGCCACATCGAGCTGGCCGTGCCGGTCGCGCACATCTGGATGTTCAAGACGCTGCCGTCGCAGATGGGCTACCTGCTGGGGATGACGCTGCGCGACCTGGAAAAGGTCATCTACTACGCCGCGTACGCCGTCATCAACCCGGGCGCCCAGGACGTCAAGGTGGGCCAGGTGCTGGAGGAGGAGGAGTACCTCCAGCTGCGTGAGAAGACCCGCGAGGAGGGCGACGAGGACTTCGTGGCGGACATCGGCGCGCCGGCCATCCGGACGCTGCTCACCATGATCGAGGTGGACACCCTGGGCGAGGAGCTGCGCGTCCAGGTGGCCAACGAGACCTCGCAGCACCGCAAGAAGCTGGTGCTCAAGCGCCTCAAGGTGCTCGACGCCATCCGCACCTCCGGGGCGACCCCGAGCGAGCGGAACAAGCCGGAGTGGATGATCCTGGACGTGGTCCCGGTGATCCCGCCCGACCTGCGGCCGCTGGTGCCGCTGGACGGCGGGCGCTTCGCCACGTCGGACCTGAACGACCTGTACCGGCGCGTCATCAACCGCAACAACCGGCTCAAGAAGCTGATGGAGATGCGCGCCCCGGAGGTCATCCTCCGGAACGAGAAGCGCATGCTCCAGGAGGCGGTGGACGCCCTGTTCGACAACGGGCGCCGCACCAAGGCGATCCGCGGCCGCGGCAAGCGTCCGCTCAAGTCGCTCTCCGACATGCTCAAGGGCAAGCAGGGGCGCTTCCGCCAGAACCTGCTCGGCAAGCGCGTGGACTACTCCGGCCGCTCGGTGATCGTGGTGGGCCCGGAGCTCAAGCTTCACCAGTGCGGCCTCCCCAAGGCCATGGCGGTGGAGCTGTTCAAGCCGTTCATCATCCACGAGCTGGAGAAGCGTGGCGAGGCGGAGACGGTCAAGCGCGCCAAGAAGATCGTGGAGCGCGACGACCCGCGGGTGTACGAGGTGCTCGAGGACATCATCCGCGACCACCCCGTGCTGCTGAACCGCGCGCCCACGCTGCACCGCCTGGGGATCCAGGCGTTCGAGCCGGTGCTGGTGGAGGGCAAGGCCATCCGCATCCACCCGCTGGTCTGCGCGGCGTTCAACGCCGACTTCGACGGCGACCAGATGGCCGTGCACGTGCCGCTGTCGTTCGAGGCGCAGCTGGAGGCGCGGGTGCTGATGCTCTCCAGCAACAACATCCTCCTGCCGTCCAACGGCCGGCCCATCGCGGCGCCCTCGCAGGACATCGTGATCGGGTGCTACTGGCTGACCAAGGACCGCGAGGACGCGCCGGCGCGCTTCGCCGCCGACGCGGAGGAGCGCACCAGGCCGCAGGCGGAGCAGGACCCCACGCGGCTGGTGAGGCGCTTCGGCTCGGTGGCCGAGGTGGAGATGGCGATCGCGTACAACCAGATCCACTTCCACGACGCCATCTACTACTGGTACATCCCCACCGAGGGCGCCGTGGACGAGTACGGCGACCCGCGCAAGCCCCAGTGGGTGCAGACCACGGTGGGCCGGGTGATCTTCAACTCCGTCGTCCCGGGCCAGATGGGCTACTGGAACAAGACGATGGGCAAGAAGGAGCTGGGCGACATCATCTTCAACGCCTACCGCGAGGTGGGGCTGGGCCGCACTGTGGTGTTCCTGGACGACCTCAAGGCGTTCGGGTTCAGGTACTCCACGCTGGGCGGGGTGTCGGTGGGGATCGAGGACATGAAGATCCCCGCGGAGAAGGACACCATCCTCCGCGAGGCGGAGGACGACGTGGGCCGCTTCACGCGCGCCTACAACAACGGCGTCATCTCCAACGGCGAGCGCTACAACAAGGTCATCGACACCTGGACGCACGCCAACAACGACGTGGCGGACGCGATGGTGGCGCGCCTGGCCCGCGACCGCGGCGGCTTCAACCCGGTGTTCATGATGATGAACTCGGGCGCCCGCGGCTCGCGCGACCAGATGAGGCAGCTGGCCGGGATGCGCGGCCTGATGGCGAAGCCCCAGAAGAAGCTGACGGGCGGCATCGGCGAGATCATCGAGTCGCCGATCAAGTCCAACTTCCGCGAGGGGCTCACCGTGCTGGAGTACTTCATCTCCACGCACGGGGCACGCAAGGGCCTGGCGGACACCGCGCTCAAGACGGCGGACGCCGGCTACCTGACCCGCCGCCTGGTGGACGTGGCCCAGGACGTCACCATCGCCGAGGAGGACTGCGGCACGGTGCTCGGCCTGGAGGTCTCGGCGCTCAAGGAGGGCGACGACGTGGTGGAGCCGCTCAAGGACCGCATCGTCGGCTCCGTGGCGCTCGACGACGTGTTCGACCCCATCGACGGCGAGATGATCTGTGAGGCGGGGACGCTGATCGACGAGGAGATGGCGGACGACATCGAGGACGCCGGGATCCAGTCGGTCAAGATCCGCAGCGTGCTCACCTGCGACAGCCGCCGCGGGCTCTGCCGGCAGTGCTACGGCCGCAACCTGGCCACCATGGAGATGGTGGACGTGGGCGAGGCCGTGGGCATCCTGGCCGCGCAGTCCATCGGCGAGCCGGGCACGCAGCTGACGCTGCGCACCTTCCACATCGGCGGCACCGCGGCCCGCATCGCGGCGACCACCGCGCGCAAGAGCAAGGTGGAGGGGATCGCCCAGTTCGAGCGCATCACCACGGTGACCACGCCCGAGGGGACGCGGATCGTCACCTCGCGCGAGGGCGAGATCATCATGCGCACCGCGGAGGGCGCGGTCCGCTCCCGCCTGGCGGTGCCGTACGGCGCCACCATCGGGATCCAGGACGGGGACAAGGTCGCCGTGGGCGACATGCTGTTCTCGTGGGACCCGTACTCGGAGCCCATCGTGGCCGACTTCGGCGGCGTCGTCCGGTTCATCGACATCGTCGACGAGGAGACGGTGCGCGAGGAGCTGGACGAGTCCACCGGCCGCCGGCAGATGGTGATCATCGAGGACCGGAGCAAGAAGCTCCACCCCATGATCGAGATCCGCGACCCGGAGACGGACCAGCGGCTGCGCGAGTTCATCGTCCCGGTGGGGGCGCAGCTCACCGTCCGCGACGGCGAGCAGATCGCGCCGGGCGCCGCGCTGGCCAAGATCGCCCGCGAGGCGTACAAGACCCGCGACATCACCGGCGGCCTGCCGCGCATCGCCGAGCTGTTCGAGGCGCGCAAGCCCAAGGACCCGGCGGTGATCACGGAGATCGACGGCACCGTCCGCTTCGGCGACATCAAGCGCGGCAAGCGCGAGGTGATCGTCATCCCGGACACGGGGAACGAGCGGATCTACGAGGTCCCGGTCGGCAAGCACCTCCGGGTGCACGAGGGCGACTTCGTGCGCGCCGGCGACCGCCTGTCGGAGGGCCCGGTGAACCCGCACGACATCCTGCGGATCAAGGGGCCGCGCGCCGTGCAGGAGTACCTCCTCAACGAGGTCCAGGAGGTGTACCGCCTGCAGGGCGTGAAGATCAACGACAAGCACATCGGCGTCATCGTCCGCCAGATGCTCCAGAAGAACCGGATCACCGATCCGGGGGAGACGGAGTTCCTGGAGGGCGAGACGGTGGACCGGACCGTGTTCCTGGACGCCAACCAGGCGGCGTTCGAGACCGGCCGCCGTCCGGCGATCTCCGAGCCGCTGCTGCTCGGGATCACCAAGGCGTCGCTGACCACGCAGTCCTTCATCTCCGCGGCCTCCTTCCAGGAGACCACGCGGGTGCTCACCGACGCCGCCATCCGCGGTGCCCGGGACAACCTGCAGGGGCTGAAGGAGAACATCATCATCGGCCACCTGATCCCCGCGGGCACCGGCATCTACCGGTACCAGGAGGTCGGGTTCGGCGACGAGGGCGCGGAGGCTCCGGCCGCCGCCCCGGCCGCCCAGGAGGCCCGGGAGCCGGTGGAGGCCTGAGCCTCCGCCGGCCCGGTTTCCGACCGGTGACAACGAAGCGGCCCCGGGCACCTC
>JBFMFL010000136.1:13651-17261 GCA_040752145.1 Gemmatimonadota bacterium
GGGGCCGGGGTTCCCGCGGGGGCCCCCCGCCGCGCCCGGGCGCCCCGCCCGGGGCCCCGCTTCGTCGTTCCGGAACCCGGCATCCCCCCGGCGCGAACAGGGGGAAGCCGTTGACATCCGCCCGCAGCTCCATTACCTTTCCCGGTCTGTCGCCCAACTCCTGTTGGCGGCGGCGGGGGCTCGGTTCTGTCTCCGCCAGTCTTTATTTCGTCTATCCAAGGCTCTTACCGAGTATGCCGACGATCAACCAGCTGGTCCGCAAGGGGCGCGAGACGCTCGTCAAGAAGAGCAAGTCTCCCGCCCTGCGGAACAACCCGCAGAAGCGCGGCGTCTGCACCCGCGTGTACACCACCACGCCGAAGAAGCCGAACTCGGCCCTGCGGAAGGTTGCCCGCGTCCGGCTGAACAACGGCTTCGAGGTGACTGCCTACATCCCCGGCGAGGGGCACAACCTGCAGGAGCACTCGATCGTCCTGATCCGCGGCGGCCGCGTCAAGGACCTTCCGGGTGTCCGCTACCACATCATCCGCGGCACCCTGGACGCGTCGGGCGTGAACGACCGCCGGCAGGGCCGCTCCAAGTACGGAGCCAAGCGGCCCAAGCCCGGCCAGCCGGCCGGCAAGGGCGCCAAGGGCGCTCCGGCCAAGGGGAGAAAGTAAGCCATGAGCCGTCGTAATCGCGCGGTCAAGCGCCCGACCCTTCCGGACCCGATCTACGGCTCCGAGGTGATCACCAAGTTCGTGAACACCCTGATGTATGACGGCAAGAAGTCCCTGGCCGAGGGGATCTTCTACGGCGCCATGCGCATCATGGAGGAGCGCAGCGGGCAGCCGGCGGAGACCGTCTTCAAGACGGCGCTCAACAACGCCAAGCCGGTCCTCGAGGTGAAGTCCCGCCGCGTCGGCGGCGCAACGTACCAGGTGCCGGTGGAGGTCCGTCCGGAGCGCCGCCAGGCGCTGGCCATGCGCTGGCTGGTGGGCTACGCCCGCGCCCGCGGCGAGAAGACCATGGAGGAGCGCCTCGCGGCGGAGCTGCTCGCAGCCAGCCGGAACGAGGGTGCGACGATCAAGAAGAAGGACGACACGCACCGCATGGCCGACGCCAACAAGGCGTTCGCCCACTATCGCTGGTAAGAGAGTTCGTTCTCGAGACAACAAGCCGGGGATGCAGGCGCCCGGAGGGTGGTTCGCCGCCTCCGCAGCGCCTGCTTCTCTGCATCACAGGACATAGATCATGGCCCGCACCACACCGCTGGACAAGCTGCGCAACATCGGCATCATGGCGCACATCGATGCCGGCAAGACGACCACGACCGAGCGCATCCTGTACTATACCGGCCGCACGCACAAGATCGGTGAGGTGCACGAGGGTGCGGCGACCATGGACTGGATGGAGCAGGAGCAGGAGCGCGGCATCACCATCACCTCGGCGGCCACCACCTGCCAGTGGGAGCGCCTGGGCGACACGTACCGCATCAACATCATCGACACCCCGGGGCACGTGGACTTCACCGTCGAGGTGGAGCGCTCCCTGCGGGTGCTCGACGGCGCCGTCTGCGTGTTCGACGCGGTCGCCGGCGTGGAGCCGCAGTCCGAGACGGTGTGGCGCCAGGCCGACAAGTACGGCGTGCCCCGCATCTGCTTCGTCAACAAGATGGACCGCACCGGCGCGAACTTCGAGCGCTGCGTGAGCATGATCAGCGACCGCCTGGGCGCCAACCCGCTCCCCATCCACCTGCCCATCGGCGACGGCGAGAAGTTCGTCGGGATCGTGGACGTGCTCCGCCAGGTGGAGCTGATCTACGACGACACCACGCTGGGCAAGAACTGGACGGAGCAGCCGGTCCGCGCCGAGCTCCAGGAGCGCCTCCAGGCCGCGCGGCTCGCGCTGGTCGAGGGCGCCGTGGAGCACGACGAGCACCTGATGGAGCGCTACCTGGAGGGCGAGGACATCGCCGAGGCCGAACTCCGCCACGCCATCCGCAACGCCACCATCGCGGGCGCCATGACCCCGGTGCTCACCGGGTCGGCGTTCAAGAACAAGGGCGTGCAGCAGCTCCTGGACTCGATCATCGACTACCTCCCCGCGCCCGTGGACATCCCGGCGATCAAGGGGACGGAGCCGCACAACGAGGAGAACGTCATCGAGCGCCACGCGACCGACGACGAGCCCTTCGCGGCGCTGGCGTTCAAGATCGCGACCGACCCGTTCGTCGGAAAGCTGACGTTCTTCCGCGTGTACTCGGGGGTGATCGCCTCCGGCGCCCACGTGCTCAACAGCACCAAGGGCAAGCGCGAGCGCTTCGGCCGCATCCTGCAGATGCACGCCAACAAGCGCGAGGAGATCCCCGAGGTCCGCGCCGGCGACATCGCCGCGGCGATCGGGCTCAAGGACACCACCACGGGGAACACCCTGTGCGACGAGAAGGCCCCCATCGTCCTGGAGTCGATGACCTTCCCGGAGCCGGTGATCGACGTGGCGGTGGAGCCCAAGACCAAGGTGGACCAGGACAAGATGGGCGAGGCGCTGCGCCGCCTGGCCGACGAGGACCCGACCTTCCGGGTCCACACCGACCAGGAGACCGGCCAGACCATCATCTCGGGGATGGGCGAGCTCCACCTGGAGATCATCGTGGACCGCATGCTCCGCGAGTTCAAGGTGGACGCCAACGTGGGCCGGCCGCAGGTGGCCTACCGCGAGACCATCCGCAAGCAGGTCAAGGACGTCGAGGGCAAGTTCGTCCGCCAGACCGGCGGCTCGGGCCAGTACGGCCACGTGGTCATCAACATGATGCCGGCCGAGCCGGGCCAGGGCTTCGTGTTCGAGGACAAGGTGGTGGGCGGCGTGATCCCCCGCGAGTTCATCAAGCCCGCCTCCGAGGGGATGCGCGAGGCGATGGAGACGGGCGTGCTCGCCGGCTACCCGATGGTGGACGTCAAGGTGCAGCTGGTGTTCGGCAGCTACCACGACGTGGACTCGTCCGAGATCGCGTTCAAGATCGCGGGCTCCATGGCCTTCAAGGAGGCCGCCCGCCGGGCGGGGCCGGTGCTGCTGGAGCCCATGATGAAGGTGGAGGTCGTCACCCCGTCCGACTACATGGGCGACGTGATCGGCGACCTTTCCAGCCGGCGCGGCAAGATCCAGGGGATGGACCAGCGCGGCGAGGGGCAGGTCATCAACGCGCTGGTGCCGCTGTCGGAGATGTTCGGCTACTCGACCAACCTGCGTTCCATGAGCCAGGGCCGGGCCGTGTACTCCATGGAGTTCGCGCACTACGAGGAAGTGCCGAAGTCCAAGGCCGAGGAGATCATCGCGAAGGTTCGCGGCTGAGGCGGTTCGGCGGCGGCGGAAGACGGGCGGCGGGCGCTCCCGAGCGGAGCGCCCGCTGCACGTCCCGCTCCTGCGAATCAATCCAGCCGATTTTTCACCCCAATCCCGGAAAGGGGATCCAAACCAATGGCCAAGGCCAAGTTTGAGCGGACGAAGCCGCACGTGAACGTGGGCACGATCGGACACGTGGACCACGGCAAGACGACGCTGACGGCGGCGATCACGCGCATCCAGGCGGCGAAGGGTCTGGCGGACTTCATCTCGTTCGACAACATCGACA
>JBFMFL010000137.1:0-17119 GCA_040752145.1 Gemmatimonadota bacterium
GCTTCGTTTTTTACGACGAAAAGATCTGAACCGCGGGGTTGGGCGTGCCCCCGCTGGCGCGGGGTCGGGCTGCGCGCGCGGTAACGCACGAAACAACCGTGCGTAACCGCGGCGAGCCGCCGCAAACCGCCGCGGCGTCTCGCCCCTCCGGGCGCGCATCCCTCACGCGGCTCCGTGGTGGGGCGGGGTTTCACGGCGGATTCTCGTTCGCCCGCGCGCGGGAGGCGTGGTAGATTCCGCTCCGTCCAGCAACGGAGCGCCCGTGACCACCGCATTCGTCAGCCACCACGACAGTCCCCGGCACGACACCGGGTGGAACCACCCGGACCACCAGGGGCGCATCCCGGCGCTCGTGCGCGCGGTGTACCGCGACACGCCGGCGCTGCTCGGGCACCTGCTCCAGGTGGAGGCGCGCCCCGCGGGCGAGGAGGACCTGCTCCTGGTGCACACGCCGGAGTACGTGCGGGCGGTGCGCGAGGCGGTCGCGCGGGCGGCGGCGGAGGGGCGGCCGCTCCCCTTCCAGGCGGAGGTCGTCGTTTCCGACGCGTCGTGGGACGCGGCCGTGGCCTCCGTCGGCTCGGCGCTCACGGGGGTGGAGACGGTGCTCGCGGGGGAGGCGCGCAACGCCTTCTGCTCGGCGCGGCCGCCGGGGCGCGACGCCGCGGCGGACCACGCCGGCGGGCACTCCCTGTTCAACAGCGTCGCCGTCGCCGCGCGGCACCTGCGCGAGCGGCGCGGCGCGGAGCGCGTGCTGGTGGTGGACTGGGGCGCCCGCGCGCCCCTGGGCACCGGCGCCGTGCTCGCCGCAGACCCCGGCGTCCTCGTGCTCGCCCTGCACCAGCACCCCGCCCCCGCGCTCGCCGACGAGGCCCCCGCCGACCCCGGCCTCCGCTCCTTCCCCGTCCCCGCCGGCGCGGGCGGCGCCGAGTTCGCCCTCGCCCTCGCCGCCGCGCTGGAGCAGGCCGAGTCCTGGCGCCCCCAGTGGATCCTGCTCGGCGCCGGCTTCGACGTCCTCGCCGGCGACCCGCTCGGCGCCCTCGCCGTCACCCCCCGCGAGGTCTACGACCTCACCCTCCTCCTCCGCCAAGCCGCCGACCGCCTCTCTGGCGGCCGCCTGGTGTCGGTCCTGGAAGGCGGCTACGACCCCGCCGCCACGGGCCAGGCCGTGGTGCAGCACCTGCGCGCCCTGGCGGGGCTGGAGCCGGCCTGAGGAACGGAAGTGCGAAAGTGCGGGAGTGCGTGAGTGCGTGAGTGCGAAAGTGGACTGCAGTACGGAGTACGAAGTACGCCACAAACCGTGGGGCAGCCGTGCAGTGCTCCCCCTCTCCCAGCATTGGGAGAGGGGGCCGGGGGGTGAGGGGTAGCCCCTCGCACTGAACCTGCCTCCACGCTCCGCGTCGTTCTCCCCTCCCCCTTGCGGGGAGGGGCCGGGGGAGGGGGTCGCCGTTGCAGTACCGCCGGGCTCCGCAGCGGCCCCGCCACCAGCCCCGCCAAAGCACACCAAACCCTACCGACTGGCGAGCCCAAATCGCTCCCGGTATACTTTCCCGCATGTCCTTCTTCCGCGCCACCGACGCCCCGGGCGGCCCATCCATGCTGGACCTGGTGCGGCTGAGCCCCGCGCCGGTCTTCCCGCCCGGAGGCGAGGAGCTGTACCGGCAGATCGCCCGGCTGGTGGAGCTGGAGCCGGGATGCGAGGTGCTGGACGCGGCGTGCGGCCGGGGCGTCTCCACGCTGTTCCTCAGCTCCACCTACGGGGTGGACGCCGTGGGCGTGGACCCGGACGAGGCGCTGATCCGCGAGGCCGAGGGGCGCTCGCGCGAGCAGGGCGCCGAGGGGCGCGTCAACTTCCAGGCGTGCGCGCTGGACGACCTGCCGTACCGCGACGCCATCTTCGACGTCACCATCGGCGAGATCGGGCTGGCGGCCTCCGTGGACCCCGGCGCCGCCATCCGCGAGCTGGTGCGGGTGACCAAGCCGCTGGGAGCGGTGGTGCTGGTGCAGCTCATCTGGACCGGGAACGTGGACCCCCGCCGCCGCGACATCCTGGTGCGGCACCTGGGCGCCCGCCCCATGATCCTGGTGGAGTG
The DNA here is from genome assembly GCA_040752145.1 of Gemmatimonadota bacterium. Classification (GTDB taxonomy): domain Bacteria; phylum Gemmatimonadota; class Gemmatimonadetes; order Longimicrobiales; family Longimicrobiaceae; genus JAFAYN01. Next base: position 2,091 of record JBFMFL010000137.1, read on the forward strand.
GAAGCAGCTGCTGCGCGACGCCGGGGTGGTGGACCTGCTGGTGGAGGACTGGTCCGACGCGCCCTCGCCCTTCCGCCCGGCCGCGCCCTTCCACGACTTCGCGGAGATGTTCACCCTGCGCGAGAAGCTGCGCATCCTGCGCCGCGCGCTGGGGCGCTGGGGGTGGAGCGGGGTGCGCGGCGCGCTGGTGCGCGAGCGCGAGGTCCACAACCTGCTCACCCGCGAGCGCGCGCTCGGGCTCTCGCTCATCAAGGGCACCCGCTGGATCCCCGACGCCGCTGGCGGCGCGCCCCCGGCGTAGCCGCCCGCCCGCACACGACCCACAACCGGAACCGCCCGATGGCCGTCGTCGAAGAGACCGTATCGCTCACCGCCGAGACCGTGTCCCGCATCCAGGAGGAGCTGCGCGCGCACGGGCTGGACGGCTGGCTGCTCTACAACTTCCGCGGGAAGAACCCCGTCGCCTCCGACATGCTGGGGCTGCCGGCCATGACCCGGCGCTACTTAGTGCTGGTGCCGGCGGAGGGGCGGCCCGTCGCCATGACGCACCGCATCGAGCAGCAGCCCTGGCGCGGGTGGATCGGCGAGAACCGCCCGTTCAGCACCTGGCGCGAGCTGGACGAGGGGCTGCGCGAGCTGCTGCGCGGCGTGGGCCGCGTGGCGCTGGAGTACAGCCCGGGCGACGCCGTGCCCTACGTGGACCACGTCCCCGCCGGGGTGCTGGAGCTGGTCCGCGCGACAGGCGCGGAGCCCGTCACCTCCGCCGACCTGGTGAGCACCTTCTACGCGCGCTGGAGCCCGGAGGGCGAGGCCTCCCACCGCCGCGCCGCCGCCGCGGTGCAGGAGACGGCGCACGCCGCCTTCCGCCGCATCGCCGAGGCGATCCGCGCCGGGGAGCGGGCCACGGAGTGGGAGACGCGCGAGTGGATCCAGGGCGAGCTGGCCCGCCGCGGGCTGGTGGTGGGCGCGGACAGCATCGTCGCCGTCAACGGCAACGCCGCCAACCCGCACTACGGCCCCAGCGCCGAGGAGCACGCCGAGATCACGCGCGGAGACCTGGTGCTGATCGACCTGTGGGGCAAGGAGGGGGCGCCCGACGCCGTGTACGCCGACCAGACCTGGATGGGCTACGTGGGCGAGGAGGTCCCCGGGCGGCTGGCGGCCATCTTCGCCGTGGCGCGCGACGCCCGCGAGGCCGCGGTGGCGCTGCTGCGCGAGCGCTGGGAGGCCGGGGAGGAGGTGTTCGGGTGGGAGGTGGACCAGGCCGCGCACGACGTCATCACCGCGGGCGGCTTCGCCGAGCAGTGCATCCACCGCACCGGCCACTCCATCGACCGGGAGCTGCACGGCTCCGGCCCCAACATCGACAACCTGGAGACCCGCGACACCCGCCGCCTGATCCCCGGCGTGGGCTTCTCGGTGGAGCCCGGGCTGTACTTCCCCGGCGACGTGGGCTTCCGCACCGAGATCGACGTGTTCATGGGGCCCGACGGTCCGGAGGTGACCACCCCGCGCCCGCAGCGGGAGGTGTACGCCCTGCTCGCCGGCCAGCCGGCGGCCTGATGCCGGACCGGAGGGCCGCCCCGCGCGCGCCGGCCGACCCGGGGGCCCGGGGGCTCCGCCTGCTGGGGATCGCCCACGGCGACCGGCGCCGGGGCGGGCTGTGGGAGTCGGCCGCCGCGGCCCGCTACGAGGCGGAGGTGGTCCGCTTCCGCGACCTGGCGGCGCTGGTGTACCCGGCGCTGCTGCGCGTGGACGCCGTCGGCCAGGACGAGGTGCTCGCCCACCACCGCCGGCTGGACGCCATGCTCCAGCACGAGACGGTTCTCCCCGCGCCGTTCGGCATCGGCTTCGCGGAGGAGCGCGACGTGGTGAAGTTCCTCCGCGAGCAGCACAACGAGCTGGTGGACGCCATGGGGTTCGTGGAGGGGCGCTGGGAGTTCCGGCTGCACATGGTGCCCGCGGCCCGGGACTTCCCCGAGGCGCTGGCGCTGGACATGGCCACCCACGTGTACGCCGAGCTGCGCAAGGCGTCGCACGCCGCGCTCCCCTTTCCGCGCGGCGAGCCGGGGTCGTTCAGCGCCGCCTTCCTGGTGGACCGGGTGGGAACGCGCGCCTTCCTGGACAAGGTGGCCGAGCTGGACCGCGCCAATTCGGATCTCTCGCTGGACGCCACCGGGCCCTGGCCCGCCTACGACTTCGTCCGCCTGCGCATCGACGAGTAGCGGGTTCCGATTGCCGTGGCGGGGCCGCTCCGGAGCCCGGACGATACTGCCGTCCGGTCTCCTCCGCGGGCTCCGGGAACCCCGCCAAACTGCCGGCGGGTTTCCCTCCGCCGGGGTGAGCCTCGCCAAACAGCCGGCGAGTCTCCCCCCGAACCGATTTTGGGGGATACTGCGGAACTGCGAACGACTCCTGCGCCGTTCAGCGTATTCCGTACTGCCGTTCACTTTCGCACTCCCGCACTCCCGCACTCCCGCACTCCCGCACTCCCGCACTCCCGCACTCTCGCACTTCCGCACTTCCGCACTCCGGGGCTTGACACCCTCCCCATCTTTGTCGCTCCGATCGTCCACCCGCAGCCCCACGCTCATGCGCCTGGAAGCCGAAGTCCTCGTCCTCCGTACCCGCCACGCCTTCCACATCGCTCGGCAGGCTGCGCCGCCGGAGCGGCGCGACGTGTGGGTGCGCCTGCACGACGGCGAGGGCTACGAGGGGTGGGGCGAGGCCCCCGCGACCCCGTTCTACGGCGAGACGGCGGAGACGGTCATGGCGGTGCTCCCCGTGCTGGGCGCGGCGCTGGAGCGCGTGGCGGACGGGGATCCCTTCGCGCTGGAGCGCATCGACGCCGCGCTCTCCGCCGCCATCGGGCGGAACCCCGCGGCCAAGGTGGCGGTGTCCGCGGCGCTGCACGACCTGGTGGGGAAGCGGCTGGGGGTGCCGGTGTGGAAGCTGTGGGGGCTGGACCCGGCCGCCGCGCCGCTCTCCTCCTTCACCCTGGGCATCGACGAGCTGGAGGTGATGCGCGACAAGGTCCGCGAGGCCGCGTCGTACCCCGTGCTCAAGGTCAAGGTGGGCTCCCCGCGCGACGAGGAGATCCTGCGCATGATCCGCGAGGAGGCGCCCCACAAGACGCTGCGCGTGGACGCCAACACCGGCTGGACCGCCAAGCAGACCCTGGCCGCCCTCCCCATGCTGGCCGAGTACGGCGTGGAGTTCGTGGAGCAGCCGCTCCCCAAGCACGACCTGGCCGGCATGCGCGAGGTCCGCGAGCGCTCCCCGCTCCCCGTCATCGCCGACGAGTCGTGCGAGACCGCCGCCGACGTGGCCAAGCTGGTGGGCGTGGTGGACGGCGTGAACATCAAGCTCGCCAAGTGCGGCAGCCTCCGCGAGGCCGTCCGCATCGTCCACGCGGCCCGCGCCCACGACATGCGCGTGATGCTCGGCTGCATGGTGGAATCCACGCTGGGGATCGCAGCCGCCGTGCAGCTCGCCCCGCTGGTGGACTACGTGGACCTGGACGGCGCCGCCCTCCTCGCCGACGACCCCTTCTCCGGCCCCGGCCTGGAGCCGGACGGACGCCTGCGGTTCAACGAAGAGCCGGGTCTCGGCGTATCGCGCCGCCCCGAGTAGCCGTTCGCCGTCGGCAGGCTGTCCCCTGTTCCCTGTTCCCTGTTCCCTACGTTGTTCGTCGAAGTCGCCCTCCCGCTCCCCGTCCTGCACACCTTCACCTACGCGGTCCCGGAGGGGATGCGCGGGGCGGCGGTGCCGGGGGCGCGCGTGCTGGTGCCGTTCGGGCGCAAGGAGCGCATCGGGTGGATCGACCGGGTGGCGGACGGGCCCCCGGCGAGCGGGCGCGTCCTCCCCGTCAACGGGGTGCTGGACGTGGTCCCCTCGGTCTCGCCGGGGCTGCTGAAGCTGGCGCGCTGGATCGGCGACTACTACGTGGCGCCGCTGGGGCAGGTGCTGCGCACCGCGCTCCCGGCGGCGCTCTGCGACTCGTCCACCGACTACGTGGAGCTGGTGGAGTCGCCGGAGCGGCCGCACCAGGCGGGCGGCGAGCTGGAGGCCAAGGTGCTGGGGTGGCTGCGCGGGAAGGAGGGGCCGCAGGCGGTGTCGCGGCTGCGCCGGGAGTGCGGCGACCGGGCGTGGTGGCCCACCATCCGGCGGCTGGAGGAGGCGGGCGTCCTGCGCGTCATGGCCGAGGCGCCTCGCACCGAGCCGGCGGTGAGGACCCGGCGCGTCCTCCGCCTGTTGAGCGACATCCCCAGCCTCACGGAGCGGGAGCGGATCTTCGGGCGGGCGAAGCGGCAGCGGGAGTGCTTCGAGCTGGTGGAGAGCATGGGCGGCAAGGCCGAGACCGCGCAGCTCGCCGGGCCGCTGGGCTTCTCGTATCCCATCGTCAACGCGCTGGTGGAGAAGGGGCTCGCCGTCGTGGAGGAGGAGGAGTTCTCCCGCGACCCGTACGCCGGCATCGACGCGCCGGAGGCGACGGCGTTCCGGCCCACGGAGCAGCAGGCCGCGGCCATCGAATCGCTCACGGCCGCGTCGCGGACCCGCAACCCCGGCACCTTCCTGGTGCGCGGCGTCACCGGCTCCGGCAAGACGCTGGTGTACATCGAGCTGCTCCGCGAGGTGGTGGAGCGGCAGGGGAGGACGGCGATCGTCCTGGTCCCCGAGATCGCCCTCACCCCCCAGACGGTGGGGCGCTTCAAGGCGGTGTTCGGCGACATGGTGGCCGTGCTGCACTCCGCCCTCTCCGACGGGGAGCGCTACGACGAGTGGCGCTCGCTGCGCGCCGGGGAGAAGCGCATCGTGGTGGGGGCGCGCTCCGCCGTGTTCGCGCCGCTGGACGACCTGGGCGCCATCGTGGTGGACGAGGAGCACGAGGGGTCGTACAAGCAGGGCGAGGCGCCGCGCTACCACGCCCGCGAGGTGGCCGTGGTCCGCGCGCAGGCGGAGGGTGCCGTGTGCGTGCTGGGCTCCGCCACGCCCTCGCTGGAGAGCTGGGCCGCGGCCAGGTCGGGGAAGTTCCACCTGCTGGAGCTGCCGGACCGCGTGGGCGGGCGCCCCATGCCGCCCATCCGGGTGGTGGACCTGCGGGTGGAGCGCAAGAAGCAGGCGGCCTCCCGCGGCCCGCTCCAGGAGAAGGCCCCGGTCATCATCGCCGACGCGCTCGCCGAGGCCGTGCGCGAGCGGCTGCGGCGCGGCGAGCAGACCATCCTGCTCCTCAACCGCCGCGGCTACGCCACCTTCGTGCAGTGCCGCGAGTGCGGGCAGGTGTGGCACTGCCCGGAGTGCAACGTCTCCCTCACCTACCACCGGCGGCGGGCGCGGCTCACCTGCCACTACTGCCTGCACGAGGAGGCGGCGCCGTCGCGCTGCACCGCCTGCGGCTCGGAGGACCTCAGCTTCCGCGGGGTGGGCACCGAGCAGGTGGAGCGCGCCGTGGGCGAGGAGTTCCCCAGCGCCCGCGTGGCCCGCATGGACGTGGACACCACCTCCGGCAAGTGGGCGCACCACGAGATCCTGGGGCGGGTGGAGCGCGGCGAGGTGGACGTGCTCCTGGGCACGCAGATGATCGCCAAGGGGCTGGACTTCCCCAACGTCACCCTGGTGGGCGTCATCAGCGCCGACGTGGGGATCAACCTCCCCGACTTCCGCGCCACCGAGCGTACCTTCCAGCTCATCACCCAGGTGGCCGGGCGCGCCGGGCGCGGCCCCAAGGGCGGCGAGGTGTTCGTGCAGACGGCGCTCCCCGACCACTACGCCATCACCAGCGCCACCGACCACGACTTCACCGGCTTCGCCGCCCGCGAGCTGGACGCCCGCCGCGAGCCGCAGTACCCGCCGCTCTGCCGGCTGGTGAACATCGTGGTCAGCGGGCTGGAGGAGGCCGGCACGCAGGAGGCCGCGGTGCGCGCGGCCGGGTGGCTGGACGGGCTGCTCCGCTCCCGCGGCGTGGACGGCGTGTCTATCATCGGCCCCGCGCCGTGCCCCATCGACCGCATCCGCGGCCGCTGGCGCTGGCACCTGCTCCTCCGCTCCGAGAGCGCGAAGATGCTGGGGGAGGTGTCGCGCTTCTTCTACGAGCGGTTCGACGTGCCCAGGGGCAAGCTGGACCTGCGCGTCGCCATCGACCGGGACCCGGTGTCGCTGCTGTAGCTCCGCCGCCGGATGTCAGGCTTTGACATTTTCTGCCATTTGGATTAGCGTAGGGGAGCAATCTGCCACGCACGCAGGAGGACCGATGAACGTTTCGCTGACGCCGGAGCTCGAGCGCTACATCAACGAGAAGGTCGAGGGCGGAAGCTACCGCTCGGCCAGCGAGGTGGTGCGCGAGAGCGTGCGCCTCCTGCAGCGCGTGGAGGAGGAGCGCGCCGCCAAGCTCGCGGCCCTGCGCCGCGAGGTCGGGCTGGGGCTCGCCGAGCTGGACCGTGGAGAGGGGATCGACGGCGAGGAGGCATTCGCGTCGATATTGAGAGCGCTGGAGCGGGACGAGGAGCTCTGAGACGGTACGAGCTTGCCCCGTCTGCACGACGGGACCTCGCTGAGATTGCGAGGTTCTATCGCGCGAGTGCCGGGAAGCAGGTTGCGCATCGCATGGTCTCCCGTATCCTCGAGAAGTGCCGCTTGATCGCCGAGACGCCTGGGACCATCGGCCATCGGCGGGACGATACGGGGCCCAACGTCCGCAGCTTTCCAGTTCCGCCGCACGTGATCTACTTCCGCTTCGCCGGGAGTACGGTCGAGGTCGTGCGAGTTCTCCATGGAAAGCGCGACATCCGACCGGATCTGTTCTGACACCTGGAACGGAGCGGATGCGCGGGGAAATTGACCGATCCCGCGGCGCGCAATATCTTGAGAGAAGGAGCGCCGGAGGAACATCCGGCGCCTTCCGCCCGGTTCACCGCAGGAGGATGCGGACATGGTCCCGGCGAGCCCCTACCACAGTACCAGCCGACGGTCCGGCCGTGGGCCTCTGTCCCGTGACACGAGGTCCGGGGCGGGTGTCGCCTCCGGCGGCCGTTCCAGGGGGAGCCACCGCGCCCGCAAAGCAGAAGCGAGAAGCCCACGTGCCCTTTCCGGTACGTGGGCTTCTCCGTTTCGTGACTCCCGCGCCGGGGCGCGCGGGCTCGCACGAGATTTGAACGGCGCTGTCCGTGGGGCCGGTCGGGCGGGGAGCGCGGGGAGCTCACCATCACCGAGAGGGCGTTCGCGTATGACCGATTCGTCTGTCCGGGTGCCGGGGGCGGCCGCAGGGGCGCGGTGCGGGAGGAGGGCGGGATGAGAAAGATCCGCACTCTTCTCCTCAACGCCAACTTCCAGCCGCGCGCGGTGATCCCCGTGGAGCGCGCCTTCGCGCTGTTCTTCGAGGACGACGACGTGGGCGGGGGCGCGGGCAAGGTGGACGTGGTCCTGAGCGCGCTGGAGGTCGCCACCGGCGAGATCCCCGAGCACATGAAGGTGTGGCGGAGCGTGCGGGAGGAGTTCCCGGTGCCGCTGGTGGTGGCGCTGCGCAAGATGCACAGCCCGCTCTTCGACCTGCACAACATCCCCACGGGCACGCCCAGCCTGCAGGCGCTGATCAAGCGCGACAACGGGCGCTGCCTGTACTGCCTGCGCACGGCCGAGGAGCTGGAGCCCTGGAACTTCTTCACCATGGACCACATCGTCCCGCGGTGGAAGTTCCGGCAGCCGCGCGACTCGCACCACTACGGCAACCTGGCCCTGGCCTGCCTGGAGTGCAACAACCGCAAGGGCGGCCGCACCCCGGAGGAGGCCGGGATGACCCTGCACGGTATCCCCATGGAGCCCTCGCGCTGGGACCTGGTCGCGCCCGACCTGCTGGAGTGCCAGCGGATCTTCGTGCGCTGGTGCCGCGAGGGCGGGCCCATCCCGGACGGGCTCAAGGTGGCGGCGGCCTGATGGGGAAGTGCGGGAGTGCGTGAGTGCGAAAGTAGAACGGCGGTACGCTGAACGGCGCCCGGGGAGGCGCCGTTCTTCGTTCCTGGCGTGTTCGGCACGGTCCCTGCGCCCGGCCGGGCGGGCATCCTGAGAACCCTCCTCCGGGGCGGCGCGTGAACACAGGCTTCGTGATCTTCGGCGGCACGGCGAACCCGCGGCTGGCGGACGCGGTCACCCGCGAGATGGGCGTCCCGACCGGCGCGGCGGAGGTGGAGCGGTTCCCGGACGGGGAGCTGACGGTGCGCCTGGAGGAGTCGGTGCGGGGCAAGGAGGTGTTCGTGGTGCAGTCCACCTGCCCGCCGGTCAACGACCACCTCATGGAGCTGCTGGCCTTCGCCGACGCGGCGCGGCGCTCGGCCGCCGGGCGCATCACGGCGGTGGTGCCGTACTTCGGCTACGCGCGGGCGGACCGGCGCAACCAGCGGCGCGAGCCTATCACCGCCAGCCTGGTGGCCGGGCTGATGCAGGCCGCGGGGATCGCCCACGTGGTCACGGTGGACCTGCACACCCCGCAGATCGAGGGCTTCTTCTCCATCCCCGTGGACACGCTCTCCGCCGTGAGCGCGCTGGCGGGCGACGTGCGCGGGCGGCTGGACCCGGACACCGTCGTGGTCTCCCCCGACGCGGGGCGGGTCAAGCTGGCCACCGAGTACGCCCTGGAGCTGGACGCGCAGCTCGCCGTGCTCCACAAGCGCCGGCAGAGCGGGTCCGAAACCGAGGTGACGCAGCTGGTGGGCGAGGTGGAGGGGCGCCCCTGCCTGCTGGTGGACGACATCATCTCCACCGGCGGCACGCTGGTGCAGAGCGTCCGCGCCCTGCGCGACGCCGGGGCCACCGAGTTCCGCGTCGCCGCCACCCACGGCCTCCTCCTCAAGGATGCCAGCTCCCGCCTGGCCGCCGAGGGCGTGGCCGAGGTCCTGCTCACCGACACCGTCCCGCTCCCGGCTGCGTCCGATTCGTCGCCGGTCCGCGTCGCCACGGTCGCGCCGCTGGTCGCCGGGGTGATCCGCAAGCTGCTGTACGGGACGCCGCCGTCCGCCCGGTGATCCGGTGCTAAACGGCTTTGAACTGCGGGTTCGGGCGTGCCCCTCGCTGGCGCTCGGGTCGGGCTGCGCGCGGAGTAACGCACGATACTACCGTGCGTAACTCCGCCAAGCCCCCGCGGAAACTGCCCCGCGGGGTCTCGGCCCTGCCGGGCGCGCATCCCTCACGCGGGTGCCGGTGTGAGGGTCGGAACCTCGTAGTGCCTCCGCGACGAAGCCCCTCCCCCGCGGGGCGGGGAAGGGGCTCCGGCCGGGCCGTCCGGCGCCGCTCAGTCCGCGCTCGCCGCGGCCTCGTGCAGTGGCGCACTGCGTGCTTCGTGCTCCGTACCGCCGTTCCCGGCGATCCTCGCCACTCCCTCCAGCAGCCGCGCCACGTCATCCTCCGTGCAGTACGGCGCCACGCCCGCGCGCACCAGCCCGCCCCCCTGCACGATCCCCAGCCCCTCCGTCACGCCGGTCGCGTAGAAGTTGCCGCTCCACACGCACACGCCCTCGTCGCCCAGGAGGCGCGCCACCTCGTCGGCGTGCACGCCCTGCACGGTGAAGCCGGCGGTGGGGGTGCGGGGCGCGCCGCGTGGCGGCCCGAAGACGTGTACGCCGGGGATCGCCTCCAGCCCGTCCAGCAGCAGGTCGAAGAGCCGGTGCTCGTGCTCGGCGATGCGCTCCATGGCGGCGCGCAGCGCTTCGCGGCGCGAGGCCGCCGGCTCCGGCGCCAGCGAGGCGATCCAGTCGATCGCGGCGGCGACGCCGGCCATCCCCTCGTGGTTCATGGTCCCCGTCTCCCAGCGCTCGGGGAGGGTGTCGGAGCAGGGCGGCACCTTGTAGGGCACGAGCGCCTCCATGTGCTCCGGCCTGCCCCAGAGCAGCCCCACGTGCGGCCCGAAGAACTTGTAGGCGGAGCAGGCCAGGAAGTCGCACCCCAGCGCCCGCACGTCCACCAGGCGGTGCGGGGCGTAGTGCACCGCGTCCACGAACACCAGCGCGCCCACACGGCGGGCCATCTCCGCCACGCGCGCCACGTCGCTGACGGTGCCCACGGCGTTGGAGGCGGCGCCCACCGCCACCAGCCGGGTGCGCGGCCCCAGCATCCCCTCCAGCGCGCCCAGGTCCAGCTGCATGGTCACGGGGTCGAAGGGGACGCTGCGCACCGCGACGCCGCGGTCCTCGGCGGCGCGGCGCCAGGGCGCCACGTTGGCCTGGTGGTCCAGGTCCGTGACGACCACCTCGTCGCCCGGCTCCCAGCTGCGGGAGAGCGAGCGCGCGAAGGCGAAGGTCAGCGTGGTCATGTTCGCCCCGAAGGCGATCTCGCCCGGGCCGCCGGCCCCCAGGAAGTCCACCGCGGCCTCGCGCGCCGCGGCGATCACCGCGTCCGCCTCGCGGCTGGTGGGGAAGGCGCCGTGCACGTTGGCGTTGTGCAGGAGCAGCGTCTCGGCCACAGCGTCGGCGACCGACTTGGGCACCTGGCTCCCGCCGGGGCCGTCGAAGAACGCCAGCGGGCGGCCGCCGAAGCGGCGCTCGAACACCGGGAACCGGGAGCGGACGGACTCCGCGAACGACTGTGGCATGCGTGTGCGACCGTGCGACGGGTGACCGGGTGACGCGGGATCCCCAATCTTACCGGGGCGGCGGGGGAGGGCGCCACCCTTCGGACCGGGGAGCGACAAAAAAGGGAGGGACCCGCCTCGCGGATCCCTCCCTCTCCGGACTTCTCTCGACTTCGGGCCGGCCGTTCAGGACACCGCCCAGAACCCTTCCAGCGCGGCGCCGTCGGGGCTCTCGCGGAGCTTCTCGAAGGCCCGGTTGCGGATCTGGCGGATCCGCTCGCGGGTGACGCCCAGGAGCGAGCCGATCTCCTCCAGCGTCCGCTCCTCGCCCTCGTCCAGCCCGTAGTACAGGTACAGGATCTTGCGCTCGCGCTCGGTGAGGTACTTCTCGAACATCCTCTCCAGGAACTCGCGCCGGGCCTGCGACTCCACCTCCTCCTCGATCTCGTCCGCCTCGGCGCCGGCGAAGCGCTCGCCGAACGAGGCCGAGTCGCGGTCGCCGCGGTCCAGCGGGGCGTCCAGCGAGAGCTCGCTGGCGGCCACCCGGCGGAGCGCCCGGATGGTGTCCACCGGCTCGCCCATCTCGTTGGCGATCTCCTCGTCCGTGGGCGAGCGGCCCAGCGACTGGGTGAGCGCCGTGTCCACCCGGGAGAGGCGGACCAGGTTGGAGTTCTGGTTCAGCGGGATGCGCACCGAGCGGGTCTGCTCGGCCAGCGCCTGGAGCACGGTCTGGCGGATCCACCACACCGCGTAGGAGATGAACTTCACCCCCTTGTCCGGGTCGAACTTCTTGACGGCCTTGAGAAGGCCCTCGTTGCCGATGCACACCAGCTCCGCCAGCCCGAGGCCGCGGCCCTGGTACTTCTTCACGTAGGAGATCACGAAGCGCAGGTTGGCGGTCACCAGGCGCTCCGCCGACTCCTTGTCGCCCGCCCTGGCCTTGCGGGCCAGCGCCCTCTCCTCGGCCGGGTCTTCGATCAGCGGGTACTTCTCGACGTCGTGCAGGTACTGGTCGAAGGAGTCAAGCGCACGGGAGCTCAGGAACATGGGTTCGGCTCATCCAGGGAAAAAAGAAGAGAGCAGGAGCCTCGTTGGCGTGCGAGGCTCTGCTCTCAGATCAACCGGTACCGGCGTCTTGTCCTAGAAAAGACAAATTCATAACCGGGCAATGTAAGCCGCCCCCCCTAGAAAGTCAAACGAAACGTGCCCGGTCGCGAGCCGGTCGTGGACGGTGCGCTTGAGAACCCCCACGCCCTTGAGATGTTCCCGAACGGGAACGCCCGCTGTCTACGACAGGCTGCCGAACGCCAGGGCCGCGTTGATCCCCCCGAAACCGAAGGAGTTGGACACCGCGCGCCGCACCGGGAGGCAGGTCCCCTCGCCGACCACGTAGCTCAGGTCGCACCCCTCGCCCGGGCTCTCCAGGTTCAGCGTGGGCGGGATCCACCCCCGCTGGATCGCCAGCATGGAGACGGCGGCCTCGACGGCGCCCGTGGCCCCCAGGCAGTGGGCGTGGTACCCCTTGGTCCCGCTCACCGCCACCCGGTCCGCGTGCTCCCCCAGCACCTCGCGGATCACCCGGCTCTCCGTGGAGTCGTTGAGCGGCGTGGACGAGGCGTGCGCGTTCACCCAGTCCACCTCCTCCGGGCGGATCCCGCCGGTCCGCATGGCCGACCGCATGGCGCGTGCCGCCTGGCTCCCGTCGGGGCGGGGGGCGGTCATGTGGTGGGCGTCGTTGGAGGTGCCGTAGCCCAGCACCTCGCCGTAGATGCGGGCCCCGCGCCGCCGCGCGTGCTCCAGCTCCTCCAGCACCAGGGTGGCCGCTCCCTCGCCCATGACGAAGCCGTCGCGCTCCGCGTCGAAGGGGCGCGAGGCGCGCTCCGGGTCGTCGTTGCGGGTGGACATGGCGCGGATGATGGCGAAGGCGCCGTAGCACAGCGGCGCCAGCGGGGCCTCCACGCCGCCGGAGACCACCACGTCGGCCTCGCCCTCGCGGATCAGCCGCCACCCGTCGCCGATGGCTATGGCGCCGGAGGCGCAGCTCATCCCGTTGGTGGAGTTGGGCCCGGTGAAGCCGAACTCGATGGCGACGTTGCACGACGCCGAGCCGTTGAACACCGCCAGCGCCAGCATGGGGTCCACCCCGCGCACCCCGTTCTGGAGGTACGAGTTGAACTGCCCCTCGCCGTACGCCACGCCGCCCAGCGCGCTCCCCATCTGCACGCCCACGCGGTCCGGGTCCACCGAGGCCGGGTCCAGCGCCGCGTCCTCAAGCGCCATGCGCGCCGAGGCCACGGAGAACTGAGCGTAGCGCTCCATGCGCCGCGCCCGGCTGCGGTCCATGTAGTCGGTGGGCTCGAAGTCGTCCACCTGCGCGGCGATGTGCGAGCGGAAGGGCGAGGGGTCGAAGCGCGAGATGCGCCGCACCGCGGACTCGCGCCGCTGCAGGCCCTCCCACAGCCCCTCCACGCCCGTGCCGATGGGGGTGATGCAGCCGATCCCCGTCACCACGACGCGGCGGGGGGTGGTCTCGTCCGACGGATCCCGGGTGGTGCCCCTCATGTTCCTTGCTCGCCGTGTGCCCTGAAAAACGGAAGACTCGCCGGCATCGGTACCGACGAGCCCCCGGTACGTTCCCGCAAGAACGGGCGCAGCAGACCTCTACACAGGGAACAGGGAATCCACCCCGACTCCCCCTTCCGCCACCCGAGGGAACAGGGAACAGCCCCCAACTTCAGCTGCCGTTGCCGTTCGCAGGCTATTCCCCGTTCCCTGTTCCCTGTTCCTTCGCCGTTCCCTGTTCCCTTTCCGCCGCCCGCTTGATCCCCGCCAGCGTCCGGCTGGCCACGTGGTGGATGAACACCGGGCCGATGACGGCGCTCCCGATCAGCCGCCGCACGGGTGCGGGGAGCGGCCAGCGCGGGCCCGGGGGCCAGTCGTGTACGATCCTCACGTGGGTGGTGCCGTCGCCGCGGTCGCGGAAGGTCCACTCCACGTCCATCCCCGTGGTGATGCCGTCCACGTGCCGGTAGATGACGGCCGGACGCGTCTCGTCCACGTGCATCTCCGACATCCACCAGACGGGGTAGGGGAGCGGGCCGAAGTCGCGGCGGGCCGCCATCTCCACCCGCCCGGTGGCGAAGCCGTCCTTGCGCTGGAAGCGGACCCAGCGGTAGTGCGGCAGCCACTCCGGCCAGCGCTCCACGTCCGCCCCGGTCCTGAAGCACGCCTCCACGGGGGCGCGCACGACGATCTCGTCTACGGTGTACATGCTGGGGTCTCCGGCCCGGTCAGCGCGGCACGAACTCGTCGCCCCCGCGCAGCCCGCGGCAGAACGCGGCGATCAGCCGCGCGGCGGCCACCAGGTCGTCCAGCGCCACGATTTCATTGGGTGAGTGCATGTACCGGTTGGGGATGGAGATCACCCCCGTGGCCACGCCCGCGCGCGACAGGTAGACGGCGTCGGCGTCGGTGGCGGTGTGCTTGGGGTTCGCCTGGATGCTGAAGGGGATCCCCTCCGCCTCGGCGGTCTCCGCCAGGCGCTCGAACACCAGCGGGTTGATGGCGGAGCCGCGCGCCAGGATGGGGCCGCCCCCCAGCTTGTGCGAGCCGATCTCCTTCTTCTCCATCCCCGGCGAGTCGGTGGCGAAGGACACGTCCACCACCAGCGCCACCTGCGGGTCCAGCGCGTAGGCGGAGACGCGCGCGCCGCCGCCGCTGAAGCCGATCTCCTCCTGCGTGGTGGCCGCGGCGGTCACCTGCGCCCCGAACGCCGGCCCATCCCGGAGCATCCGCAGCGCCTCCAGCACGATGAACGCGCCGATGCGGTTGTCGATGGAGCGCGAGGCGATCAGCCCGTTCCCCAGCTCCACCAGGCGCGCGTCCACCACCGCCGGGTCGCCCACGCGGATGCCGCGGTCCGCGGCCTCGGCCAGGCTGCGGGCGCCCACGTCGATCCACAGGTCGGTGATCTTGGCGGCCTTGTCCTTTTCTTCGCCCTTGATCAGGTGGATGGGCTTCTTGCCCACCACGCCCATCACCTCCCCGCGGCGGGTGAGCACGCGGATCCGCTGCGCCACCAGGACCTGCGGGTCCCACCCGCCGATCCCGTCGAAGTACAGGAAGCCGTCGTCGTCCACGTGCGTGACCATCAGCCCGATCTCGTCGATGTGGCCGGCCAGCATCACGTGGGGGGTGCCCCCGGGATTCAGCGTCGCCGCGGAGTTGCCGGCGACGTCCGCGTCCACGCGGTCGGCGATCCGCTCCGCCTCGGCGCGCCAGATGCGCGCGGGCACCACCTCGAAGCCGGAGGGGCCGGGGGCGTCCAGGAGGCGCTTCAGGAACTCGAATGAGCTGTCTTCCATGCGGTGTGGATCGGGTCTCGGGATCCCGGGGCGGGCCGGCCTGCGGGGGCTAGTGCGCCCCCGCGCCGTCCCCGGGAGGTCCGGAGGCGCCCGGCGCCTGGGCGGCGCGC
>JBFMFL010000138.1:0-17101 GCA_040752145.1 Gemmatimonadota bacterium
GCTGAACCGGATCCCTCGACCGGCCGCAGCTACCGCCGACGCTCACCTGCGATAGCGCTGGGCTTGACTGAGCACCTCTGGTCCTGGGCCGAGTTCCTTTCTCAGCCCTGCATGGGGTGACAACCGGATAACCCACCCAAGCTAGAAAGGGGCTCCCGCCGGTGATGGGCTCTCCGTTGATCGGCTCGGCCGAGCCGTGAGGTACGCTCCCCACCCGCCACCCATCCCGCCGGCACAACACACCACGGGCGCGGGGTCCCTCCAAACCAGCGGGGCAGGAACACGTAACGTGCTCCTGCCCCGCCCTGCGCTTGCAGTGCTTCCGCCGCTGCGAACCGTATGCTCCGCCTTGTGAGAGGCTTGATCGCGCCTCCACATTGTTGGTACGGCTGTCGATCAGCTATGGATGAGCGCCAAGCGAGGCAGGTAGTGCTACCGGGGTTTCTCGCATCACCGCAAATATGAAAACGCTTCTTGAGTGGCTGGGAGAGAATGCAGCCGGAGTACAGACCGCAGCGAGCGTTGTATCGCTCCTAATCGCCGCAGTGGTCGCGTGGTTCGGAATCTACTCGATCAAGCTGTATCGTCTTGAGAAGGGGCGAGCGCGTGCCGAACACATGAAGTTCATCGTGGCGCTTGCAAATCTTGCGACCGACTTCCACGAACTCGCGGAAGCCTATCCAGCCGTCCGTGATTCCAAGGATGATGGGCAGTTGGCTCTTCTGGAACACCATGTGAAACGAGGACAGCGAGACTTGGAGAGCCTTCGGGAGAGCGGAGCCGACGTTCCCCCGCGCGTCTATTTCTGCCTGGAGGCTGCTGCACGCAAGCTCGAACGATTGGAACACGGGCTCGAACCTGGCGTGGTTCGAAACCCGGAGCTTGAGCCTGGAGTGTTTTTCGACCTAAGAGGCGTTTGGGGTGCTCTACTGAAAGCGTACGAAGCGATCCCTCGCCGCCAGCGGAGGGAGCGGTGGTGGCATCGCGATTATGTTGAAGAACGAAGTGCAATTCTCTGGGAACTTGCGCTCCCTAAAGAGTCTGCTGGCTTCCGGAAAGGGCTACCGTGGTACCAGCGATTAATTGATCGCTTCCGCGGCCATCGCCCGCCACCCAAAAAGCGAATGCAGCTTGCTGAGGACCGCTACATGCGAGAGATGGAGCCGGCTCCCGGCCATACGCAGAGTAGTTAGTCCAAAAGCTAGGGTCCGCAGATTGGTAGCTCCGCCCTCATGTTCGGTACACGTGCAGATAGGTTGCAGGCCCCGGATCGTCGTCAAACAACCTCGGAGGCAACGTCATGAACGAAGATACCCACCTGTATATATCAAAGGGTGATCGCACGAGAGAGGTACGCGAGAGGGTGGAAGCCTTCGAGCAGAGGCACAAGCGACCTGCTACGGCCGGAGGCTTCCAATCCTGCCGGTACGAAGGCGACGGCTACACACATCTAATCTTATTTCAGCCGATGCCCGATCTGGTGGACGGACTTACATCCGGCGGGGACTGGCACAGGCAGGGAGTGGCGCCGAGGGCTGAAGATTGAGGGCAGCTAGCCTGGGATAACTTCTGGGATAACTCTTCCGGCAGAACCCGGCATTTCGGCCGTCGAAGTCCGGCAGGCTCTTCCGGAACATCGAGTAACTACGCCATTTTGCTGGACTCCGGCCCCCTCCGCTGCTGCATGGGGTTCAGGGGGTCGCGGGTTCAAATCCCGCCGTCCCGACTGCGTAAGAAGCTGTTGGGAAACCAGCGGAATGCAGGGGTGTAGGTCCATGGCATGCAACGACGTAGCTATACGAGTGACCTGACCGATGCGCAATGGGAGCGGCTGCGCCCGCTGCTGGAGAGCCCGAAGCACAAGGGAGGACGCCCTCGGGAGTGGCCGTTGCGCGAGATCGTCAACGCGCTGTTCTACTACCTCAAGAACGGCTGCTCCTGGCGTGACCTGCCGCACGATTTCCCGCCCTGGGACAACGTGTACGACCACTTTCGTCGGTGGAAGCGCAACGGCCGAATCGAGCACATTCACGATGTGCTGCGCGAGCAGGTCCGCCGCCACGAAGGGCGTGAACCCACTCCGAGTGCTGCCGTGCTGGACGCCCAGTCGATCCGCACGGCAGAAAAAAGGGGGACTGTTGGGGCTTCGATGGCGGCAAGATCATCACCGGACGGAAGCGACACCTCTGCGTCGACACGCTGGGGTTGATCTGGGCCGTGGAGGTCACCGCAGCCAGTTTGCCCGACGTACACGGCGCACGGCGTGTGCTGCCGCAGATGGTGGGGTGCTGCCCGCGTCTGGAGGTCATCTTTGCCGATGGTGCCTATGCGGGGGAGCCGCTGGCCCAGTGGGTAGACCAGACCGGCGGGTGGAGATTGCAGGTGGTGGAGAAGCCCAAGAACCAGAAGGGCTTCTCCGTGTTGCCCAAGCGTTGGGTCGTCGAGCGTACCTTCGCCTGGCTGATGCGTCACCGCCGCCTGGCCCGTGACTATGAGACGGACCCGAAGAGCAGTGAGACCTGGATCCGCCTCGCCATGATTCGCCTCATGCTCCGCAGGCTCGACCCTGTTGCATGACGTTTCCCAACAGCTTCTAAAGAGAAGGCCCTGCAACGGTTTCCGTTGTGGGGCCTTTTCGCTGGCCCCTACCCCCATGCTCCAGCCGTCGCTGACGACGTGGTGCATCGAGAGCAGCAGCGCATGGTCTTCCTCGCCCAGCCGCACCAGCGCCGCACGGAAGAGCGGGCCCGCCGAGAGGTCGAAGGCCCGCCGCGCCTCCTCGCGAGCACGCCGCCTGAGCGCAGCCTCGTCCAGCGCACCCGCCAGGCGCCATGCCACCGGGAGGTTGTAGACGGCGCTTCCCGGCTCCATCTGGTCCATCAGCCAGAGCCGCTCCTTCGCGAACGACCGCGGCAGCGCCCCCGTCGCTCGGTCGGCACCACCGGCGGGAGCGCGGGGAGGCCCGCGCGCCGGATCTCCTCCACGCGCCCGGCCAGCTCCGCCACCGTGGATTCCTCGAAGAGCGCCCGCAGCGGCAGCTCCACCCCGAACACCTGCCGCACCCGAGAGACCACGCGCGTGGCCAGCAGCGAGTGCCCGCCCAGCTCGAAGAAGCTCTCCGTCACCCCCACCCGCTCCAGGCGCAGCGTTTCCGCCCAGATTTCCGCCAGCACTTCCTCCGTCGGCGTGCGCGGCGCCACGTAGCGCACCTCTGCCGAGGCGAAGTCCGGCGCCGGCAGCGCCCTGCGGTCCAGCTTGCCGCTCGGAGTCAGCGGCAGCCGCTTCAGCGCCACGAAAGCCGCCGGCACCATGTAGTCCGGGAGTTCCCGGAGCAGGTGCTCGCGCAGGACCCCCGCCTCCACGTCGCCCACCACGTACGCCACCAGCCGCTTCTCCCCGGGCACGTCCTCGCGGGCCACGACCACACAGTCGGCGACTCCCTCGCTGCGCCGCAGCGCCCCTTCGATCTCTCCCGGCTCGATGCGGAAGCCGCGCACCTTGACCTGCTCGTCCAGGCGTCCCAGGTACTCCAGCGTCCCGTCCCCACGCCACCTCACCCGGTCACCCGTGCGGTACATGCGCGCCCCCCGGAGTGCAGAGAACGGGTCGGGGACGAAGCGCTCCGCAGTCAGCTCCGGGCGGCCCAGGTAGCCGCGCGCGAGCTGTGCTCCGCCCAGGTACAGCTCCCCCGGCAGGCCCACCGGCACCGGATCGCCCCGGCGGTCCAGCACGTACGCCGCGCGACCCGCCACCGGTGCCCCGATGGGGACGATCGCCCCCACCCGCGCGGTGGCGTACGCCCCCGGGAGCGCGAACGCCGTCGCGGTGATCACGGCCTCAGTCGGCCCGTAGGCGTTGAGCAGCCGCGCCGGGCTCTCCACGGCCTCGCGCCAGCGGCGCACCGCGGCGGAGGGCATCGCTTCCGCGCCGATCACCAGGAGGCGCAGCTCCGGGAGGGCGCTCCTGGCCGCCGCGTCGATGACTTCCTGCCAGTAGGTGGGCGGCAGGTTGGCGACGGTGACCCCCGCCTCGCGCACGCGCGCCGGCCACTCCTCCGGGGCCCACAGCTCCGCGCCGCGCAGCACCAGCGCCGCTCCGGAGAGGAGAGGGAGGAAGAGCTGCTCGATGGAGACGTCGAAGCCGAAGGAGGCGAAGTGGAGCACCCGGTCGGCGGGAGTGATCCCGAGGTCGCGGGCGAACGCCGCCAGGTGCGCGGCGGCGGCGCGGTGCTCGACCGCCACGCCGTTGGGGCGGCCGGTCGAGCCGGAGGTGTAGATGACGTACGCCGCGTTCTCCGGGGCGACCGCCGTGCGCGGCGCCGCGTCCGGCTCCGCCGCGACCTCTGCCGCGTTCGCGTCCACCCGCACGGTCCGCATGCCCTCTGCCGGGAGCAGGCCGTGCAGCGAGGCCTGCGTGACCAGGACACGCGCGCCGGAGTCGGCCAGCATGTACGCCAGCCGGTCGGCCGGATAGGCGGGGTCCAGGGGGAGGTACGCCGCGCCCGCCTTGAGCACGGCCAGCATCGCCACCACCATCCCGGGCGAGCGCTCCAGGCAGACGCCGACGCGGACCTCCGGCCCGGCCCCCAGCCCCGCGAGGCGGCGCGCCAGCCGGTTGGCGCGCGCGTCCAGCTCGCGGTAGGTCAGCTCCTCGTCCCCGGAGACCACGGCCAGGGCCTCCGGCGTGCGCTCCGCCTGTGCCGCGAACAGCTCGTGGATGCAGGCAGCCGCGGGGGACTCCACGTCCGTGCGGTTCCACTCCTCCACGACCTGCCGCCGCTCCGCCTCGTCCAGCAGCGTCATTTGCGAGATGCGCACGTCCGGGTCGGCGGCCGCCTGCTCCACCAGGCGCGTGAAGTGGCCCACGAGCCGCTGCACGGTCGCGGCCTCCCACAGCTCCGTGCTGTAGTTCAGGCCGCCGCGCAGCCCGTCGGAGCCCGCAGCCAGCCCCAGCGACAGGTCGAACTTGGCGACTTCGAGCTCCGTTGCGACTCCCTGCACGCCGAGCCCCGCGAGCCCGCCGCCCGTGTCCTGGGCGTTGTCCAGAGTGAACATCACCTGGAAGAGCGGCGAGTGGCTCAGGGAGCGCACCCGGTGAAGCTCCGCCACCAGCCTTTCGAAGGGCACCTCCTGGTGCTCGTACGCGCCCAGCGTCGCCTCGCGCACCCGCCCCAGCAGCTCGCGGAAGCTCGGATCGCCCGAGAGGTCGACCCGCAGCACCAGGGTGTTGACGAAGAAGCCGATCAGCCCTTCCACCTCCCCGCGCGTGCGTCCCGCGGTGGGGCTGCCCACGACGACGTCCTCGCTCCCGCTGTACTTCGACAGCAGCACCTGGAATGCGCCCAGCAGCACCATGTACAGCGTCGCCCCCTCGCTGCGCCCCAGCGCCTGCAGCCGCTCCAGCAGCTCCCGGGAGAGCTCCATGGGAACCGTGGCTCCCCGGTACGTCTGCACGGCAGGGCGGGGATGGTCCGTCGGCAGCTCCAGCAGCTCCGGGGCTCCCCCCAGGCGCTCCTTCCAGTACGCCAGCTGCCGATCCAGCACCTCGCCCGCCAGCTGCTCGCGCTGCCACACGGCATAGTCGGCGTACTGGACCGGCAGCTCCGCGAGCGGCGACTCCCCTCCCTCGTGGTACGCCGCGTACAGCGCCGACAGCTCGCGGAAGAGCACGCCCATGCTCCAGCCGTCGCTCACGACGTGGTGCATCGAGAGCAGCAGCACGTGGTCCTCGGCGCCCAGCCGCAGCAGCGCCGCACGGAAGAGCGGGCCCGCCGAGAGGTCGAAGGGCCGCGCCGCCTCCTCGCGAGCACGCCGCCTGAGCGCCGCCTCGCGATGCGCCTCGCTCAGGTCCGACAGGTCCTCCACCGGCAGCGCGAAGCCGCCGAAGGGCGCGATCACCTGCACCGGAGATCCGTCCACCTCCCCGAACGTGGTCCGCAGCGCCTCGTGCCTGCGGACGATCTCGCCCAGCGCGCGCGCCAGCGCCGCCTCGTCCAGCGCCCCTCCCAAGCGCCATGCCAGGGGGATGTTGTAGACGGCGCTTCCCGGCTCCATCTGGTCCACCAGCCAGAGCCGCTCCTGCGCGAACGACAGCGGCAGCGCCCCCGTGCGCTCGGTCGGCACCACCGGCGGCAGCGCGGGGAGGCCCGCGCGCCGGATCTCCTCCACGCGCTCGGCCATAGCGGCCACCGTGGGCGCCTCGAACACCACGCGGATGGGCAGTTCGGCCCCGAGCGCCTCCGCGACCCGCGAAACGAGCCGGTTCGCCACGAGCGAGTGCCCGCCCAGCTCGAAGAAGCCATCGTGCACGCCGACCCGCTCCACCTGCAGCACGTCCGCCCAGATCCCGCAGAGCAGCTCCTCCGTGGGGCCGCGCGGCGCCACGTACTCCCCCGACGCCGCGAAGCCGGGCTCCGGCAGGGCACGGCGGTCCACCTTGCCGTTGGCCGTCACCGGCAGACGGTCCAGGACGACGAACGCCGCAGGGATCATGTGCTCCGGCAGCAGCTTCCGCAGGTGCACCCGCAGCTCGCCCGCCCGGAGGTCCCCCCCCCGGTCGGCGACCACGTACGCCACCAGGCGCTTCTCCCCGGGCACGCCGAAGACGGCATCCTCCCGCGCGACCACGACCGCTTCCCGCACGCCCCCGGCCCCCAGGAGAGCCGCCTCGACCTCCCCCGGCTCGACCCGCTGCCCGCGGATCTTCACCTGGGCGTCCAGCCGCCCCATGAACTCCAGCGCCCCCGACGCGAGCCCCCTGAGCCTGTCCCCGGTCCGGTACATGCGCGCGCCCGGCTCCGCGGAGAACGGGTCCGGGAGGAACGTCTCAGCCGTCAGCGCCGGCCGGCCCAGGTAGCCGCGCGCCACGCCCGGCCCGCCGATGTACAGCTCGCCGGGCACGCCGGTCGCGACCGGTCCGCCCCAGGCGTCCAGCACGTAGACGCGCGCGTCCGCGGCCGGCCACCCGACCGGCGGCGCCTCGGCGATGCCGGGCGGGCAGGTGTACGAAGTGGCGAAGATGGTGGCCTCCGTGGGGCCGTAGATGTTCACCATCCGCCGCCCGGCCGACCACCGCCCCGCAGCCCGGGCGGAGCAGCGGTCACCGCCCGCAACGAGCGTCCGCAGCGCCGGGAGCTCGACGTCCGGCAGCGAGTCCAGCAGCGCCGGGGTGACCATCCAGGTGCTGATCTCCAGCTCCCGCAGCAGCGCCGCCAGCCGCTCCGGGGACAGCAGCGCCTCGCGGTCGGCGAAGTACAGCGCGGAGCCGGAGAGCAGGGCGGCGAACACGTCCAGCACCGAGACGTCAAAGCTGACGGAGGAGGTCATCAGGACGCGCCCGCCCTGGCGGACGTCCAGCGTCTCCACGCTGCGCCGCAGCAGGTTGACGGCGGAGGCGTGCGTGACCACCACGCCCTTGGGCGCCCCCGTGGAGCCGGACGTGTAGATCACGTACGCGGCGTTGTCCCGCGACGCCGCGCACGCGGGCGGCTCGCCGGCCGGGGGGGCGGCCGGCGCCCGGTCCCGGTCAAGCGCAAGGCGCTCGCCGGAGAACGCCGGGACGGGGTCCCCGGAGCGCGCGCCGGTGAGCAGCACCGGTGCGCCGGCGTCCGCGAGCATGAACGCCAGCCTCTCGGCCGGGTAGGCGGGGTCCAGCGGCAGGTAGACGCCGCCCGCCTTGAGAATCCCCAGGAGGGCGAGGACCAGCTCGGGGGAGCGCTCCATGCACACGCCCACCGCCACCTCCGGCCCCACCCCGCGGCGCTGAAGGCGGCGGGCGAGCTGGTCGGCCCCGCGCTCCAGCTCGGCGTAGGTGAGCACCCGGCCGTCCGCGACCACCGCGGGGGCGTCGGGCGTCCGTGCGGCCTGTGCCGCGAACAGGTCGTGGAGGAGGGGCGTACCCCCTGCCGCGGCGGCGCTCCACGCCGCGAGCATCCGCGCCCGCTCGGCGTCACGCAGCAGCGACACCTCGGAGAGGCGCCGCCCCGGGTCGCCCGTCAGCCCTTCTAGCAGCGTGCCCAGCTGCTCCACCAGCCGCCCGGCGTCGTCCGGACCGCCGCGGGTCCGGTCGTAGTGCAGCGCGACGTGGAAGCGCGCCCCCGGCGTCACGACCAGCGTGAGCGGGTAGTTCGTCTGCCCCACGCCCAGGCTGAGCCTCACCCGCAGCGCCTCGGCGCCGGCGGCCGCGGCCCGCTCCACCGGGAAGTTCTCGAACACCACCAGGCTCTCGAAGAGCGCTTCGCCCGGGGGCATCTCGCTCCACCGCCGCACCTGCACCAGCGAGGCGTGCTCGTGCTCGCGCGCCCGCGCCTGGCGCTCCTGCAGCCGTGCCAGCCAGGCACCGGCCTCCGCCTGCGGCGGCACGGGCACCCGCACCGGCAGGGTGTTGATGAACAGCCCCACCATCTCCTCCGCGCCGGGCAGGTCGGCGGGGCGGCCGGAGACGGTGGCCCCGAAGACCACGTCGTCCTCGCCCGCGTAGCGGGCCAGGAGGAGCGCCCACGCGCCCTGCACCAGTGTGTTCACGGTCAGCCCCCGCTCCCGCGACCGCTCCTGCAGCCGCCGTGACAGCGCCTCCGGCAGCTCGGCGACGTGGATCTCGTGCCGCGCTTCGCCGGAGCCGGCGCGGGGGAGCGGCAGCGGGGTGGTCGCGGCGAACCCGCGCAGCTCCTCGCGCCAGTGGCGCTCCGCCGCGCCCGCGTCCCGCGCCTCCAGCCAGGCCACGTACTCCCCGTAGCGGGGCGGAGGGGGTAGCTGCGGCGTCTCGCTCCGGGCGTGCGCCCGGTAGAGCGCGAGCACGTCGCGGAAGAGCACGGACAGGCTCCACCCGTCCAGCACCAGGTGGTGGTGCGTCCACACCAGCTGGTGCTCCCGGTCGCCGGCGCGGAGCAGCGCCACGCGCATCAGCGGGGGGCGCTCCAGGTCGAAGCCGCGTGCCCGCTCCGCCGCCGCGAGCTCCGCCAGCTCCGCCGCGCCCAGACCCGGCCGGTCCTCCCGCCGGAACTCCAGCTCCACCGTCTCCCTCACCACCTGCAGCGGCCGCGGCAGCCCCCGCCAGGCGAACCCGGTGCGCAGCGCCTCGTGCCGCGCCACGGCGCCGCGCCACGCCCGCTCCACCGCCCCGGCGTCCAGCGGCCCCTCCAGCGCGAAGGCGAGCTGACCCACGTACACCCCCGACTCGGGGGCGTACTGGGAGTGGAAGAGCATCCCCTCGTGCATGGGGGTGGCGGGGTACACGTCCTCGATCCCCCGCTCCTCGCCCAGCAGCCGGTCGAGCGCCGCCTGGTCCAGCCCCGCCCGGGGGAAGTCGCTCGGCGTGTAGCCGGCCGCGTCCGTGCCGCGGCAGTGGGCGACCAGCTCCCGCAGCTCCTCCAGGTACCACGCGGCCAGCCGCCGCGCCGTCTCTTCCCGCAGGGTCGCCGCGCCGTAGCCGAGGGTGATCCTCAGGCACCCGCCGCTCACGACCCCGTTCACCTCCAGGCGGTGCGGCCGGACGCGCCGCGGGTCCTGGTGCGCGCCGCCGGACTCGGGCGCGAAGCGGAAGAAGGTGTCCTGCGACACCGTCCGGTCCACCTGGCCCAGGTAGTTGAACGCCACCTCGGCCCGCGGCGCCGCGGCCAGCTCCGCGGCGACGCCGCCGCCCATCCAGCGCAGCAGCCCGTAGCCGAGGCCGCGCCCCGGCACGGCGCGCAGCTGCTCCTTGACGGCCCTGAGCGCCTCGCCCGGTCCGCCGGCCGCCGGGAGCTCCAGCAGCACGGGATACAGGCTGGTGAACCACCCCACGGTGCGGGACAGGTCCACGCCCTCCAGGCGCCCCTCCTCGCGGCCCTGCCCCTCCAGCTCCACCCGCACCCGCCGCTCCCCGGTCCAGCGGGCCAGGGCGCGGACCAGCGCGCAGAGCAGCACCTCGTCGACGTGCGTGCGGTACGCCGCGGGGACCTCGCGCAGAAGCGCCTCCGTCTCGTCCGCGCCCAGCTGCACGGCCACCGTCCGGCCGAGCCCTGCGGTGTCCTCCGCGCGGGGGGCGTCCAGCGGCAGCGCAGCCGCGGCGACCCGGGCCCGCTCGGTCCAGTACGCGGCCTCCACCAGGGTCTCCGGCGCGCCGGCGTGCTCCGCCAGCCGCTCCGCCCACGCCTTCCACGAGGTCGTCTTGGCCGGGAGCCGCACCGGCTCGCCGCGCTCCGCCTGCACGTACGCGGTCTCCAGGTCCTCCAGCAGGATGCGCCAGCTGACCCCGTCCACCACCAGGTGGTGGAGCACCAGCAGCAACCGCCCCTCGTCGCGGGTGCGGAAGTGGGTGGCCCGCAGCACGGGGCCGCGCTCCAGGTCGAGTCCGGCCTGCACCCGGTCCGCCGCCTCCGCCATCGCCCGGTCCCGGGCCGCGCCGTCCAGCCGCGCCAGGTCGATCGTCACCAGCGGCGCGCGCTCGCCGGCGGGCGCGTGCTCCTGCGTCCAGCCGCCCCCGCCGCGGCGGAAGCGCAGGCGCAGCGCGTCGTGGTGCTCCACCAGCGCCGCGAGCGCACGACCCAGCAGCCGCGGCTCCAGCGCGCGCGGCGGCACCAGCAGCAGCGCCTGGTTGTAGTGGTGCGGCGCCGGCGCCTCCTGCGCGAAGAACCAGCGCTGGATCGGCGTCAGCGGCGCCGCCCCGGCCACCCGCCCCTGCTCCGCCACGACCGACGTCCCGGTCCCGGCCACCCGCGCCAGCTCGGCGATCGTGGCGTGCTCGAAGAGCTGCCGCGGCAGCAGCTGCATCCCCGCGCGGCGCGCCGCCGTGGCCACCCGGATGGCAAGGATGGAGTCGCCGCCCAGCTCGAAGAAGCGCTCGTGGATCCCCACGCGCTCCACCCCCAGCACGGCGCTCCAGATCTCCACCAGCGCCCGCTCCGCGGCGTTCCGCGGCGCCGCCGGCTCGCGCCCGGAGGCGCGCTCCGCCGCGGGCGTGGGGAGCGCGGCCCGGTCCACCTTGCCGTTGGGGGTGAGGGGAAGTCTCTCCAGCGCCACGAAGGCGGCGGGCACCATGTACTCCGGCAGCCATTCGCGCAGCCGCGCCCTCAGCTCCTCCACGGGGGGCAGCCCCTCCGCGGCGGCGGCAAGGTAGGCCACCAGCCGCCGCTCGCCCGGCGCGTCCTCGCGCACCACCACCGCGCACTCCCGCACCCCCGGCTGCGCCAGCAGCACCGCCTCGACCTCCCCCAGCTCGATGCGGAACCCCCGCACCTTCACCTGCTCGTCCAGGCGCCCCAGGTACTCCAGCGCACCATCGGAGCGCCACCGCACCTTGTCCCCCGTCCGGTACAGCCGCCCTCCGGCTTCCCCTCCGAACGGGTCCGGTACGAAGCGATCCCCCGTCAGCTCCGCACGCCCCAGGTATCCCCGCGCCACCTGCACTCCCCCGATGTACAGCTCCCCCGCCACTCCCACCGGCACCGGCCCCAGCCCACGATCCAGCACGTACAGCTGCGTGTTCCACACCGGCCGCCCGATCGGCACCGCCGCCCTGCCCCCCTCCCGCTCGCACGCCCAGAAGCTCACGTCCACCGCCGCTTCCGTCGGCCCGTACAGGTTGTGCAGCCCCACCGGCGCCGCGAACCGCTCGTGGAAGCGCTCCACCAGCGCCGGCGGCAGCGCCTCTCCGCTGCAGATGACCCGCTTCAGCGTCGCGCACCGCTCCGCATCGGCCGCCTCCACGAACGCCTGCAGCATCGAGGGCACGAAGTGCAGCGTCGTCACTCCCCGCCTCTCGATCACCTCCTGCAGGTACGCCGGGTCGCGGTGCCCCTCCGGGCGCGCCATCACCAGACAGGCGCCCTGCTGCAGCGGCCAGAAGAACTCCCATACCGACACGTCGAAGCTGAAGGGCGTCTTCTGCAGCACCACGTCCTCCGCTCCCAGCCCGTACTCCGCCTGCATCCACGCCAGGCGGTTGACGATGCCCCGGTGCGCGTTCATCACGCCCTTGGGCCGTCCCGTGGACCCCGAGGTGTAGATCACGTATGCCAGGCCGTCGGGCGTGGCCCCGCCGTCGGGGTTCTCCACGGACTCGCCCGCCCGCTCCGCCCCCGAGACGTCCACCACCTCCGTCCCCTCCGGCACCGCCAGCGCGCCCCGCAGTTCCTCCTGCGTCAGCAGCACCGGCGCCCCGGAGTCGGACAGCATGTACGCCAGCCGCTCGGCCGGGTAGCCGGGGTCCAGCGGCACGTACGCCCCGCCGGCCTTGAGGATGCCCAGCAGCCCCACGACCATCTCCAGGCTCCGCTCCAGGCAGAGCCCCACCCGGACCTCCCGCCCCACCCCGAGGCGCCGCAGGTGGTGCGCGAGGCGGTTGGCCCGCGCGTTCAGCGCCCCGTAGCTCAGCGACTCCTCCTCGAAGACCACCGCCGCGGCGTCGGGCGTGCGCGCCGCCTGCGCCTCGAAGAGATGGTGGAGGCAGCGGGCGGAGGGATACTCGGCCTCCGTCCGGTTCCACTCCTCCAGGAGCTGACGGCGCTCCCCCTCGAGCAGCAGCGGGATCTGCGCGAGCGGCGTATCCGGCGCGTCCACGGCGGCTTCCAGGAGCACGCGGAAGTGGTCCAGGAAGCGGTCCACGGTGGCCGGGTCGAACAGGTCGCTGTTGTACTCGGCCACGGCCGGGATGGCGAGGGCACCCCCCTCCGTGACCTGCAGCAACATGTCGAACTTGGCGGTGCCGCTGTCGCCCGTGGGGACGGCGCCGCCCCCCAGCGGGTGCATGGAGAGGCCCGAGGATTGTTCCGATGGCGGACCGTAGTCGCCGGGAGCCTGGATCCCCAGCATCACCTGGATCAGCGGATTGCGGCTGGGATCGCGCTCCGGCCGCACCTCGTCCAGGATCATCTGCAGCGGCAGCTCCGCGTGCGGGTAGGCCCCGGCCATGAACGTCCTCACCTGCCCCAGCACCTCGTCGAAGCGGAGCCGGGCGGAGGGGCGGGCGCGGACGGGAATGGTGTTGAGGAAGTAGCCGAGCAGGAGCTGCGTCTCCGGCCGCGGGCGGCTGGCGGCCAGGGAGCCCATGGCGAAGTCCTCCTGCCCCGTGTAGCGGAAGCAGAGCGCCTGGAAGGCGGCCACCAGCACCAGGTGGAAGGTCGTGCGCTCGCGCCGCGCCAGGGCACGGGCGCGCTCCACCAGCTCGGCGCTCAGCAGGGTGCCGCGCTTCCCGCCCCGGAAGCTCTGCACCGGCGGGCGGGGCCGGTCGGCGGGGAGCTCCAGGGTCGGGGGCACTCCGCGCAGGCTCTCCCGCCAGAAGGCCAGGTGCTGCTGCAGGCGCTCGCCGGAAAGCTGCTCCCGCTGCCAGACCGCGTAGTCCGCGTACTGGATGGGGAGCTCCGGGAGCGGCGAGGGCCTGCCGGCGGCGAATGCCTGGTACAGCACCCCCAGCTCGTAGAGGAACAGCCCCTCGGACCAGCCGTCCGTGACGATGTGGTGGGCCGTGATCAGGAGAGCGTGCAGTTCGGGCTCGAAGCGGAGGAGCCGGGCCCGCATGACGGGGCCGGTGGTCAGGTCCGTGGGACGCCGCGCCTCCTCGTCGTGCCTCCTGCGGACGGTGGACACGCGGTCCGCTTCCGGTATGCCGGAGAAGTCGTCGACCGGGAGGGGGACGTCGAGGTGCGGACGCACGATCTGCACGGAGACGCCGTCGACCTCGGCGTAGACGGTGCGGTAGACCTCGTGCCTGCGGACGATCTCCGCGAGCGCCCGCTTCGCGGTGCCCATGTCCAGCGGTCCCCGCAGCCAGCCCGACATCGGCACGTTGTACATCGGGTTGCCGGGCTCCAGACGGTCCAGCATCCAGATGCGCTCCTGGCCGTAGGAGAGCGGCAGGGGCTCGGTGCGCGGTACCGGACGGATCGCGGCGGGCCCCGCCGCGTCCGCGCCGTCGCGGAGCGCGGCCACCCGCCGCGCCATCCCGGCCACGGTCGGGACCTCGAACACGGCGTCCAGCGACACGTCCGCGCGGAACTCGCCCTGCACGCGCATGACCAGCTGTGTGGCCATGAGCGAGTGGCCGCCGAGCGAGAAGAAGTCGTCGTGCGCCCCGATGCGCTCGAAGCCGAGCAGGTCCTGCCACAGCTCCGCCATCCGCTCCTCCAGCTCCCCGGCGGGCGCGACGTAGCGGGTGCCCGTCTCCGGGCGCGGCTGCAGCCCCGGCAGCTTCCCGGGGGCGGCGGCGGGCGGGGCCGTGACGGCGGGGTCCCGCGGGACCGGGTCCGCGCCGGGCGAATCGTTGCCGGCCGCCGACGCGGCGGGCCGTGGCGCGGCGCGCCGGCGGGGCCGGCGCTCCACCCAGTACGGCTGCCGCTCGAACGGGTACGTCGGCAGCAGCGCGCGACGCCGGCGCTCCCCGGCCGTGAACCCGTCCCAGTCCATCCGCACCCCCGCGATCCACAGCCTCCCCAGCGTCTCCAGCAGGTACGCCTGGTCCGACTGCCGCGTGTAGGCGTGCCGCAGCGAGGCGAAGGTCGCCGCCTCCGCCGCTCCGCCGTGCAGCGCGAACGTCCCCAGCGTGCGCCCCGGCCCCACCTCCAGCAGCACCCTGCTCCCGTCCAGCAGCAGCTCGCTCATCCCCTCCGCGAAGCGAACCGTGCCGCACAGGTGCCGCGTCCAGTACTCCGGGTCCGTGGCTTCCTCCGGGCGAATCCACGTCCCCGTCACGTTGGAGACGAACGGGATCTCCGGCTCCGCCAGCCGCATGGCGCGCAGCCGCTCGGCCAGGCGCTCGGCCACCGGCTCCATCTCCGCGGAGTGGAAGGCGTGCTCCGCCACCAGCCGCCGGCACGCCACCCCCTCCTCCACCAGCTCCGCCTCCAGGGCGGCGACGGACTCCGCCGGGCCCGACACGGTGCACAGGCCCGGCGCGTTGTGCGCGGCAAGCGCCAGCCCGTCGCGCAGCCGCGGCCCGAGGGCGGCCGGATCCATCGGCACGGCGAGCATGGCGCCGGCCGGGAGTCCGGAGATCAGCCGCGCCCGCTCGGCGAGCAGCGCCAGCGCGTCCTCCAGCCGGAAGACGCCCGCCACCGTGGCGGCGACGTACTCGCCCAGCGAGTGCCCGATCATCGACTCCGGCTGCACGCCCCAGCTCATCCACAGCCGCGCCAGCGCGTACTCCACCACGAAGACCGCCGGGTGCGCCCGCTCCGTGCGCCCGAGCGGGTCGCCGGCCGCCGCCCGGCCGAGCATGCCGCGGAGGTCGGTGGACCCGCCCGCCTCCACCGGCGCACCGCCGGCGGCCTGCTCCGGGGCGGGGTCTCCGGGGAAGAGCCATTCGCGCACGTCGCTCCGGGTGTGCGCGCCGAGGATCCGGGCGCAGCGATCCACCTCGTCGCGGAAGACAGGCTCCGCCTCGTACAGCCCGCGCGCCATCTGCACGTAGTGGTCGCCCACGCCGGGGAAGAGGAACGCCACCGGGCGCTCTTCGCGCTCCTGGGCTCCTTCCAGCACGCGCCGCGGGTCGCGCGCCTCCAGGGCCGCGGCGGCGTCCTCCCGGCCGCGGCACACCAGCACGCGCCGCTGCTTGAAGCGCCGCCGTCCCACGCGTAGCGTGTGCGCCACGTCGGCCAGCTTCTGCTCCGGGTGCTCGCGGAGGTGCGCGGCAAGGCGGTCGGTGGCCGCTTCCAGCGCGGCGGGGGTGCGGGCGCTCAGCACCAGGAGCTGCCATGGCCGTGACGGACCGGACGGAGCCGCCTGCGGCGCCTCCTCCAGCACCACGTGCGCGTTGGTTCCGCCTATGCCGAACGAGCTGACCCCCGCGATGCGGGGCCTCCCGCCGGGCGCCCAGGGGCGCAGGTCGGGGTTGACGTAGAAGGGCGAGCGGTCGAAGTCGATCCGCGGGTTGGGCCTGCGGAAGTACGGCGACGGGGGGATCTCCTCGTTCTGCAGCGCCAGCACCGTCTTGATGAGCCCCACCACTCCGGCCGCTGCGTCCAGGTGCCCGATGCCGGACTTCACCGCCCCCAGCGCGCACGTCCCCTTCTTCCCCTCCCCGAAGGCGGCGACCAGCGCCGCCACCTCGATGGGGTCGCCCACCTCGGTGCCGGTGCCGTGCGCCTCCACGTACGAGACGTCTCCCGGCTCCACCCTCGCCATCGCCAGGGCCTCCGAGATCACCGCCGCCTGCCCTTCCCAGCGCGGCGCCGTGAAGCCCACCTTGCGGTCCCCGTCGTTGTTCACCGCCGAGCCGCGGATCACGGCGTGGACTAGGTCCCCGTCGGCCAGCGCGTCCTCCAGCCGCTTCAGCACCACCGCCCCGACCCCGCTCCCCGCCACCGAGCCGCGCGCATCCGCGTCGAAGGGGGTGCACTCCCCCGTGGGCGACAGGATGCCGCCCGGCTGGTAGTGGTAGCCGCGGCCCTGCGGAACGCTGATCCGCACCCCGCCCGCCAGCGCCACGTCCGTTTCCCCGCAGAGCAGGCCCTGGCACGCCAGGTGGACGGCGACCAGGGACGAGGAGCACGCCGTCTGCACGTTCAGGCTGGGGCCCTCCAGCCCCAGCTTGAACGAGGTGAGCGTCGCCACCGAGGCGGAGTTCGACAGGACCACCTGGAGCCCGCCCACCGCCTGTACCAGCGCACGCTGCGAGAGCACGTCGAGCATGTAGCGGTTCTGGCCCTCGGAGGCGTACACCCCGATGCGGCCGGTGTACTCCCGCGACGCGTAGCCCGCCCGCTCCAGCGCCTCCCAGGCGCACTCCAGGAAGAGGCGCTGCTGCGGGTTCATCACCAGGGCCTCGCGCGGGGTGAAGCCGAAGAAGGCGGCGTCGAACAGCTCCGCGCCCTCCACCACCCCCGAGACGGGGACGTAGCCTGGAGCGGTGCGCTCGCGGCGCGAGACCCCGGCGGCCCTGAGCTCTTCGTCGCCGAAGCGGCGGAGGGAGCGGGTGCCGGAGCGGAGGTTCCGCCAGAACTCGTCGATGTCGCGCGCTCCCGGGAAGCGTCCCGCCATCCCGATGATGGCCACGTCCTGTCCGCCGGGGGATCCGGTTTGGCTGTTCATTCCTGGCTCGATCGGGTGGGTTCCGGCTTCGCGCCCGGACCGGGCGGCCCTGTACTCCCGGGTGCGGGCGCGGCGCTCTTCGGCGCGCTCGTGGCTCCGCG
>JBFMFL010000139.1:0-16844 GCA_040752145.1 Gemmatimonadota bacterium
GCGCCGCGTAGCTTGCGGGCGGGTACAGCGGGCAAGATATACCGCAGGGCCCTCTCACGTCACCGCAAACAACGCTCGCTGCGCTCGCTCGTTTGCGGTTCGTGAGGGTCCCTGCGGCGCCAAGAGCTTCTAAGGTTTTTGGCTGCGTTCCTTGCCAAAAACCTAAGAATCTCTAGGCGATCTCGCCCCCTCGCCGGGGGGGGCTGGCGCTTCGCGCTCCGGTCGCTGCGCTCCCTCCGCACTCAGCGCCGGACGGCTTCCGCACTACAACCGCTCCGACCAAGCGACCCACCCCGCACACGCGAGCATGGCAAAGGCCCGGCAGCAGACCAAGCGGACGCGCAAGAGCACCCGCAAGGGCCCGTCCTCCGCGCGCGCCAGCGCTGCGGCTGGCGCCGCTTCTGGCGCGCAGGCGGAGGCGAAGCGGAAGGAGCGCAAAATCCGCTTTTCGCCCGACGAGTGGGCAGCCGTGGAGGCGAACGCCGAGCGCGCCGACCTGCCGCCGGCGGTCTTCGTCCGCCTGGCGGCGCTGGCGGTCCACGTGCCCGCCCGGGTGCAGCGCTCGGAGGTCAACGACGAGGCGGTGCGCGAGCTGAACCGGATCGGCGTGAACCTCAACCAGCTCGCCCGCTGGGCCAACCAGGAGGGCCGGCTGCCGGAGTACCGAGCGCTCCAGCACGTGCTCTCCCAGGTCCTCGGAGCCATCGAGCGGCTATGATCGTGAAGATCATCGGCGCCGCCGACTTCGGCCGGACCGGGCGCTACCTCATCTACGGCTCCGGGCCCAACGCGGTGGACGACCCGGCCGACCGCGTGCTGTGGGCCGACACCCCCAACATGGCGGCCGGGGACCGCTGGCAGGCGGCCGTGCGCGTGATGGAGGCCACGTCCGCGACGAACAGCCGCGTCCAGGAGCCGGCGTACCACTTCGTCGTCAGCTGGGGCGAGGGGGAGAAGGTCTCCCCCGATGTCCAGCGCGAGGTGATGCACCGCATGCTCCGCGAGATGGGGCTGGACGGCCACCAGGTCCTGATGGTCGCCCACCACGACACCGACAAGCCGCACGTGCACTGCCTGGTGAACCGGATCGACCCGGAGACCGGCAAGGCGTGGAGCAAGCACAACGACGCGCGCCGCTTCTCCGCCTCGGCCCGCCAGATCGAGCAGGACTACGGGTTCGAGGTGGTCCAGGGCCGGCACCGGGACCGCGCCCCCACCAAGGAGCAGCCGGCGCCGCTCACGGAGCTGGAATACTGGCGGGCCCGGCAGAGTGGGGCCGAGCCCTTCCCCGTCGTCATCAAGGGTGCGTGCTGGGAGGACTTCCAGCGCTACGCCCAGGACCAGAACCGGGCGCAGCTCGAGGAAGCGCTCGGCCGCTACGGGCTCCGGATCGAACCGAAGGGCGGGGGCTACATCGTGACCGACGGGAAGGAGGTCGCGAAGCTCTCCTCCATCTCCCCTCGCGGCGTCAGCAATCTCTACCAGGAGCAGCGCAGTGGACGAGGAACCGACGTCGGCGCCGAGCGCGCGGGAGCTGATCGCCCGGGCTCGGGCCGCGGAGCAGAGCCCCCCACCGCCGGCGGCGCCGCCGGTGGACCTGGACGAGCTGGCGGCGCGGATCGTGGAGCGCCTGCGG
Source organism: Gemmatimonadota bacterium (assembly GCA_040752145.1). Taxonomy (GTDB): domain Bacteria; phylum Gemmatimonadota; class Gemmatimonadetes; order Longimicrobiales; family Longimicrobiaceae; genus JAFAYN01. Next base: position 1,637 of record JBFMFL010000139.1, read on the forward strand.
CCGGAGATCGCCGTGGAGCTGGAGGCGCTGGTCAGGGCGCAGACCGCGCTCGCGGAGACGGCGAAGGTCGTGGGCGGGACCGCACGGGACGTGAACCGGGCGGCCTCGCAGCATCGCCAGCAGCTGGAGACGGTCAGCGCCCGGGTGGCGCCGATCCGCTGGGCGCTGGTGGCCGCGGCGCTGACGATCGGGCTCCTGGCCGGGCTGCTGATCCCTACCTAGACCGCATGGTGGCCGACTTGGGGAACCTCCGCCGCATCGAGGCGATCCAGGCGCACCGCGCCGTCGCCGAGCGCGCGCTGCGCGACGCGCAGGGGCGCGTGGGCGAGCTGGAGAAGGTGGAGCGGCGGGCCCTCGGCGACCGGGCCGCGTTCGTGGAACGGCTCCGGAGCGCCTTCACCGATCCGGAGCGGGCGGCGCAGACCTTCACCACCCACGCGGACCGCGACGGCTGGCAGCAGGCGCGCACCGAGCTGGTGAACAACCCCGCCACCTTCGGGCAGCTCCGCGGCCGTACCGTCCTCGGTGTCGCCAACGAGGAGCGTCGGGCGGCGCTCGCATCCCTCCCCACCGCGGCCGACACCGCCGGCACCTACCTGGGATCCCGCGCCGCCGCGGAGACGGCCCAGCGGCCGCTGCAGGAAGCGCGCGAGGCCGTGCGCGTCGCCACGGCGCAGGTCCAGGAGTACGACGCGCAGCTCCAGCGCCTCGGCGAGCGCGTGGTCCTGGAGCAGCGTACCGGCCGGGCGATGCAGACCGCCACCCCCGAGCAGCGCCAGGAGCTCGCGCGTCTCGGCCTGCTGGACGACGCGGAGCGCACGCTGCGCACGGTCCAGTCGCAGGTGCGCAGCGCCGCCAACGTCCTGGATCCGGACGAGCGCGGCCGCGGCCGCAGCATGTAACGGGAGCCCTCCATGATCCCCCTGATGCTCGAAGCGGATCCGGAGCGCGTGAGCGAGCTCCGGACGGAGGCGGCCAACCGCGCGTGGGCCCTGTCGAAAGACGAGGCCCGGGCTCGCCACCAGGACCTGACCGCCACGCTGGCCGCGAACGCCCGCACGCGAGCCGCGGCCGAGAAGCGGGTCCACGAATGGGAGACGCAGCTGGAGGCGCCCAGGAAGGCCGCCAGCGGTGCCGAGGCGGCGTTCGTCACCGAGATCCGCCGCACGTGCGCGCGGCCGCGCTCCTTCCTGGAGGAGTGGCAGCACCGCGGCCGCCTGGAGGACCCGGTGAAGGCCGCGCAGGATGCCGTGGAGGAGATCCAGGACGGCACGTTCCCCGAGCTGGAGCTGCGGCGGAAGCCTCGACCCGGGCTGGCGGGGCGCCTGGGATTCACCACCGACGGGGCGGCGCGCGCGAATCTCCCGCGCCTCGCGCGCGCCGGCGTGGCGTACGAGAAGGCACGCGCAGCGCTGGCGGAGGCCGAGGCCAGGTTCACCGACGGGATGCGGGCCGAGGCGCTGGCGCAGATCCGGGTGTGCGACGAACTTTACCGCACGGCCAGCATCGAGAAGGACGCGCTCGTGCGTGTCCACGGCTCGCTCCGCGACACCCCCCAGACCGACCCCACCACCGGCACCACGTCGGCGCCGGACTCCAGCCTCAAGCCGAAGTCGCGCGACCGCGGCGGCATGGACTTCTGACCTCCACGAATCGACGATGGCCACCAACGACCAGGTAGTGCCTCCCGCCGGCGCGATCGACGACAGCGCCGCCCCCGCCCCGGACGCGCCGGAGACCGCCCGGCAGCGTTACAAGCAGGTGCGCCGTGAGGGTGGACCCAACTCCGCGGACATGCGCGAGCACTTCGACCAGGTGGAGAGCTTCCACCGTGATCAGGACGCCGCCCGCGAGCTGCGCGTGGCCGAGGAGGACCTGCAGCGCGATCGGGAAGAGCGCGAGCGCTGGGAAGCCGAGCGTGAGGCCGGCGCCGGCGCTCCGGATCCCCGTTCCCTCCCCTTCCAGAACCGCAATGACGACGTGGACCCCACCGTGCAGCAGGCGGCGCTCTCGGTCGACCGCTACCGGGCCCACGACGAGCTGCGCAGGGAGATCGAGGCCGGTGTCGGCGAGGAGCGCGCCGCGGAGATCTCGGCCGAGCAGCACCGTCTCGGGGGTGACGTCTACAGCGCCCACCAGGAGATGCGCGAGCGCGTGGGGGGGCTGAGCGACGAGCAGCGGCAGGACCTGGCCGAGCACTACCCCGACCAGGCCGGGTTCGTTGAGGCGCACCTGCAGGAGACCGGCGCGCAGACGCACCAGGACCTCCAGCACGAGCACGTGCTTGACCGATAGGCCCGCAGCGCCCACCTCGCCGGTGTCCCACGCACTACCACCTTCATCAACATCTGACTATGAGACGCTGCCTGACCGCTGTCCTGCTCAGCATCGCCTCGGCATGCGGCCCTGCGGATGCAGGCAACTCCACGTCGACGACGGACGAGTCGTCCTCACAGAGTTTGGGAGGGTCGCCGCCCGCAACCAATGCAGTCCCCGCGGCGCCTATCGGGTACACGGACGACGAGTACCGCATCTACACCGAGTTGATGGAATCGTCAATGTCCGTCCCTGAAAGCGAGGTGATGCAAGCGATTGCGGACCGGCACGGCATGACTCCCGCCCAGGTTCGCGCCACGATCCAGAAAGTTCAGACGGCGCTGTTCACTTCGGGTGGTGGTGGCGAAACCTCTGAGGCAGAGGTGCGGGAAGTGCTTCCAAGTAGAGTGCGCGTGAAGACGGTTGTGACCTCCAGCGACTTTGTCTCTCTGGTATACGTCGAAACATCGCCCGCGAGTTCTGAGCGGGAAGCCGTCGCCCAGACTGTGGAGCGGATGCCCTCAGTGGCCGCTGCCCTCTTCAGCATCCCCACCATCCAGCGGGCGAGGCTGATTGCGTCATATCCGGCTGGAGATGGTGGTGATCTCCGAGTGGCGTCTTGGGAAGTGAGCCGGTCGGAGTTCGCACCAGGGCGGCAGGCTGATGCGTATGCTGGCTTTTCGCTTATCGGGCGCGCGAAGACTGTGCGGTAGTGACCGTCTGGCGCCCGATCCTAGTACAAGCAAACTGACCTACGTTCCACAACACGCAGCATCACCCCCTCCGGCCTGATCTTTGGCCGGGCCAAAGATCAGGCCGGAGGGGGTCACACAGGAGAAGAGCATGGAGACACCCCCGCTTCTGCAGGAGCTGGATGCCCGTGGGCCTGGCTGGGAGACGGCCGTGGAGGAGTTCCACGCCGCCTACACCCGCTGCGCCGCGGAGGAGATCCCCCACGACACTGCCGCGGCGGCCGCGCTTCACGCGGTCCTCTGGCAGACGATCCTCCAGGTGCGGACGGAGGACTTCCGCCGGATCGTCGAGGAGTTCACCGTGCGCGTGGAGAAAGAGAACGACGACTACGAGAAGCTGGCTGCGCAGGACCAGGAGAGGTTCCTTGCTGGTGAGTTTCCCGGGATGCCACCCCTGATCTGAGCCTGGAGGCGGTCGCGTTGCGCAAACGATCGATTTTGCGGCTCCGCCCAGCGGGGCCGCTTTTACTGGAGAAAAGGCTTGCAAAATACGATTGCCAAACTAAATTGATTGGCAATACCCTTTCGCAACTCTCTTCCTCCCGAAACCCCATGAGCGAACGACCCCGGCAGGTCGCGCAGGACGCCCGCACTGAAGTACAGCTCCTCCCGGCTGGTGTCACCCTGGAGCAGCTGAGCACCCTTCTCTCCGATGAGCTCCTGCGCACCCACGCCAAGCTCACCCGCCTCCAGCCCGACCAAGTTCGCGACGGGCCCCTGCCCGGCCAGCGGCAGCTCTTCATGTCACTGACGGCTCACGACCTCTCCACCACGTTCCGGCACGAATGGAGAGGGTCGGCGGAACTGACCATCGAGCACTACGAGGAGCACGACGCGCCCGCGGTTCAGATCCGGGTGGGCGGCTACAGCGGGTCCCAGGACGAGGCTGACGCGGGGAACACCGCCCGCGCGGCCTGGCGCCTGGCAGATGCGCTGGAGCGCGCCTTCTCGCCGGCGAAGCCTAGAGATCTCGCCGCTCTCGCGGCGCGCATGGAGGCGCGCTTTGACGAGCTTGCCGGCGTCCCCCCATCCGGGGCGGCCATCTCAGCGACTTCGCAGCCGCGCGGGAGAGCGGTTCTCCGCCGCGGAGGGCACGGCGTCATCCACTACGTGCCGGCGGGCTCGGACCGCACCGCCTGCGGACTCCCGGTGGGTCTCTCTGATGCGCCGGTCCGTGATCCGGTTACGTGCTCCAGGCAGTGCAAGGCCGCGGCTCGCTCCGCTGGCTGGGCGGTGCTGTGATATGCAGCGCCACTCGTGGGAGCCGCAGTCGCGCGACGTGCTCTCCGAGGAGGAGCGGATCCGCTGGCCGACCGAGACCGTTTCCCGGTGTCGGCGCTGCGGCCTGCTGCGGATCGTCGCCCCCTTCGATTCCGGGTTGACCCGGTGGCCGCGCACCTGGTGGCTCCTCGATGGGAAGGACGTTGAGTACGAGGGCCGCGACAGCCACAACACGAAGACGCCGGCGTGCCCCCCGGCCGTGCTCTACTCCGTCCTGGAGGGCCACGGCCGGGGTCGGCGCGAAATCATCATCACGAGGTAGAACATGCTGATCGGCTATGGACGGGTGAGCAAGGAGCAGCAGGACGCGGCTGCCCAGGTGTCAGCGCTGAAGGCGGCCGGGTGCGAACGCATCTTCGAGGAGAAGGCCGGCGGCGGCCGCTGGGACCGCCCGGAGCTCCACCGCATGCTGGACCAGCTCCGGCAGGGCGACGTGGTGTGCGTGTGGAAGCTGGACCGGCTCTCCCGCTCCCTGAAGGACCTGCTGCGCATCCTGGAGCGCATTGAGGAGGCCGGCGCCGGGTTCCGCTCGCTGACGGAGGCGATCGACACCACCACGCCGGCTGGCCGCATGCTGATGCAGATGCTGGGGGCGGTTGCCGAGTTCGAGCGCTCGATGATTCGCGAGCGCACCCGGGCCGGGCTGGAGGAGGCGAAGAAGAGGGGGAGCCTGCCGGGGAGGCGTCGGAAGCTGGATGCCACCCAGAGCCGAGCCGCGGTCGAGATGATCCGCAGCGGCGAGAAGACGCCGGCCGCCGTCGCGAGGATCTTCCGTGTCCACCCTTCCACCATTGGGCGCCTTGTGGCGCGCGCTGAGGATCAAGACCTCACCGGGGCCATGTAGAAGAACAAAGGGCCCCAGCAGCGAAGCTGGGACCCTATGGATGGTGTTGCATCGTGACCTTCCAACGGTTCTCTCCGGACGGAGAGGCGTGAACAGGTTAACCGACGATCAGCATGAAGATCGCGGCAGCAATGAGACTCGACACTACACCCACAGCGAGGTTGACGCAGAGGTCAATTACTTTCTTTCGCATAACTCAACTCCTTTCTACCAGAGGTGACGGTTTTCACTGGAGGTCGGTATTCCTCCAGCTCGATGCCGGGGAGCCCCGGCGAGAACAACTGACTCAGCGAGAGACGCTGTCTCCCTCCACAGACTAAGTCTGTTCAAGCCTTCCAAAAGTGCAGTCAGGCCGGTGAACTTCTTCAGATAGAATGGAAACCCAATCCGGAAAGTACGAAAAGTAAAAAAAGAATAGTTATGTTTACTTTCCAGACGTCAGGATGCACGAGGTTCGGGGCTGATGAGAACCCCTCTTCATAAGTATCTGGGAAAAATCCCAAACGCAGTGGTAGGGGCCGTGCTGATGAGAAAAGGATGGAAGGGGTGTCCTGAAGACACTCCGCTACCCGAGGCGATCTCCATGAAGCAGCTCGCAGCGCTCTCCCGCTGGCCGGGGTCCCTGGAAGTGGAATGGCCAGCGGATTGGGCTCGCCCCACCGAGCTGGACGAAGGGCTCGGCATGTCGCGGCACTACCTGGTGCACACCCCCGGGGAGCTGCACCGACTCGGGCGCGGGTTCCACCATGTGGAGCGCCGGCGCCGCGGGAAACGCGTCTCCATCCCCGGGGAGCGCTACACCCTGCGACACGCGCGCGTGGACTTCCAGCGCCACGCCGTGGACGTTGACGAGCCCGCGTGGTGGCAGGAACTCCAGGCTGCGTCCTCCTGAAATGGGAAGCCGGGGGGTGGGGGGGGGGGCCGCCCCCCCCCGGCGCCCCCCCCGCCCGCCCCGCCGGGCCCCCTGCGCCCCCCCCCCCCCCCCCCCCCCCCCCCCCCCCCCCCCCCCCCCCACACATGCCCGCCGCAGGTGACCTGCCCGCCGAAGCGAGCTTGCGAGCGCAGGTGTTAGCGAGCCTGCGAGCGTAGCCAGCACGGCCGGCTCCCGCGCGGGGGCCGGGGAGAGGAAATGGAGCTCGCTTCGCGAGCCTGTGTCTGTGCGCTTCGCTCCCTGATCGCCCTTTGGGCGGGGAGGGGGGAGCCCCCCTCTCGCGCTTCGCGCGATTCACCCCCCGGCTTTTCGGGGGGTTGTGTGCTGGGGGCGGCGCTGGCGCGACTCCGGAGAGATCGGCCGGCCGGGAGTGGGGAAGGACGACCAGGAGCACGTGCGCGACGTGCTCCTGGCCTTCGCGTCACGCAGACGGCGGGGAGCGGTGGCGGCCGATGCGCAGCCCTTGGGCGTACTGGCGCTCCGCCCGGTGCGCGGCGGCCGTCCCGTACGCGCGACAGATCAGGACGCCGGCGACCGCCAGCAGCGCGTGGCGCAGCGTCGCGTCGGGGATCCCATCGGCCACGCAGCGGCGGCGCGCATGCCCCAGGTGCGACAGGACCCGGTTCTGCTGGCTGTGGAGGTAGGCGTACGGGATCTCCGCCGCGTCGCCCGCCGGGGTGCGCTCCACGGCCGCGCGGTACGTTGCCAGGTCCTCGGCGTCGGGCGCGTGCTGGGCGAGGATCCCCGCGAACTTGAGCAGCGCGTTCCCGATCGCCAGCGCGAGCACCCCGCCCAGCTCCAGCTCCAGGACCGCGGCGCCGAGGTGGCCGAGCGCCTTCTCCATGAGCGGGGACCGGACGTCTACGTGCGGATTCATGGGGTATCCTTTCGTGGGGCTTTCTGACGCGCCTCTTCCTCCAGCTCCAGGAGGCGCAGGAGGCCCCGTGCGGAGATCCCGCGGCGCATGTGTGGGCTGTCGGACTCGGAGACCCAGCGCGACACCGTAAGCGGCTTCACCCCCACCTCGCGGGCGAACCACGCACGGGCGCCACGCCCGCCCTTCTTCCCCGTCAGCGCGCAATGCACGCGCTCTATGCGCTCCGCCAGCTCCCGCGGGCCCAGCGCGTCTGAGTTCGAGTCCATGCCTAAAATATATATGCCATTTGGTATATAATCAAGCTTTCAGGTGCTTGCCAATGTATGCCATTTGGTATATATTTGGAGAGTGGAAACGACCCCTGCACTGGAGGCGCGCATGCCCTGGATCCTGGACACGACCGGCGAGGAGTTCCGTAGTGAAGAGGCTGCACTGGAGGCTGCTCGGTCCCTGCCGGAGCTGGCCGGGTGCAGGGAAGTACGGGAGGGCGAGGAGGAGATCCGATACTTCCTGGACGGCGACCTGATGGCCGTGGTCTACCGCATCTGAACAGCAGGACGGCAGGACAGAAGGAAGAGGAGAAAAGGTAAGACGAAAGAAGGTACTCAGGAACCCCGCTCCAAGGATCCCACCATGTTCGGCATCTTCGGTCTCTTCGGCCTCTTCGGTCTCCGCACCATCCTCCGCCTGGCCCGGCTGCTCCTCGTGCTGGCGCTGGTGATCGCGGCCTTCACCGGGTGCTCCGGCGACGCGCCCACCGGCCCGGGTGGAAGCGCGAAGGGCCCGCAGCTCGCCGACGTGCAGGGGTTCACCGCCGGCGGCACCGCGAAGCTGACCGGCTCCGGCCTGGCGGGGCTCTCCTCGGTGACGGTGGACGGCAAGACGGTCCAGCTCCAGCCCGGCAGCGACACCGAGCGCGCGTTCCAGGTCCCGCAGCTGCGCGAGTGCGAGCAGGACGGCCGCGCGGTCACCCTCGTCGCCGGCGCCGCCAGCATCACCCGCCCGATCTCCGTCCCGGGCGCGCTCCAGCTCCGCGCCGGCGAGGCGCGCACGCTCGGCGCCGACGCGCTCCGCTGCCTCCAGCTTGCCGCCGGCGACCAGGACTTCGCGCTCGTGGCGGTCAACACCAGCCTGGCGGCGGGGAGCAGCGCGGACCTGCTCACCTTCCGCACCGGCCCGGGCGCGGGCCCCAGCGCCTCCCGCGCGGCCGCCGGGCCCTCCCTGTCGGCGCACCTGGCGACGGTGGCCACCGCGTACGCCGGCGCCCAGGCGGGCCCGTACAGCGCCAACCCCGCTCCCTTCGATCCGGCGTACACCACCGCCCAGGTCGGCGACGTCGCCCGCTTCGTGGACGTGAAGGAGATCGAGCGGATCCGCGCCCAGGACCCGGCCCGCTACCCGGGCATCTGCCTCTGGCAGCGCAGCGCGGCGCCCACGTACCAGGTGCAGGTCGTGGCCGTCGCCGGCAAGACGGTGATCGCTGTCGATCTCCGGATCCCGGACGCGCCCACCTACACGTCGGCCGAGGGGCGTGCCTGGCTCCAAAAGGCCGCGGAGATCTCGGACCGGTGGACGGTGCCGACCATGCGTCAGGTCTTCGACCCGGCGTTCGAACCCTTGAAGGGCGGCGGCTCCCGGAACTGGCACATCATCACGGCCGCGGCAGTCACCGGCGGGGGATCGACGGGCGACGGGATTACCGCATTCCCGGTGAGCTCCTGCACGGTCGCGAGCGAGATGCCGACTTTCGTGCACCCTGGGGTGGGATACGTGAGCCACGCCGACCGCTCGCGCTACCTGGCCAGCGTGATGATCCACGAGTACGCTCACCTCGCCGACGGTATGACCAGCGCGCGCATGGGCGCCGATCAGTGGAGCGGGTGGCTCACCGAGGCGTGGGCAGTGAACGCCCAGGAGACGGCCTCGCGGCTCGCGGCAGGGAAGGACGCCGGTGTGCGCGCGGCCGAGCTGGGAGACAACGCCCCGGCCTGGACCGACGCGGGCAAGGGGGTCTGGGGCGATGGGGCCGCCTCCCCGTGGGCGACTGAGGGCCGGTACACCACGGCCGCGCAGCTCCTCCTCCACGTCCGCGAGCGGCTGGGAGAGACGTCCACCGCGGCCGCGCGCAGCTCCACCCTCCGGCAGCGCCTCTTCCGCCGCGCGGGCCTTCCGGGCTCGGATCCGGCCGTGCTGCTGCGGGCGCTGGCCGACGAGCTGGGGACGACGCCGGCGGCGCTGATCGAGGAAGCCGCGCTGGCCCGCGCCCTGGACGACCTGGTAACGCCCGACGCGACGCTCCCCCAGCTCCGCACCTGGAGCCGGACCGGGAAGCCGGAGGGGACCTCCAGGACCGCGGCGATCTCGCGCACACTGGCGGCCGCGCCGGGCGCCTACGCGGCGGCGTACTTCTTCGCCGAGGGTGGCCTCGGGCTCTCCCTCCAGGGTCAGCCGGCCAGCGGCGCCACGGTGGTCCTGGCCCGCCTGCGCTGAGCCAGGAGGCACGAAAGGAGGCGGGGCCGGGGATCTTTCCCCCGGCCCCGCCTCCTTTCGTCTCCGGCCGCTCAGAACTTGAAGTCTTCCTTCTGGCCGCACCACTCATGGCCCCAGATGCAGGCCGGGCACTCCTGGCTCCGCGTCTCCAGCTGATCCGGGTTGTCGCCGACCTTCATGTGGGAGTACGTCCCGCTCAGTCGCGACACGCAGTCTCCGGAGTAGGTGTAGCTCACCGCACCGCCGGCTCCGTACTTCTTCGTTACCGTGCAGGCGAAGTTCTCTGTTGCCCGGTACTGCCCGCCCACGTGGTAATAGGTGCACCCCTGCTGCTTCTGCACCGTGCGTGTCTCCTCAGGAGGATAGTAGCACGTCGCACCCTCCGACGTGGTGGCCTTCGGATCGTAGTTGGTGGCCGAGGCATCCATGCAGCCACGCTTGTAGCAGCTGCCGTCGTCCTGCGTCGCGCTCGGGTTGAAGTTATCCGCCCAACTCGCGGTGCAGCCGGGCACCGTGTACGTGCAGGTCCCGTTGTCTCGAGTCGCCGAGGCGTTGTAGTTCACCGCCCGCGGATCCGTGCAGCCGTCCACGTGGGCGACGCAGGAGCCGTCGTTCCGGGTGGCCGTGGAGCTGTAGTTCCGGGCGTTCGGGTCCGTGCAGCCCAGCCAGTAGCAGGACCCGTCGTCCCGCGTGGCCAGCCCGTCGTAGTTGCTGGCGCTGGAGGTCGTGCAGCCGTTTCGGTAGCAGGTCCCGTTGTCCTGCGTGGCCTGCGGGTCGTAGTTGTTCGCCCAGCTGGCGGTGCAGCCGCGCTTGTAGCAGCTCCCGTCGTCCCGGGTGGCGCCGCGGTTGTAGTTGTCGGCCCAGGAGTGGGTGCAGCCCAGCACGTAGCAGGACCCGTCATCCTGCTTCGCCAGCGGATCGTAGTTGCTGGAGCCAGGGTCCATGCACCCCCAGCTGTAGGTGCAGCTTCCGGCGACGTTGGCCGTGGGATTGAAGTTCTGGCCGTCCGGATCCTGGCAGCCCTCCACGTCGGCCGTACGCACCGTGAAGCTCGAGGAGACGGCACCGGCGCCGCCCACGTCCGACGTGGAGAGGGTGGCCGTGCGCGAGCTCCCGCCCTCCGCGGCGGCGCTCATGCTGTAGTTGACCGTCACGGTGATCGCCCCGAAGGCCGGCACCGTCACGGAGCCGGTGTTGGTGCCGCCCGTGATGGTGATCCCCGCCGCGGCCGCCGGCGTGATCGAGTAGGACCGCGCCACGTTCGACGGGTTGCTGACCGTCCAGGACCCGGTGAAGCTCTCCCCCTGGGCGCGCACCTGGTCGGCCGGGGTGGACTGCGTGGGCGCCCGCAGCACCGTGGCGGCCGTCAGTGTGAAGCCGGCCGCGCCCGCGTGCTCCCGAGCGCCGGCGTCCCGCGCCTGCAGCGCGATTTCCGCGGTGGCTCCGCCCGGTACCTGGCTCTCCACCTGGTAGGTGAGCGACACGGACGCCGATCCCCACGCCGGCAGCGTCACCGAGGCGGGCGAGGGCGTAGGCACCCCCGCCACGGCCGCCGAGCTGGAGGACGGCACCAGCTCGATAGTGCGCGTGGCGTTGCTGTTGTTCCGCACCGTGAACGGCACGGACTCCGAGGTCCCCGGCGTCCTCGTGCGCGCGATCGGCGCGCCCACAGTCGGCGCGGCCAGCACCAGCGCCGTCGTCACCCGGAAGCTCTCGGAGCTGGTGTAGGGGGCGCCGTCCTGGTCCGCGACCGTCAGCGGCGCCACGCGCACCGTCCCCGCCTCGGAGGTGGCGGCGAGCCGGTAGCGGACCGTCACCGTCTTCTCCTCGCCCGCCGCGAAGGTCACCGTCCCGGAGTTCGTCGCCGACTCGACCGACAGGTCCGCGCCGGCGCTCGGGCTGATCGTCAGGGTGCGCGTGGCGTTGCTCTCGTTCTTGACCGTCCAAGCCACATCGAGGGCCGCGCCCGGGCTGAGCGTCTGATCCGTCGGCGTGGAGACGCTGGGGGCCCGCCGCACGAGCGCCGTGTTGACCGCCACGCGCGCATCGGTGCGCAGGGAGGAGTCCGCGACGTCCGTGGCCTCCAGGAGCGCCAGGCTGCGACCTGGGGCCGTGGCGCCGGGCCGGACCCGGTAGGTGGCCGTCACGGTGGCCGTGGCACGTTTGGGGACTGTCACGCGCCCCGCACCCTCGCTGGAGACCAGCTCCAGCGCGCCGGCGTCGACGGATGGCACCAGCTCCAGGAGGCGAGCGGCGTTCGACTCGTTCCGGACCGTCCACGTGAGCGTGAAGGGGATCCCCGGCTCCTCGGTGCGCTCGCCGGCGGGGCTGACGGAGATCGACGGGGCGGCGAGGATCAGCCGTGCGCGCACGTGCACCACGTCCGTCGCCGAGCGGGTGGGGTCCTCCTGGTCGTGCGCCGAGATCTCCACCGGGTAGCTCTGGCCGCCCTCCGCGGCGTCGGTGAGTCGGTACGTCACCGCGGCGGCCTTCGTCTGCGAGCTCGCGAAGGCCGAGACCCCCGACAGGTCGGCCGCGCGTCTCGGCAGCACCGCCGGGTGCGGGTCGGAGGGAGTCACCACCAGGTTGCGCGGGGCGTTGGTGCGGTTGCTCACGTCCCACGCAATCACCACGTCCTCGCCGGGATCCGCTTCCACGTCGGCCGGGCTGGAGAGCGCCGGCGCCGCGAGCGCGAGCCCGGCCGAGACGCTGAACCGCCCCGTCCCCTCCAGCGAAGGGTCCCGGGCGTGGGGGGGGCGGCCCCACCCCCCCGCCGGTGGCGCGCAGCGCCACCGCGGAGGTGGCCGACGACTCCGCCGTGGGCGCCACCTGGTAGCTGACCGAGATCGGGACCGTCTGCCCGGCCAGGATGGAGATCGCCTCGGGCGACGTGGGCGTCAGCACCGCGCCCGGGTGCGAGCTGGTAGCCAGGAACTCGATGGACCGTGCCATCGTGGAGCGGTTCGTCACCTGGTAGACCGCCGTTCCGTTCTCCCCGGGCTGCAGCATCACGTCGGCCGGGCTGCTCACCACGGGCGGGAAGAGCAGGTTGCCGCCCGGATCCGCCGGCGGAAGGGGAGGAGGCGGGGGCGGCTCGATCTCGCTCGTGCTCAGCCGCGGCACTTCGGCGGTGTCCAGCGGTCCGTGCACCTCATCCTCGCGCCCGTCGAAGCACTGCGGGCGGTTGGCCGCGTTCTCCGAGCTGCGCGAGTAGTCCACCGAGCACATGCGCCCGGTGGCCACGTGCCGCACCCGCAGGTACAGCCGCTCCCCGTCCGGGGAGACCCCGGTCGAGTCCACCTCGACCCCCTCCGTTAGCCCCCAGGCGCCCGACTCCACCAGCGCCCGCGGTGGCGCGTAGGTCATCTTCCTGACGTACGTGAGTTCCTGCGCCTCGGTGTAGCGCACCAGGTCCGCGCGCAGCCTCGCGTCCACCGCGCGCTGCTTGCCCCACGTGGTGTGCGGGAACGCGATCGTCCCCAGCACGCCCAGGGCGACGACGACCAGCACCAGTTCCAGCAGCGTGAATCCCCTTCGTCGTTGCATGGCTTCCCCCAAGGTGAGAGTACACGCGCGGGCGCGCGTGCCTCCTCTGGCTTACCCCGCAGCCGAAGGGGCGGAGGTCCAGCCCGGAGCGCCGATTCTCCGCATATCCGCTGGATTTCTGTAGGGGTATCCAATAAAAAACATGACAACATGAAGCATGTGAACATGTAAGCATGCTGCATGTAGACAGGATATAATGCCGCATGCTAAAATGAGAGAATGCCGCATATCGGAAGTACAACATGAAGCATGCTGAAAGTACGGTATGCGTCCTGTTCAACATGCGTCTTGCTGTCCTGCTAGGCATGCGGCATATTGGCATTGTGTCCTGTCGGACATGAAGCATGCTCTCACCCCCTCCCCCTCCTTCGGAGATCTCGTGCAGACCGTCGGTATCATGAAGCGGAAGGGCGGCGTCGGCGCCAGCACCCTGACGGTGCATCTGGCCGTCGCGGCCGCCGAGGCGGGGCGCAAGCCCCTGATCCTGGACGTGGACGAACAGCAGTCCTGCATGGGCTGGAACCAGGACCGCACGCAGCGCTACGAAGGCGTGCTCCCCGGTGTCGCCGCGGCAGAGGTGCGCCAGCTCCCCGGCCTGATCGAGAAGGCCGAGGGCATGGGCTACGACCTGGTGCTGATCGACACGCCCCCGCATACCAGCGCCACAACCGCCGCGGTCGCCCGCGTGGTGGACCTGGCCATCGTCCCCACCCAGCCCAGCAAGATCGACCTCCGCACGCTCTCCTCCATGCTCCACATGGTCGCGAGCACGGAGACGCCGTTCACCGTGGTCCTCAACCGCTGCCCCTACCGCGCCCCCGAGGTCGGCCAGGCCCGCGCCTGGCTGGACGGCGCCGGCGTGCCGGTGTGGGCGGGCGAGATCGGCGACCGCGCCGTCTTCAAGCGCTCCTTCGCGGTCGGCGAGGGCGTGACCGAAGCCGAGCCCGTGGGGAAGAGCGCGGACGAGATTCGCGCCCTGTGGAACTACATCCTGAAGAGGCTCTGATGGCAGACAAGACAGGGAAGCCGGTTTTCGGGGACCTGCCCGCGCTTCCGCAGGAGTTCGTGGGACCGCAGTCGGGCCGTGCGCTCCGCGGCCGCCCCGCTCCGGCCGCGGAGGAAGCCCCCAGCGAGGCCGCAGCGCCCGCCCGCCCCTCCCGCGCGGCGGCGGCCGCAGCCACCGTCGCGCCGGGCCGCTCCCACAACCGCCCGGTCCGGAAGCGGAAGACCCGCACCCGGGCGGACGGCCGTGAGCTCCTGCAGTCCTATCACCATGCCGAGGGAATCCAGCAGCTGCGCGAGCTGGCGGCCGAGCTCACCAACGACGAGGAGCGCGTGTACGTCACCGACCTGGTGACCGAGGCGATCAACGATCTGCTGGCGAAGTACGGCCGCCCTCCTGTGGCCTGATGTAGCGCCACCCAGCTCCACCTGGATGGGGCCCACGCCCGCGGCGTGGGCCCCTTCCTCACCTGGCACCACCCCGCACACGCCATGAACCGTCACTGCCGAACTGTGGCCGATCCTGTATCGTACCGGAAGGGACGCCCACAACAGACTCGCGCGCGAACATGGCGGATACCGACGTACGCCTGGAGCAGGTCCTGGAGATGGCCCAGCAGGCGCTGGAGCTGCTGGACCAGGCCGTGGGAAAGGGAGCGCGACTGCGCGTCCAGGACCGCGCTCTCGTGCGCGACCACCTGATGGCACCTCGGAATCACCTGCGCACCTCGTACGACTCGCTCCGGCGGAACCTGGAGCGGGAGGAAGCGCGGGCTGCGGAGCGGCGCTCGAGGTAGGTGGGACCGTTTATGCGCGGGAAAGCCGCTCACCGACAACCGGTGAGCGGCTTTCCTGCATTCCTTGTGTTGCGCCCGGGCCCGCTACGAATCGTCGTCGGAGTCCGCAGCATCTGCGGTCCGCTGCTCGTTCAGGCCTTCCTCGCGAGCGTCCTTCTCCGTCGCCGAGTCACCCAGGCCGTGCGAGGCCGAATCAGCTCCGCTGGCCGCTTGGTCGCGCCCTTCCTGCCGTGCTTCCGCCTCCTTGTCCTTGTCTTGATCCGACATGGCTCCTCGCTGTCGCAGAAGGTGGATGATATGAGATCTGCACCATGCCATCTCATGCACAAATTCGGCCACCCGTGGTTAGGAGAGCCGCGGGGGCGCTTTCGG
>JBFMFL010000014.1:0-47991 GCA_040752145.1 Gemmatimonadota bacterium
GCGAGGGAGGGGAAACTGCACCGGCCCCTTGTGCTCCCCCTTCCCTCGCTTGCGGGGGAAGGGGGGGTGCCGTCGCAGTTCTCCCCTCCCCCTTGCGGGGAGGGGCCGGGGGAGGGGGTCGCAGTTGCCGGCTGTTCCCTGTTCCCTGTTCCCTCAGCTTTCCACGCGCAGGGCCCGGCGCGTGGTGGCCGGCTCGCCCTCGCGGGGGGTGACGGAGAGCTCCAGGGTGTAGTCGCCGGGCGACAGGTCGCGGATGGCGAGCACCAGGGTGCGGGCCAGGGTGGGCTCGCCGGCGGTCTCCTCGTCCCACTGCACCCGGATGGGGGTGGCCTCG
Organism: Gemmatimonadota bacterium; assembly: GCA_040752145.1. Taxonomy (GTDB): domain Bacteria; phylum Gemmatimonadota; class Gemmatimonadetes; order Longimicrobiales; family Longimicrobiaceae; genus JAFAYN01. The sequence goes on from JBFMFL010000014.1 coordinate 335, forward strand.
TCCACCAGGCCCAGCCCCTCGGCCAGGCGCCGGCCCAGGCTCTTGGAGTCGCGGCGCACGCTGACGGAGATGCCCACGGTGTCGGTGCGCTCCGGGAGGCCGTAGACCTCCCAGAACAGGCCCAGCGACTCGCCCACGCGGACGCGGCTGGAGCCGCGCGCCTGGGGGAGCGCGTCCTCCAGGGTGGAGGGGAGCGGGTCCGCGCTCTGGAGGAGGAGCACGTCCGAGACGGCCACGCCGGCGGCGGGGGCGGGGAGGCTCAGGCCGTAGCGGGCGCGGCCCATCCGCCTGGCCTGGAGCGTCTGCGTCTCCAGGCTCAGGGTGCGGGCGCCGGGCTCCGCGGCCAGGCTCACCACGCCGCGCGGGCCGGTGACGGTCTCGCGGGCGATCAGCGGCTCCGCGCGGTGGTCCGTCGCGAGCACCAGCGCGGCGTCGGTGACGGCGCCGGCGGGGATGCTGTCGGGGTCCAGGGCGAAGGCGGCCACCACCAGCGCCGAGTCGCCGCGGCGGAAGCGCGCCACCTGGTGCTCCAGCGCGTCCACGGCTTCGGCGTAGGCGGGGGCGTAGGCGGCGCGGGCGTCCTCGTCGTCCAGCTTCCACTCGCCGGCCTCGATCTCGGCCGGGTCCTCCAGGAAGCGCACGGGCGGGAGGAAGTTGCGGCTGTCCGGCGCGTAGTGGGTGACCACCGAGGCGCGGCCCTGCAGCAGCAGCGGCTGGTTGGGGCGGATCCGCTCCCACCCGATGGGCTGCCCGAAGCGCAGCAGGATCTCGCGCAGGTCGTCGCCCCAGGAGAGCCCCTCCGTCACGAAGGCGCGGTCCTGGAGCCGGTCCGCCACGTTGCGGGACAGGTGCTCGGTGCGCAGGTCGTTGCCGGGAAAGGCCCAGAAGGGGTCCGCCAGCCACCAGAAGCGCGCCTCCGCGTCCGGCATCCGCTCCCGGAGGCGCCGGAAGGCGCGCCAGTCGCCGTCCGACATCAGCGGGCCCAGCTCCGTCCACTCGGCGCGCTCCCGCTCCGGCATCCCCGCCAGCGCCGCCGTGAAGGCGGAGTCGGCCTCCACCGTCTTCCCCGCGGTGTGCAGGGCGTACCCCTCCAGCGCGGCGCACCACCACCCCGACCTGCACTCCCGCGCCGCCGCGGCGGCCTCCTCCGCGCGGTCCGCCTCCACCAGGTATCTCACCCGCTGCCCGGCCACCCACTCGTCGCCGGGGAGCTGCGCGGCGGCCTCGGCCAGGCGCGCGATCAGGGCGTCGCGCCCCTGCTTCACCTGCTCCGGCTCCGGGGGCGGCGCCCAGTCCTCCGCGTCCTCGTCGTCGTACCACAGGCAGAAGCGCCCGATGCGCTCGTCGCAGCGGTCCGCGCGCCCGCCGTCCTCCGTCCAGGGGAGGTGGCGGAAGCGCAGCCGCTCGAAGGCGGCCTGCGCCGAGCGGGCGGAGCCCAGCACCCGGGCCGAGTCGCGCGCCCCCTGCACCGGGGTGGCCTGCAGCCGGGCGGCGACGGACTGGGCGGGCGCTTCCGGGGCGAGCGCGGCGAGCGCGGCCAGGACGGCCGCCGCGCGCAGGGAGGTGGGACGCATGGCGGTGCTCCGGTGTGACTGGGTGGACCTCTCCCCGAACTCTGCCGCACCTACCGGGCCAGGACGCGGACCGTCCCCGTGGGGGCGGCTACCCTCCCGGCGGCTCCTCGTTGACGCGGCGCCAGCCGAACACGAAGGCCAGCGCCACCAGGCCGATGAGGAGCACCCCGTAGGCCGCCGCCCCGCCGAAGTCGAAGGCGCGCAGCCGGGCCAGCATCTCCACCGAGATGGGGCGGGTGCGGTGCGTGTACAGCAGGATCGACGCGACGAACTCCCCCAGCGCCGTGACCCAGGCCAGCAGCGCCCCGGCGGCGAGGCCGGGGAGCACCAGCGGGAGGACCACGCGGCGCAGCGCGGTGGCGCGCCCGGCGCCCAGCGAGGCGGCGGCCTCCTCCAGCGAGGGGTCCAGCTGCCGGAAGGAGGTGAGCGCCGCCCGGGTGACCAGCGGGACGTTGCGGATGAAGTACGCCAGCGGCAGCACCGCGAACGTCCCCACCAGCACGAAGCGCCCGGCGAGCGGCTGGCTCACGCTGAAGGTGCTGGCGAGCGCGATGGCGAGCACCGTCCCCGGGAGCGCCCAGGGGAGCACCACCAGCGCGTCCACCAGCCGCCGCCCCGGGAAGCGCCGCCGCGCCAGCAGGTACCCGGCCGCGAAGGCGAACACCACGTTGGCGAGCGTCGCCACGGTCGCCATCCTCAGCGAGTTGAGCACCGGCACCAGCCGGTCCGTGTCGGTGAACAGCGTGCGGTAGCTGTCCGCCGAGTACACCGGCGGGAGGATCTCCGTGGTCCAGGTCCCCTCCGGGACGAACGACACCAGCAGCACCGTGGCGTGCGGCAGGAGGAGGAAGCCCACCCCCAGGAACGCCACCAGCGAGAGGAGCGGCGCCCTGGGGCCGCCCTGCTTGCGCGTGGCCGCCCCGGAGCCCTTGCTGGCCCCCGTGTACTGCCGCCCGCCCTCGTAGCGCTGCAGCAGCACCAGGAAGAGCAGCGAGGCCAGCGCGAGCACGGTGGCCTCCACCGCCACCAGCCCCTCCTCGCCGTTGAGCTTGCTGGCGTAGAGCTGGGTGGTGAGCACCCGGAACCCGCCGCCGAACACGTACGGCGCGCTGAACGACGCCATGCTGGTCATGAACACCAGCAGCGCGGCGCCCCCGAGCGCCGGCGCCAGCAGCGGCAGCGTCACCCGGCGCAGCGTGGTCCAGCGCCCCGCCCCCAGCGCCGCCGCGGCCTCCGCGTACGAGGCGTCCAGCCGCGACAGCCCCGCCGCGGTGAACAGGTAGAAGTACACGTACATGGTGTACGCGTGCACCAGCAGGATCGCCCAGGGCCCGGCGAGACGCCAGGGCGGCTCCGCCATCCCCAGCAGCAGCTGCACGCCGCGCGTCAGGAAGCCGCTCTCCCCGTACAGGAACAGGAAGGAGATGGTCCCCACCAGCGGCGGCAGCAGCACCGGCATGGCCGCCAGTCCGCCCAGCAGGCGCCGCCCCGGGAACTCCCAGCGCGAGAACAGGAAGGCCAGCGGCACCCCGATCGCCGCGGAGAGCACCACGCTGAGCACGGAGATCCACACGCTGGCCCAGAGCGCCCCCACCTCCGTGCCGCTCCCCCAGAAGCGCGCCCAGTGCTCCCCGGTGAGCCGCCCGCCCTCCACGAAGCTGTCCCGCACCACGAACAGGTTGGGGTACAGCACCAGCCAGACGAGGAGCAGGGCGACGGGGAGCGCCAGCAGCCACGTCCCCCGCCCGACCCGCCCGTTCTCGCTCACCCGGCCTCCGCGGGGAAGGCGACGGGGAGGGCGTCGTCGTGCGGGCGGAAGTACACCGTCTCCCCCGCCTCCGCGTCCCCGCCGCCGCCCTGCACCACCACCTCCGTCCGGGCCGCCCGCACCCGGTAGAAGGTGGCCGCCCCGGCGAAGCGCCGCTCCACCACCTCGCCCTCCAGCTCCCGCCCGCCGCGCCCGCCGCCCAGCGCCGCGCGCCGCAGGCGCAGCGCCTCCGGGCGCGCCATGAGCCTCACCTCGTCGCCGGCCTTGAGCTCCGCGCCGGCCGGGACGCGCGCGTCCCAGCGCTCCCCGCCCGGGAACAGGCAGACCACGGTCTGCTCGCGGCGCGACTCCACCCGGGCGGGGAGGAACGAGGCGCGCCCCAGGAACCCGGCCACGAACGGGTTGGCCGGCCGGGCGTACAGCGCCTCGGGCGTCCCCACCTGCTGGAGCCGACCGCGGTCCAGCACCGCGATCCGGTCGGAGAGGGCGAAGGCCTCCTCCTGGTCGTGCGTCACGAACACCGCGGTGATCCCCAGCTCCTTGAGCAGCGCCCGCAGCTCCGAGCGGGTCCGCTCGCGCAGCGCCGCGTCCAGGTTGGAGAGCGGCTCGTCCAGCAGCAGCAGGCGCGGCTCCGGGGCCATGGCGCGGGCCAGCGCCACCCGCTGCTGCTGCCCGCCGGAGAGCTCCTGCACCCGCCGCTTCCCGTAGCCGCCCAGCTCCACCCGCTCCAGCGCGCGCTCCACCCGCCCCGGGATCTCCGCCCGCGGCGCGCCCCGCGCCTGCAGCCCGAAGGCCACGTTCTCTTCCACGTCCATGTGCGGGAACAGCGCGTAGTTCTGGAACACCATCCCCACCCCGCGCCCCTGCGGCGGCAGCGCCGTCACGTCGCGCCCCTCCAGCTCGATCCGGCCGCCGGTGGGCGTCTCGAACCCGGCGATCATCCGCAGCGTGGTGGTCTTGCCGCAGCCGCTGGGGCCCAGCAGCGTCAGGAACTCCCCCGGCGCCACCTCCAGCGAGACGCCGTCCACCGCGACGACGTCGCCGAAGCGGCGGGACAGGCTAGCGAGCCGCAGCATGCGGACGGCGGGGACGGAGTGCGAAAGTGCGAAAGTGCGGGAGTGCGAAAGTGCGGAACGGCACGGGGACCAGGGTCGGCATCAGCGTGGACCTTTGCCTCGCACGTTCTCGTCCCAGTGGCGCATCCACTCGGGGCCCTTTTCCTGGAGGAGCTTCCAGTCCATCGGCTCGGGGACGATGGCCTGCCGGGCGCGGCGCAGGCTTTCGGGGAGGGAGTCCACGGGGACGTCGGTGCGGGCGGGGAGGCGGCCGAACTCGCGCGCGGCGGGGAGGATGGCCGCGTCGCCGCCCACCCACTCCACGAACTCGCGGGCCAGCTCGGGATTCTTCGAGCCGCGCACCACGGCCACGGCGTCCACCAGCAGCGGCGTGCCGCTGGCGGGGATCACGTAGTCGATGGGGAACTTGGTGTTCGCCTTGAGCGCCTCGATGTCGGGCATGTCCCAGAGCGTCACCACCCCCTCCTGGCGGGCCAGCTTCTGGTACAGCAGCGTGGGGTTGAGGACGTACTCCTTGGTCTGCCCGTCCAGCCGCCGCAGCCACTGGAAGCCGGCTGCGGTGTCGCCGGTCTCGCGGATGCCGCGCTGCACGATCATGCCGAAGATGGTGCGCATGGTGCCGCTGGCCATGGGGTCGCGGATCAGCACCTTGCCCTTCCACTTGGGGTCCAGCACGTCGTCCCAGTCGCGCGGCACCTCGGACGCGGGGATCGCCTGCGTGTTGTAGGCGATCACCTCCGGCGTCAGGTACGTGCCGTGCCACAGCCCCTGCTCGCTCTTCGCCTCCGCGGGGACCGCCGCCGCCCAGGTGGGGACGAAGCGCTCCAGCAGCGAGTCGCGCGCGGCGTCCTCGAAGGTGTTGGCCGGGGCGCCCCACCACACGTCCGCCTGCGGGTTCGCCCGCTCGGAGCGCAGGCGGTCCAGCACCTCCTGCGAGCCCATGTCCACCGTCTGCACGTCCACGTCCGGGTGCGCCTGCTCGAAGCGCTCCTCGAACGCCTCCAGCATGTCGCTCCCGTGCGGCGAGTAGACCACGAGCGCCGTGCGCCCGTCGCCGCCCCCGCAGGCCGCGAGCGTCAGCGTCATCGCCGCGATTCCAAGGACTCCGAAGACTGGCTTCCGCATTCCGATTCCGTCTCGTGTGTGGGTCCGTTCCGGAGCCCGGTGGTACTGCTGCCGGTCTCCTGCGCGGGTCGCGGAGCCACCGGAAACCGCCCCGGTGTCTCCGCTCCGGCTCCGGGAGCCCCGCCAAACTGCCGGCGGGTCTCCCTCCGCAAAGGATCATGGGGATACGACGGGGACGGCAACGGCGGGACCCCACCCCCCGCTCGCCCCGCACCGCAGCCGACGCTACCGCTTCGGCAGGACTCCCAGCTCGCGCAGGGCCGCCCGGGTCACCTCGTGCCGCCGGTCCGCGATGGCGCCGTAGTCCCGACCGTCCACGTTGGTCGCGAAGAAGTACACGTCGCCGCCGCGCTCCACGTACCCCACCAGCCACCCCAGACCGTGCCCGTCGGTCGTGCCGCCGCCGGTCTTGCCGCTCAGCCGGTACCCGGCCGAGTCCTCCAGCACCAGGATCTCCTTGACGGCCCGCGTCGTCCCCGGCGAGAACAGCTCCCCGGCGTGGAAGCGGCGCAGGAAGCTCACCTGCTCCTCCGCGGAGATCCGCAGCGACGAGTCCAGCCAGAAGCGGTCGATCCCGCCGGAGACGTCGGCGTTGCCGTAGCCGATGCGCTCCAGGTGCGCCCGCATCCGCTCCGCCCCGATCCGCCGCGCCACCTCCCGGTAGTACCAGACCACGGAGCCCCGCATGGCCGAGCGCATGTCGTGGTCGCGGTACCAGCCGGCGAACGGGGTGGTGCGCGGGTCGCGGATGCTGTCCCACCGCATCCGGAAGTCGGTGCCGGGAACGGCGCCGGTCTCCAGGGCGACCAGGGAGTTGGCGACCTTGAAGGTGGAGAACGGCGTCATCCGCCGCCGGCTCCGCTCCGGGTCGTGCCGGGCCTCGCGCCCGGTGCGCCCGTCCACCACCACCACGGTCCCCGGCGTGTCCCCGAACGCAGCGGACAGGTCCGGCGCCCGGCCGCCCTCGGCCCAGGTCGCCGCCGACGCCGCGGACCGCTGCGCGGGCGCGGCCTCCGTGCGGGCCGGGCGCGCCTCGGCCGCGCACCCGGCGGCGAGGAGCGCCAGCAGCGCGGCCCGGGCCGCCGCCGGAACGGAGGACAGGGTCACGCCGCGGTCAGCAGGATGGGGCGGCCGCGGGTGACGACCAGGGTGTGCTCGTGGTGCGCCACCCAGCCGCCGTCGGCGGTCCGCAACGTCCACCCGTCCCCGTCCTCCACGTACTCGCCGGAGCGCTGCGCCACGATGGGCTCCACCGTGATCACCATCCCCTCCGTGAGCGGCGCGCGGGCGCGCCAGTCGTAGTAGTTGGGGACGGAGGGCTCCTCGTGGATGGCGCGGCCGATGCCGTGGCCGGCGAGGTCGCGGATCACCGCGAAGCCGCGGCGGGTGACCTCCGCCTCCACCGCCCGCCCGATCTCGTTCACGCGGCGGCCGGCGCGGGCCACCTTCATGGCCTGCTCGAAGGCCACGCGCGCGCACGCCGCCAGGCGCCGCCCCGTCTCCGTGCCGGGGGCGACCGGCACCGTGACCGCGGCGTCGGCCATGTAGCCGTCCAGCTCCGCCGTCACGTCCAGCGTCACCAGGTCGCCGCCCTGGAGGACCCGGCCGCCGGGGATGCCGTGAACCGCCTCGTCGTTGACGCTGATGCAGACGGAGGCCGGGAAGCCGTACACCACGTGCGGCGCCGAGCGGGCGCCGTGCTCCTCCAGCACCCGCGCGCCCACAAGGTCCAGGTCGCCGGTGGTGACGCCCGGGCGCACCTCGCGCTCCATGGCGTCCAGCGCCCGGCGGACGACCCGCCCCACGCGCCGCAGCGCCTCCAGCTCCTCGTGGCTCCCGATGGACATGGGCCTCGCTCCCGGGTCGGGTTCAGCGCGCCGGGCGGTCCGCGCCCAGCGCCAGCAGGTTGGCGAACAGCCGCCACGCCCCGGGCACCCCCTCGGGGAGCTGGCGGAAGAAGGCGAGCCCGGTGTACACGTAGGTCCCCTCGCCGTAGGGCGCCACCAGCAGCCCGCCGCGCAGCGGCGCCCCGCCCGGGTCGCCGGTCTCCAGCAGCGGCGTGTACCTGGGGTCCCAGGTGCGGGCGAAGTACAGCCCGCGCTCCTGGATCCACCCCTCGAAGTCGCGCTCGGTGATGCGGTTGGGCCAGGTGAACACCGGGTGCGCCGGGTCCAGCAGCTTCACCGGTGCGGCCTCGTCCGTGACCCGGTCGTGCGGGCGCCTCATGGTGATGGGGTAGGGCGTGAACCTGCCCTCCACCAGCTCGTACTTGTTGTACTGCACGATCAGCGTGCCGCCGCGGCGCACGTACTCCAGCAGCCGGGCGTTGTGGGCGGCCAGGTCCGGGCGGACCTCGTAGGCGCGGCTCCCGGCCACCACCACGTCGTAGCGCGACAGGTCGCGCGTCGCCAGCGCCTCCGCGTCCAGCAGCTCCGGGACGATGCCCAGCTGCTGCAGCACCCCGGGCCCCTCCTCGCCCGCGCCGGTGACGTACGCCACGCGGAGGCCGCGCGGCACCCGCACGTCCGCGGCGCGCACTCGCGAGGCGGCGTCGTGCAGCAGCGGCCGGGCGCGCACGTGGGGGTAGTCCACCAGCTGCACCCCGCGCTCGAAGCGGCGCCCGTCCTCCGCCTGGAACACGGCGCGCACCGGGTGGTCGCCGGGCGCGACGCCCACGGGCGCCCGCACGGCGAAGTCCACCTCGCGCTGCTCGCCCGGCGCCGCGAAGCGCAGCGGGGCCGTCCGGGGCTCCGCGCTCCAGTTGGGGGGCAGGACGAGCCGCAGCGTCCCGGCGATCCCGCCCGGCGCCTCGGCGCGCAGGCGGACCCGGTAGCGGAGCGGGGCGGGGGAGGCGCTGGAGGTCGCCTCCGGAACGGGCAGCACCGTGGCCGGCGGCTCCAGCAGCACGGACACGGCGGGGACCACCAGCACCGGCCGGCGCAGCTCGCCCTGGCGCGGGTCCACGTCGCGGAAGGTGGCCTCCGCCTCCAGCGGCAGCGCGGCCCCCTCCACGGCCAGCTCCGCCCGGGCGCGGACCGGCGCGGGCTCGAAGGGGAGCCCGTCCACGGCGCGGTCGCCCGTCCAGGCGTACAGGTCGCCGGCGCGGGGGCGGCGCAGGAAGTACGCGCCGCTGGGGGCGGCGTCGGCGGGGACGCGCACCCGGAAGCGGCGCGTGGCGAGCGCGCCGGGCGCCACCGTGGAGGCCAGCGAGTCCAGCGGCTCCGCCGTCCAGCCGGCGGGGAGCGCCGGCTCCAGCGCGGCCACGCGCGCCGGGCGGGCACCGCCGTTCCACAGCGACAGCGCCACCGTCAGCGTCTCGCCCGGGACGATGCGGGCGTCGTCGGCCACGGCCTCGAACACCACGCCCGCCGCGCGGGCCAGCGCCGCGCGCGCGTCGGCGCGCTCCGCCGCGAGGCGGAAGCGCAGCTCCTCGGCCGCGGGCGAGGCGTCGCCGGCGAGCGCCGCCTCCGCGCGGTCCAGCAGCGCCAGCGCGCGGGCCAGCTCCGGCACCACCCGCCCCGGCTCCAGCGGGTTGGCCTCGCGCCGCAGCCGCTCCGCCAGCCCCTGGTACTCGGCGAGGGCCGCCGCCACCCGCCCGCGGCGCCCCGCGTCCGCCAGGGAGGACGCGGAGAGCGTGCTGTCGATCCCGGCGAAGAGCGAGGCCTCGGGCGCGCCGGCGGCGTCGCCGGCCGGGCCCGCGGCGGGGAAGCGGCGCAGGTGCGCCCACTGCGGCCCCGCCGGCTCCGGACGCCCCATGTCCTGCGAGCGGTGGCGCGAGCGGCTCGCCATGGCGAGCTGGTAGGGCGAGCGGCCCAGCAGCGGGTCGTAGCCGCCCACCTGCAGGCGCAGCGTGGCGTTCTCCGTCCCGCGCCAGAGCGACTGGTACAGCTTGGCCGGGCGGTGGGGGCGCAGCCCGGCGGCCAGCTGCTCCGGGAAGCGGCGCGGGTCGCCCGCGGCCTCGAACGCCTCGCGCGCCACCAGCGCCGACACCTGGTGCTGCCCGTGCCCGTCCGCCGGGGTGCCGCTGAACACCGTCACCACCACCTCCGGGCGGTAGCGGCGGATGACGGCCACCACGTCGCGCAGCAATTCCTCGCGCGGCCAGTGGCGGAACGCCTCGTCCGCGTTCTTGCTGAAGCCGAAGTCGTAGGCGCGCGTGAAGAACTGCTCCGCCCCGTCCGCCCGGCGCGCGGCGAGCAGTTCCTCGGTGCGCAGGATCCCCAGCGCCTCGCCCAGCTCCGTGCCGATCCCGTTCTGCCCGCCCTCGCCGCGCGTCAGCGACAGGTAGGCGGCGTCGGCCCCCTCGCCCAGCGCCAGGTGCGCCAGCAGCGGCGTGTACTCGTCGTCCGGGTGCGCGCCCACCATCAGCACCCGCTTGGTGGTGCCCAGGCGGCGCAGCGCGAGCCCCAGCCCGGCGGCGCCCTCGTACTCGCTGGCGCCCGCCTGCTGCGCGGGCGCGCGCGCGGGGAGCGCCGGCGCGGCGGCCAGGGTGGCGGCCAGCAGGCCGGCGCGGAGGAAGCGGTTGCGGTCCATGGCTCGGAAGCTATGCGGGGAGCGGAGGGGCGCACAAGGCCTGCACCGCTGTATCGTGCACCCATGAACCATCCGCCCCGGCTCGATTTCCTTCCGGGACGCGCGCTCCGACGCTAACTTGTTGCGGCGCCACGGCGCCGTGCGTTGCCCGCCTCCCGCTCCACCCCACACACCTCCCCGCCATGTCCAGCCCCAGCCACGCCCGCCCCCCGGGCCTCCGCGACCAGGTCCTGCGCGAGTGCGCCGAGATGGTCCGCTACGCCCTGTCCTCCGGAAAGCGCGTCCCCGCCTCGCTGGTGGGGGCGGTGGAGACCGCCCTGGCGGCCCCGGCCTCCGGCGCCTCCGACCTGGCCGCGCTCGCCGCCGCGCACGAGCGCCTCGCCAAGCTGGTGGCCCCCGCCACCCCGCAGGCGCTGGTGCTGTTCGCCGACGAGGAGGGGAAGGAGCGCGGGATGCTGCGCCTCCCCGGGCCCGTCCGCCTGGTGCGCCGCATGTCGCTGGCGGCGCTGGTCTCGGTGGCGCTGTTCATCGCCAGCAGCCTGTCGCCGCGGGTGAGCCACGAGAGCGGCGACGTGCTGGACTCCTGGGGGTGGGACCTGCTCGCCAACGAGGTGTTCTGGCTCGCGTCGGCCGGGGTGGGCGCGTCGTTCGCCATGCTCTTCCAGGTCAACGAGTTCATCGTGGACCGGAGCTACGACCCCAAGTACGAGTCTTCGTACTGGATCAAGTTCCTCATCGGCGTCATCGCCGGCTTCATCCTGGTGGCGCTGATCCCGCTGGACGGCCTGGAGGGCGGCGCCGCGGCCGCGGGCGAGTCCGCCGGCCGCGCCCAGGCGCTGGCCCGCCCCACGCTGGCGATGCTGGGCGGCTTCTCCGCATCCGCCGTGTACCGCATCCTCAACCGGCTGATGAGCACGGTGGAGGGGCTGTTCCGCGCCGACCCCCGCGAGGAGGCCGCGCTCCGCGAGCAGGCCGCCGGCGCCCGCGCCGCCGAGGAGGCCGCCGCCGCCCGCCTGGGGGTGGCCTCGCGCCTGGTGGAGCTGCGCCAGCAGGTCGCGGCCGGCGCCTCCCCGGACGAGGTGTCCCGGCTGCTCGCGGAGATGGTGTCGGCCATGGTGCCGGGGGAGCCTGCGCCCGCCGCCGCCGCGTCGCTGACGGTCGGGACGACGGCGCAGCCCGCGCCGGTCGGACCGGACGGGGCCCCGGAGGAGACCGGCCCCTCCGTGGGCGGGTCGCCGGACAGGATCGCCGTTCCCACGATCGTCTCCGCTCCGCAGCAAGGCCCTTGACAGACGCGCGGCGGGAGATTACACTCGTCGCCTCAAGGGAGTCGCGTCCCGATGTTCCACAGTCCACCAGGCCCCGCGCACCGCGCCGGGCCCGGAGTGGACCCCGAAGCCAAGGCTGCGGGAGGACATCGGCGGCGCGATTTTTCGTTTCCGGCGGGTCCGTCCCGCCCACCCGGCAACCCTGTACCTACGACACGCACCGATGCAGGCACGCTCGCTCGACAGGCTCGCAGGCAATCCGCGGAAGGACGCAGGTGTCGCGTCCCCCGTGGCGTGGCCCGCGTGCGCCGGTCGGCGGGGCGCCGAAGTGCGTCCGTTCGCCGGCTCCGAGGGCGACTTCGGCACGAAGTCCGGTCGCGGACGCGGCGGCATCCGGCTGCCACGGCACGAGAGCGGGGAGCAGGGAAGAAGCACCAGCGTGGGAGTTCCGGGAGGGCGGGCGCCGTGAGCGCGTGACCCCTTCCGCAACCGGGGAGCGACACCGTCGCCCCACCCGCGCCACTGGCCGGGTGGGGCGATTTTCGTTTGCGGGCTCACTCCAGCGCGGGAGGTGGCGGACGGACGGGGACCACGCAGGGCAGGTGAAGGGTGGCCGGCGGGCGCGGAGCCCGAAGCACGGCGAACGCGACTCCCTGTGCCAGGGCCGAGCGTCCCGCCGCGCCACCCACTCGAAAGGACGCAGCGCAGGAAGGCACGGGGCCGTAGCTCAGCGGTAGAGCGCTTGCCCTCTCCAACTCCTCGTCCGGGTTCTCCCGGGCCGACGGCGGAGGGTTATCGACTTCGGATCGAGAGGTCGCGGGTTCGAATCCCGCCGGCTCCATGCACGACGACGGCATTCACGACGGACCCACACGGGAAGGTGCGACATGGACCAGGACGCTCCCCGCTGAGCGCCGCCTCCGGGCGCCGCGCCGGCGGAAACGGCAACCATCCACGGCACGGCGAATCGGAGACACGTGAAACACGGAGACACCATGAGCACCACGGGACGCTACTTCTACCGCGACCAGAAGACGGGGCGGACGTTCTGCATCGAGCCGATCAGCGACCGCGCCCAGAAGGTGGACGACCGGCAGTGGACCAACGGCGGCATCGACCAGGTCCGCGGCGGCGCGATCCGCGAGGAGGAGTCGGTGATCACCCCCGAGAACGGGTTCGTGAACATCGCCCACCTCCCGCCGGGGACCAGCCCCGACGGCTACATCCAGATGCTCCTCCGGGGGCAGGACGGATAGCGCAGCACGCGGTACCGACGTGGCGCGCGGGTCGAAGCGACCCGGTTATCGCTCCCACAACCCCGGAACCAGCGGCCCGGGGGCCGGGCGCACCCCACATCCGCGCGCTGCGTCAGCAGTTCGGCAGGACAGCAGGACCGACAGACGAGTCGTGGGCGGTGGCAGAGCGTCCCTCGCCACCCCTTCGCCCGCGCCGCGGGCCGACGGCCGAGGGTTACCTGTAAAGCCGAAAGGCGAAGCGGTGCGAATCCGCGACTCTCCCCGTCCACGACACACATCGCCGGAAGCCGTGGGTCGAAGCGGTCGGGTTACCGCCTTCCAAGCGTTCTCCTCGAAAGGGAGATCTTCCCGGCCGCGCACCACATCCGCGGCTTCCGGCACCCCACTTCGCCACGAAAGGAGGCGAACTACGATGATGGACTTCACCCGGTACGTGGCGACGCGCCTGCGCCGGCTGCGCACCCCCCAGTCCGCGCCGGTCCCCGGCACCGCGCAGGTGCCCAACTCGGCCGGCGGGTTCGCCTGGGCCGTGGACCGCTGGACCCGGCTGGACCGCTTCCTGGTGCTGGGGAGCGAGGGCGGGACCTACTACGTGGGCGAGCGGGAGCTGACCGTGGAGAACGCCTCCGCGGCGGCCGAGTGCGTCGCCGAGGACGGCCCGCGGACGGTCGCGCGGGTCGTGGAGGTGAGCACCTCCGGCCGCGCGCCCCGGAACGACCCCGCGCTCTTCGTGCTGGCGATGGCGGCCGGCCTGGGGGACGAGGCCACCCGGCGCGCCGCGCTGGAGGCGCTGCCGCGGGTGGCGCGGACGGGGACCCACCTGTTCCACTGGCTGCGGTACGTGCAGGCGTTCCGCGGCTGGGGGCGGGGGGTGCGGCGGGCGGTGGGGGCGTGGTACACCGCCCGGCCCGCGCGCGAGCTGGCCTACCAGCTCCTCAAGTACCCGTCCCGCGACGGGTGGTCGCACCGGGACGTGCTGCGGCTGGCACACCCCCGGCCGGCCACGGCGGAGCAGACCCTGCTCTTCGGGCGCACGACCAAGCGGGAGACCGGGCAGGTGCCCGCGGAGCTGGAGGGCTCCGAGACGGTCCGGCTGCTGCGGGCCGCCGAGGAGCTGCACGCGGGGGCCACCCCCGCCCGCGCCGCGGAGCTGGTGCGCGGGCACCGGCTCACCCGCGAGATGCTCCCCACGGAGCTGCTGCGGGAGGCCGCGGTGTGGGAGGCGCTGCTGGAGGAGATGCCCCTCACCGCGCTGGTGCGGAACCTGGGGGTGATGAGCAGCGTCGGCCTGCTGGCGCCGATGAGCGAGGCGGCGGAGACCGTGGCCGCCCGGCTCGCGGACCGGGAGGCGCTGCGCCGGGCGCGGGTACACCCCGTGGCGGTGCTGGCGGCGCTCAAGACGTACGCGCAGGGCCGCGGGATGCGGGGGAAGACGCAGTGGACCCCCGTGCCCCGGGTGGTGGACGCGCTGGACGCGGCCTTCTACCTGGCCTTCGCGGCGGTGCAGCCGTCGCGCAAGCGGACGCTGCTGGCGCTTGACGTGTCCGGCTCCATGGACACGCGCATCCTGGGGATGGAGTACCTGACCTGCCGCGAGGGTGCGGCGGCGATGGCGCTGGTCACCGCGGCCACGGAGCCGGAGCACCGGTTCGTGGCGTTCACCAGCGGGACGTACCCGTCCCTGCACGCGGGCTACGGCAGCGGGCTGACCCCGCTCTCCATCTCGCCGCGGCAGCGGCTGGACGACGTGGTGCGCGGCATCAGCAACCTCCCCTTCGGGGGGACGGACTGCGCGCTGCCCATGCTGGAGGCGACCAAGGGGCGGTGGAAGGTGGACACCTTCGTCGTCTACACGGACAGCGAGACCTGGGCGGGGCAGGTGCACCCCGTGCAGGCGCTCCGCGAGTACCGGGAGCGGACGGGGATCCCGGCGAAGCTGGTGGTCGTCGGGATGGCGTCCAACGGGTTCAGCATCGCGGACCCGGAGGACGGGGGGATGCTGGACGTGGTCGGGTTCGACGCGTCCGCGCCCCAGCTGATCGCCGATTTCGCCCGGTAGGCGGCCGCGGGTCCGGTTCCCCGGTCCGCTGCCGCCCCGGCGGAACCGGCTCGTGACGGGGCCGCGGCACGAGGGTCGCGGTCCCACCCCCTACCTTGAGCGAGAACGATGAACCGGATCCAGGCGTACCTGCGGGAGCCGGAGGAGCGCCGGCCCGGGGGCGACTACTTCGTCGTCTCGGGCCTCTTCGGCACCTTCTACGTCACCGCCGAGACCGCCCGCGCGGTGGAGCGCTCGCTGGACCGGGTCCTGGCGCCGCGCTGGCTGGTCTTCCGGGACCTGTCCGGCTCGCGCATCCGGGTCCTCCGCCGGCAGGTGCAGGGCGTGTACGAGTCCACCGCCGAGCAGCGCCGCACGGACCGCGAGTTCTACCGTGCGCTGGCGGCGGAGAGCGAGAGCGACGCCGACACCCGTCCGTGGGAGGAGTGAGCCCGCGGGCGGCGTGGCGGGGCAGGGGAGGGGCGCCGGAGCGTTCCGGCGCCGCCTCCCAACAATCGAGAACGAGCGCGGCGACGCGCCAGGAGAGCACCATGCGGATCTTCGGACAGCACGACGAGAACACCATCCGGCAGCTCCAGGACGTCGCCACGCGGGCGGAGCGGGTGGCGCTGATGGCGGACGGGCACGTGGGCTACGTCATGCCCATCGGCGGGGTGGCGGCGTACCGCAACCGCGTGTCGGTGGTGGGTGTCGGCTTCGACATCGCCTGCCTTGCGGCGGACAGCGTGGTGACCACCTGCGACGGATATCACCTCCCGATCCACCAGGTCTCGCCCGAGCACCCGGTGCTGTGCTGGGACGGCACGGAGGTCCGTCCCGTGACCCCGCACTTCGGAGCGGTGGCACGCGGCCGGAAGCCGGTCCTGCGGATCGAGCTGTCGAACGGCAGGGCGCTGCGGGCGACCCCCGACCACGAGGTGCTTACGCGCGACGGCTGGCGGTCCGCCGGGAGCCTGTCCCCCGGCAACGTCGTGGCCTGCCCCGCGTTCATCGGGCTGCCCTACGCCGCGAACGATCGCGAACTGAGCCTCCCGCCGATGTCGTCGGAGCGGACCCGGCAGGAGCTCGCTTCCAGGGGTCTCCATCCGCTCCGCACGGCGGATCCCAGGCTGCCGGCGCTGGTGCGCCTGCTCGGGTACGTGAGCGGGGATGGTCACCTCAGCAGGGACGGCAAGCGTGTTTCTGTCTACCTCTTCAACGAGGACGACGCGCGGCAGGTCCTGGAGGACTTCCGGAGGATCGGCTTCGAGGCGCGCGTTCACCGGCGCACGAAGAAGCCCGGCTATCGCGAGGAGATCCACGTGTACGTCGGATCCACCTCGCTGCACGCCCTGTTCGCCGCGCTCGGCTCCCCGGTCGGCAAGAAGGACTGGGCGGAAGCGCCGATGTCTTGGCTCTTCGATCTCCCGTCGTGGCTGCGGGCGCAGTTCCTCTCGGCGTTCGCCAGCGCCGAGATGATGACGCCCCGCGTGCACCGCAACGGGACCATCCCCAACCTGCAGCTCAAGCAGGCCGGCGACCACCTCCACGGCGTTACCTTCTTCGCGGAGCTGTTCCGCTCTCTGGGCTACGAGGTCTCCGTCGCGCCGAGCGGCGTGCAGCGGGGGACGCGCATCACCTCGGTCCTCCAGATCCTCGGGGGCCAGGAGGAGCAGCTCCGCTTCATGCAGGAGGTCGGGTTCTGCTACTCCCGTGAAAAGCGCGAGCGTGCGGCAATGGCCGCCAGCGTGGCGTGGCAGGGAATGGCGTACACGCGCAACCGCGATCAGGCCAAGGAGGCGGCGCGTCGCCTCAAGGCCGAGGGCGCCGGGTGGAAGACGGTGATGGCGGACGTGTCCGAGCGGTTCGGCGTCTCCACGGGGTTCGTCTACCATGCCATGTACGACGATCGTGGACCGTCCCGCCGACTGTCCGGGGCGGCGACTTCCCCGGACGCCACCGGCGAGGTGTGCTGGGTTCCCGTCCGGAGCGTGGAAGCGGCAGGCGAGGAGCACGTGTACGACGTGGTGACCGGGGACCCGGCGCACTGCTTCCTCGCGGCAGGGATGGTCGTGCACAACTGCGGCAACGCGGCGATCCGGACCGACACCACCATCGAGCGGATCTCCGGCGGGATGACGCTGGAGGAGGCGCGCAGCAACCCGCACCGCTTCGCCCAGAACCGCGAGGTGCGCCGGCTGGCCGACGAGATCGCCGCGGAGGTGTCGTTCGGGATCGGGCGCAAGAACCGGTCGGACGACGCGCCGGTGGACCACCCGCTCTTCAACGACCCGGCGTGGTACGCCATCCCCAACCGGGGGAGCTACCGCGACGACCTGCGGGAAAAGGCGCGCCGGCAGCTGGGGACCGTGGGCTCGGGGAACCACTACGTGGACGTGTTCGCCGACGAGACGGGCACGGTCTGGGTGGGGGTACACTTCGGCTCGCGCGGCTTCGGGCACACCGTCGCCAGCGGGTTCCTTGCCCTGGGCCAGGGGCGCGACTGGGGCGAGCGCGTCCCCGAGAAGGAGGTGCTGCTGGACCTGGAGGCGCCCACGGGGCACGACTACTGGCACCTGATGGAGCTGGCCGGGCGCTACGCCTACGCCGGGCGGGAGTGGGTGGCCCGCAAGGTGGTCTCCCTGCTGGGCGCGGGCGAGGTGGAGCTGGTGCACAACCACCACAACTTCGCCTGGAAGGAGGAGCACGACGGCCAGGAGTACGTGGTGGTCCGCAAGGGCGCCACGCCGGCGTTCCCCGGCCAGAAGGGGTTCATCGGCGGCTCCATGGGCGACGACGCGGTGATCGTGCGGGGGACGCCGCCCGAGAACGCCGACGCCGAGACCTTCCGCGTGCAGCGGGAGGCGCTCTTCTCCACCGTGCACGGGGCCGGGCGGGTGATGTCCCGCACGGCGGCGGCCGGGAAGCGCAACCGCAGGACGGGGCGCGTCATCACCCCCGGCAAGGTCACGCCGGAGATGATGAAGGAGTGGATCTCCGAGCGCGGGGTGGTGCTGCGCGGGGGCGGGCTGGACGAGAGCCCCCACGCGTACCGGCGCCTCCCCAGGGTGCTGGCCGAGCAGGGCCCGACCGTGGAGGTGCTGCACGTCCTCCGCCCGCTCATCGTCGTCATGGCCGGCGCCGACGAGTTCGACCCGTACAAGGACTGAGCGGGAACGCCGGAGCGGGGCAGTGCGGCGGGCGATTCGGTGTTCCTGCTCCGCGAGCACCGCGTCGTCACCGGCCGGGTGAAGCTCGCCGCGCCGCGACGGGACGGGCGAGGATCAGGAAGAGCGGCGCGGCACGGGTTCCGGAGACCGGGGCCCGTGCCGCGCCCGTTGTGTGGGTTACCTGGCCCGGAGGGCCTGCCAGATCGTCACCGCGATCTGGAAGAGGGTACACGCGATGGCTACGGCGATCTCCAGCGTCATGGTCGCTCCCTGGTTGATGATGAAAGCTCGTTGATTCCTTGAGGGCCGGCGAGAAACCCGGTCCGCCCCAGTGTACCGGACCTTGGCCTGGTGCCCGAATCCGGCGTCGGCCGGCAACCAGTACCTCAACCGCGCAGCGGAGCAGGACAGAATCTCCATGGCGGAGCGACCATACCGGCGCGGAGGAGCCGGGCGGAATGCCGGAGGCCTTCGACCCGCGTGCGGCTCGAGACGGCCGGGAGCCGCAGGAGTGCATTCGACGTTGCGCAGCGGCGGGAATCACGCGAAACGGGAGTGGAGGTCGGCGATGAGTGCGGGTGAAGGACCCTTCCGGTGGGACCCGTCCCGCCGCGCACAGCTGGGCACCCTGCTGCGGGGCGAGCCCGCGGAGCAGTACCCGGGCTTCCTCGGGGACCTGCGCGAGTGCTGCGCCCGCGTGGTCGCACGCGCGGGCGACGGCCGGCCGGTGTTCGTGGGGCGCTCGCCCGAGAGCATCCACGACTACCTGGCCGGTGCGCTCGTGGACACCTCCTGTCGGGGTCGCGGGACGCTGCTGAACCTGTCCGTCCACCTCTGGTCGATGGAGGCCATCGGCCGGGAGGGACGGGGCGGCGTGCGGGCGCTCCAGGCGCAGCTCCGCGACCTCGGGATCGACCCGGCCTCCGTCGCCGCGGCGCCGCGCCCCGTCGTGCTGGTGGACCTGGTCTGGTCCGGGGGCACCCT
This sequence comes from Gemmatimonadota bacterium, assembly GCA_040752145.1. Taxonomy (GTDB): domain Bacteria; phylum Gemmatimonadota; class Gemmatimonadetes; order Longimicrobiales; family Longimicrobiaceae; genus JAFAYN01. Next base: position 19,127 of record JBFMFL010000014.1, read on the forward strand.
GGGCGTCGTCCAGGAGTTGCTGGTGCGCTGGGCGGGGGAGGAGGGCGTGGACCCGGCCGCGGTGCGCCGGCGGCTGCGCTTCGTCGGCATCATCGCGCGGCACGAGCACAGGCCCCGGCACGCCCTGTGGTCGCGCCACCTGGCGTGGACGGCGGACTACCGGCCGGGCGTGCTGCGCAGCGTGGCCGTGCCCTGGCGGCTCTGGGACTACCTGGACAACCGGCAGAGCAAGGTGGCACGCTGGCACCCGCCCTTCCTGTGGGGGAGCGAGGAGATGCGGAAGCCGCCGCGCGAGCGGGAGCACCTGGAGGCGCTGCGGCTCGCGGTGCGCGTACACGAGCAGGGCAGGGAGGCGGAGGAGCGGGGGCGGCTGGCGGCGGCGCTCGCGGCGCAGCCGGAGATGCGGGAGCGCTGGCTGCGGCGGCTGGTGGCGGAGCTGCGGGCGGGGTGCGCGGCGGGGCGGCGGGAGGAGCGCCGGGGCGCGGGCGGCCGGCGCTGGGTGCGGCGGGGAGGTCCGCGCCGGGCGACGTGACGGCGCGGGTCAGCTCTCGGGCGGAGCTCCCGGCGCGGCACCGCGGAGCGCGTCGTAGACCGGGCGCGTCGCGGGGAGCCAGTCGCGGCGCTCCCCCATCTCCCGGAACTCGGCGAGATCCGCTCCCCGCGACCCCTCGTACTCCGCGGCCTGGAGCACCGTCTCCAGCTTGTCCAGGTCCTTTACGAAGCGCGCCTCCGGGGTCTCCGCCGCCCCGTACTCCTCCCACAGCCGCAGCACCTCGTCGTCGCCCAGCATCGCGGCCAGCCGCTCCATGGCCTCGCGCTCGCGGCGGTGCTTCTCCGCCGTGGAGATGCCGTCGTACGGGGTGATGTCGCCCACCAGCGACTCCGCCAGGTCGTGCACCAGCGCCATGGCGACACAGCGCTCCCGGTCCAGCGGCGGGTCCGCGCCGCGCGACAGCACCAGCGCCAGCAGCGCCACGCCGAAGCTGTGGTCCGCCACCGACTCGGCGTCCCCGACGCCGCGCAGCCCCCATCCGGCGCGCGCCGTCTCCTTGAGGCGCCCCGCCGTCCTCAGGAAGCGCAGCACCTCCGCCGCCCGCTCCGGCTCCATCCGTTCATCCGCTTCGACTGGTGATGAAATGGAGAGGGGCCCGGCCCCCGGCGGCCCGGCCCCTCCGTTCTCCCCCGCTCACCTCGCCGCCAGCACCGTTCCGAGCGCCTCGATCTCGTCCACCTCCAGGATCCCCCGCACCCCGGGCTCCGTGGCGGCGCGCAGCGCGGCCCGCGCGACGCGCTCCACCGGGAGCGGGCGGGCCAGCCTCGCGGGCGCGCCCAGCACGGGAAGGCGCGCCGCCAGGCGCAGCAGCGCGCTCGCCGGCACGGACACGCCCCTGCGGGGGCCGTACACGAACCCCGGCCGGAGCACCACCCCGCGGAAGCCGCACCCCAGCACCTCGCGCTCGGCGCGGCGCTTGGCGGTGATGTACGCCTCGCGGAGCAGCGGCGGCTTGGCGATCGCGGAGAGGTAGACGAACGCTTCCACCCCGGCGCGCTCCGCCAGGTCTGCGGCGAGCACCGCCGAGTCGCCGTTGAAGCGCTCGAAGGTGACGCCCTGCGCCGGCCGCTCCCGCGCGATGCCGATGCAGTGCACCACGGCGTCGCAGGCCGCCAGGTGGCCGGCCCACGCGTCCGGCCGGAACACGTCCGCGGCCAGCCAGCGGACCCGGTCCACCCAGGGCTCCCGGAGCTCCGGCGGACCGCTCCGCCCCATCCCGATCACCTCGTACCCCTCCGCGACGGCCGCCCGGCACACCTCTGCGCCGATGAAGCCGTTCCCCCCCGTCACCAGGAGCTTCGCCATTCGGTCACCGGCCTCAGCGCTCCACCCGCACGCCCTTCCAGAAGGCCACGTGCCCCCGGATGTTCGCCGCCGCGTCCCTGGGCTCGGGATAGTACCAGGCCGCGTCCGCGTTGGTCTGGCCGTCCACCGTCACGCTGTAGTAGCTCGCGGTCCCCCTCCACGGGCAGACCGTTTGGGTCGGGCTCTCCTGGAAGTACTCGCGGCGGATGGCGTCCGGGGGAAAGTACACGTTTCCCTCCACCTCCTCGAAGCGGTCGCTCTCGGCCAGCACCGCGCCGTTCCAGGTGGCACGCGCCATGTGCATCTCCTCGGTCTCTCGCGGGTCGGATCGTTTCGATGGCGGGGAATCGGCCCCGGCGCGCTGAGTCCTTGCAACTCGCGTGCGTGGTCTGCCGGGCGGGGCAGGGAGGGGATGCGGAATCGGGTAGGGGGCAGCCGGCCGAAACCGGCTGCGCCCCTCCCACACCACCGTACGTGCGGGTCCGCATACGGCGGTTCGAAAGGTTGAGGTGCGGGTGTGTGGTTCCCGTCCTGGGCCAAGAGGCTGCTCCCCGCCGTCCGTGCTTCCTCGCTGCGCTTTCCTCTCGGGGCTTCACCCCTACCCTCCAGCGCGAGCCCTGCCGAAGCAAGCATCTGAGGCGATGCACTTCTGAGGTTCGCAGTGTTCACCCTCCCTTCCGTTCGGCCCTTCATCGGTGAGGCTGGGTCCAAGCGCATGATGCACCCCGGCCGACTACTATGGCCTCTGCTGACTTCTCGCTCCGCCGCGTACGACTCCGCGACAGCGTCCCCCTTTCAGAGGTAAGGCGAGATCTCCCCGGGTAAGAACTGGAACTGTCCCCGCACCACCGCCGGATTTACACCGCCTGGGCTTTGGTCGTGAGAGCTTCGCGGTCGCTTGCCCGCTCGCCCTGCCCGGCAATGCCTCCTATCCGGTTTCTGTTCGTCGGCGCGCGGGTCTCGCTAGCCGCTTCTTTCAGCCTTACCCTCACGGGCAGCACCTTGCGATTCGCTCGGGTCCCTACGACCAAGTTCCCAGAGGACTTTCACCTCCAAGCTCCAGCCCATGCCGCGCTCAGCCGGGGCCGCGCAGCGTGCGTCCGCTGCGGTCGGCGCGCTTGATGGGGCCGGTGCGGCGCGGCGCCGCCTGCCGCTCGGCCAGCGCGGCGGCGAGCCCGGCGACGGTGGGCTGCTCGAACAGCGCGGGGATGGGCAGCTCCACGCCGAACGTGGTCCTCACCCGGGCCACCACCTGCATCACCAGCAGCGAGTGGCCGCCCAGGTCGAAGAAGTTGTCGTGAACGCCCACGGGCGAGCGCCGCAGCACCTCCTCCCAGATCTTCACCAGCCCCTCCTCCGTCTCGCTCCGCGGGGCCACGTAGCCGGCGGCGCTCTCCCGGTGCTCCGGGGCGGGGAGCGCGCGCCGGTCGGTCTTGCCGCTGGGAGTGAGCGGCAGGGTCTCCAGCGCCACGAACGCGGTGGGGACCATGTGCTCGGGGAGCCGCTCGCGCAGCCAGCCGCGCAGCTCGGCCTCGGCGGGGGCGGCGGCGCCGGCGGCGGGGACCACGTACCCCACCAGGCGCCGGTCGCCGGGGACGTCCTCGCGCGCGGCGACCACCGCCTCGGCGACGCCGGGGTGCCCGCGGAGCAGCGTCTCGATCTCGCCCGGCTCGATGCGGAAGCCCCTCACCTTGACCTGCTGGTCCGCGCGGCCGGAGTACTCCAGCTGCCCGTCGGGGCGCAGCCGCCCCAGGTCGCCCGTGCGGTACATGCGCTCGCCCGGCGCGCCGAACGGGTCGGGGAGCCAGCGCTCGGCGGTGAGCCCCGGCCGGTCCAGGTAGCCGCGCGCCAGCCCGTCGCCGGCCACGTACAGCTCGCCGCGCGCGCCCCGCGGCACGGGCTGGAGGGCGCGGTCCAGCACGTAGAAGCGGGTGTCGTGCAGCGGCCGCCCGATGGGGGGCGTTGCCTCGTCGCCGCGCTCCAGCTCGGCCCAGGTGGAGTAGGTGGTGTCCTCGGACGGGCCGTACAGGTTGACGACGCGCCGGACGTGGCCCAGCGCCCAGGTGTCGCGGGCGAGCATGGCGGAGACCGGCTCCCCGGCCAGGTTGACCGTGCGCACCGACGCCGGGATGGCGCCCAGCCGCAGCAGCTCGGCCCAGGCGGAGGGGACGGTGTTCACCAGCGTCACCCCGGCCGCCTCGCCCAGCTCCGGGAGCTGGAGGACGTTGCGGGCCAGCACCACGGTGCCCCCCGCGGTGAGCGGCAGGAAGATCTCGAAGACGGAGATGTCGAAGGCGATGGAGGTGGAGGCGAGCAGCCCCGCGCGCTCCTCCGCCCCGAACCGCTCCGCGGCCCAGGCCAGCATCGCCACGGCGCTGCGGTGCCGGATCACCACGCCCTTGGGGCGGCCGGTGGAGCCGGAGGTGTAGATCAGGTACGCGGCGTTCTCGGGGTCGGCCGGGGCGCGCGCGCCGTCCTCCTCGCCCGCGGGGGGGAAGCGGTGGGCGTCGGCGTCCAGCCGCACCACCTCGGCGGCGTGGCCGGGCGGGAGTGCGCCGGCCAGCGACTCCTGGGTGAGCACCACGCGCGCGGCGGAGTCCTCCAGCGTCGCCGCGGTGCGCTCGCGGGGGTAGGCGGGGTCCAGCGGGACGTACGTCCCGCCGGCCCGCAGGGTCCCCAGGAGCGCGGCCACCATCAGGGGGGAGCGCTCCAGGTACACGCCCACCCGGGTCTCCGGCCCCACCCCCGCGGAGCGGAGGAAGGCGGCGATGCGGCCGGACTCGCGGTACAGCTCGGCGAAGGTGACGCGCACGTCGCCCGCCACCAGTGCGACCGCGTCCGGCGTGCGGCGCGCCTGCGCGGCCGCCAGGTCGTGGATGCACAGGCCGGCCGGGGATCCGCCGGCGGCGCCCTGCCAGCGGACCAGCACCTCCTCGCGCTCGGCGTCGGCGAGGATGGGGAGCTCCGCCAGCGGCCGGTCCGGCTCCGCGGCGGCGCGCTCCAGCAGCGCGACGTAGTGGCCGAGCATGCGGTCCACCGTGCCGGCGTCGAACAGCTCCGCGCGGTAGGAGATCTCGCCCACCAGCCGGGCGCCGGCCTCCACGATCCCCATGCTCAGGTCGAAGTGGGTGGTCTCCCCCTCCCTGCCCGCCAGCGGCTCCACCCCCAGGTCCCCCAGCTCCAGACTGCCGCGCTCGTTGTTCTGGAGCGCGAACATCACCTGGAAGAGCGGGGTGTGGCTCAGGGACCGCTCCGGCTGGAGCTCCTCCACCAGCTTCTCGAAGGGGATGTCCTGGTGCGCGTAGGCGCCCAGCGTGGTCTCCCTCACCTGCCCCAGCAGGGCGCGCAGGGAGGGGCCGCCGTCCAGCCCGGCGCGCAGCACCAGGGTGTTGACGAAGAAGCCGATCAGCCCCTCGGTCTCCACCCGGTTGCGCCCGGCGATGGGGGTGCCCACGCTGACGTCGTCCTGCCCGCTCCAGCGCCCCAGCAGCGCCTGCCAGGCGGCCAGCAGCGTCATGAACAGCGTGCCCCCCTCCCGGAGGGTCAGCTCGCGCAGCGCCGCCGTGGTCGCCTCCGACACCCGGAAGGGGCGGTGGCCGCCGCGCGGGCTCTGCACCGGGGGCCGGGGGCGGTCCGTGGGGATCTCCAGCAGCGGCGGGGCGCCGGCCAGGCGCTCGCGCCAGTAGGAGAGCTGCCGCTCCAGCACGTCGCCGGCGAGCCAGCCGCGCTGCCAGGCGGCGAAGTCCGGGTACTGCACGGGGAGCGCGGGGAGCCGCGCCTCCTCGCCCCGCGAGAAGGCGGCGTAGAAGACCGACAGCTCGCGCATCAGGATGCCGCTGGACCACCCGTCGGAGACGATGTGGTGCAGCGTGAGCAGCAGCCCCCAGTCGTCGTCGGCCAGGCGCAGCAGCCGCCCTCGCAGCACCGGCCCGCGCGCCAGGTCGAACGGGGTGGCGGCCTCGGCGCGGATCAGCTGCATGGCCGCGGCGGCGAGCCCGTCGTCCGGGAGGCCGCCCAGGTCCTCCACCGGGAGGGGGCGCGGCCCGGCGGGCTCCACCACCTGCACGGGCATGCCGTCCTGGAAGGCGAACACGGTGCGCAGCGACTCGTGCCGGGCGCGCAGCGCGTCCAGCGCCCGCCGCAGGGCGTCCACGTCCAGCCGGCCGCGCAGGCGCAGCGCGTAGGGGATGTTGTAGGCGCTGCTCTCCGGCTCCATCTGCTGGATGAACCAGAGCCGCTGCTGCGCGAACGAGGCGGGGAGCGGACGGTCGCGCGGCACGGGGACCAGCGGCGGCGCGCTCATCCCGGCGCCCGCCCGCACGGCGGCGTCCACCCGCTCGGCGAGCGCGGCCAGATCGGGCGCCTCGAACACGGCGCGCAGCGGCACCTCCACCCCGAACGCCGCGCGGATGCGCGACACCACGCGCGTGGCGAGCAGCGAGTGCCCGCCCAGCGCGAAGAAGTTGTCGTGTACGCCCACGCGCTCCGCCCGGAGCACGCCGGCCCAGATGCCGGCCAGGATCTCCTCGGCGGGGGTGCGCGGCGCCGTGTAGCCGTCGTCGGAGGCGGTGGCGTCGGGCGCGGGGAGGGCGCCCAGGTCGGTCTTGCCGTTGGGGGTGAGCGGGAGCGCGTCCAGCAGGACCCAGGCGCCGGGGACCATGTACTCCGGCAGCCGCTCCAGCAGGTACACCCGCAGCCCCGCGGCGTCGGGGGCGGAGCCCGCGGCCGGCACCACGTACCCCACCAGCCGGGCGTGCCCGCCCGCGTCCTCGCGCGCCGCGACGGCGGCCGCGCGGACCCCGGGGTGCCGCAGGAGCACGGCCTCGATCTCGCCGGGCTCGATGCGGAAGCCGCGCACCTTGACCTGCTGGTCCACGCGGCCCACGTACTCCAGCTCGCCGTCGGCCCGCCAGCGAACCCGGTCGCCGGAGCGGTACATCCGCGCCCCCGGCTCGCCCGAGAACGGGTCCGGGACGAATTTCTCGGCCGTGAGCTCCGGCCGCCCCAGGTAGCCGCGGGCCACGCCGGCGCCGGCCACGTACAGCTCGCCGGGCACGCCCACGGGGGTCGGCACGCCCTGCGCGTCCAGCAGGTACACGCGCACGTTCCCCACCGGCCGCCCGATGGTGACCGGCTCGCCCGGGCGCACCCGCGCCACCGTCGCATTGACGGTGGCCTCGGTGGGCCCGTAGTGGTTCCACAGCGCCACGTCCGGGAACTCCGCGAAGGTGCGCTCCGCCAGCTCCGCCGGCAGCGACTCGCCGCCCAGCAGCACGGCGCGCAGCCCCCGCGGCTTCGGCGCCTCGCCCGAGCGCACCAGGTCCAGCATGGCGCCCCACAGCGCGGGCACGCCGCCGAACGACACCCGCTCGTGCGCGGAGATGGCCCGCAGCAGCGCCGCCGGGTCGGTCGCGGTCTCCTCCGGCAGCACCCACACCGGCTCCCCGCGCAGCAGCGGCGGGAAGAGCTGCCGCACGTGCGCGTCGAAGCCGAGCCGCGACACCAGCGGCAGCGCGAAGCCGTCGGCCCCGAGCACCTCCTCGTCGAACCACGCCAGGTAGTTGGACAGCCCGCGGTGCGTGACCAGCACGCCCTTGGGGGTGCCGGTGGAGCCCGAGGTGTAGATGACGTAGGCCAGGTTGTCGGGGGACAGGGAGTGCGGGAGTGCGAGAGTGCGGGAGTGCGAAAGTGCGTCCGCGCCGACTTCGCGGTCGACCTCGACCACCGCGCCGGCGAACCCGCCGATCCGCCCGGCCAGCTCCGTGCTCGTCACCGCGGCGGACGCGCCGGCGTCCTCCAGCATGAAGTGCAGGCGCTCGTCGGGGTACGACGGGTCCAGCGCGACGTAGGCGGCGCCGGCCCTGAGGATGCCGAGCACGGCCACCACGGTCTCGGCGCCGCGCTCCAGCAGCAGCCCCACGCGGCCGTCCACGCCCACGCCCGCGCCGGCGAGACGGCGGGCCAGGGCGTCCGCGCGGCGCTCCAGCTCCGCGAAGGTGAGCGTGCCGGCGGCGGACACGACGGCGGGGGCGTCCGGGGTCCGGCGGGCCTGCTCGAAGACGAGCTCGTGGACCGGGCGAGACAGGTCGTAGGGGCGGGCGGTGGCGTTCCACTCCTCCAGCACCTGCCGCCGCTCCGCCGCGTCCATCAGCGGCAGGTCGGAGATGCGGCGGTCGGGGTCGGCGGCGATGCCGTCGAGGAGCGCGGCGTAGTGCGCGGCGATGCGCTCGGCGGTGGCGCGGTCGAACAGGTCGGTGGCGTAGGAGAGGCCGCCGCGGATCTCCCCCGGCGTCTCCATCAGCGTCAGGATCAGGTCGTACTTGGCCGACTCCATCCGCGCGCCGTACACCCCGATCCGCAATCCCGACTCCGCGGGCGTCTCCGCCCCGGGCGCGTTCTGGAGCGAGAACATCACCTGGAAGACGGGGCTGCGGCTCAGGTCGCGCTCCGGGGCCAGCTCCTCCACGATCCGCTCGAAGGGGAGGTCCTGGTGGGCGTACGCGCCGAAGGTCCGCTCCCGCACCTGCCGCAGCAGCTCGCGGAAGGTGGGGTCGCCGGACAGGTCCGCCCGCAGCGCCAGCGTGTTGACGAAGAAGCCGATCAGCGCCTCGATCTCGCTGCGGTTGCGGTTGGCGATGGGGGTGCCGACCACCACGTCGTCCTGCCCCGCGTGGCGGGCCAGCAGCGCCTGCCAGGCGGCGACCAGGGGCATGAACAGCGTGGCCCCCTCCGCGCGGGCCAGGTCGCGGAGCGCGGCCGCGGTCTTCGCGGAGATCTCCACGCCCACGCTGCCGCCGTGGAAGCTGGGCGCCGGCGGGCGCGGCCGGTCCGTGGGGAGCTCCAGGACGGGCGGGCTGCCCAGCTGCTCGCGCCAGTAGGCGAGCTGCGCCTCCAGCCGGTCGCCGGAAAGCCGCTCGCGCTGCCACACGGCGAAGTCGGCGTACTGGATGGCGAGGTCGTCCAGCGGCGACTCCTCCCCGCGCGAGTACGCCTCGTAGAGGGCGCCCAGCTCGCGCAGCAGCACGCCGATGGACCAGGCGTCGCTGACGATGTGGTGCATCGTCAGGAAGAGGACGTGCTGCTCCGGCGCCAGCTTGAGCAGCTCGGCGTGGAAGAGCGGCCCCGCCGCCAGGTCGAAGGCGCGGCGCGCCTCGGCCTCGGCGCGGCGCTCCAGCTCGGCCTGCCGCTCCGCCTCGGGGAGGCCGCTCGCGTCGGCCCGCGGCAGCTCCAGCTCCCTCCAGGGGAGCACCACCTGCACCGCCTCCCCCTCCTCCACCTCGAACACGGTGCGCAGCACCTCGTGCCGCCGCACGATCTCGCCCAGGGCGCGGGCGAGCGCGTCCGGGTCCAGCGCGCCCTCCAGCAGGAGCACGGTGGGGACGTTGTAGAGCGGGTTCCCCGGGTCCATCTGGTCCACGAACCAGAGGCGCTGCTGGGCGAACGAGAGCGGGAAGACGAAGACTTCCTCCTCGTCCTCCGTCCCGGGGAGGTTGGCCTCGGCGTCGAACTGCTGCGGGAGCGTGTGCATCTGCCGTGTCGGTTTACTGCGAAGAAGAAGTCCGGCGCGCGACGCTGTTGCGCGCCCGTCTCGTGATCGGGGCCGGCACGTCCGCGAGGGCGCCGGCCGCCAGCAGGCCGTCCACCCGCCACGCCAGCGCCTCCACCGTGGGGTTGTCGAACAGGTCGGCCACCAGCAGCTCCACGCGGAACGCCTCGCGCACGCGGGAGACCACCTGCGTGGCGAGCAGCGAGTGCCCACCCAGGGACAGGAAGGTGTCGGCGACGCCCACGCGCGGCACGCGCAGGACGTCCGCCCACACCGCGGCCAGCCGCTCCTCCGTGGGCGTGCGCGGCGCCACGTACGTGTCCTGGTCCGTGCCGGGCTCGGGCGCGGGGAGGGCGCGGCGGTCGGTCTTGCCGCTGGGAGTGCGGGGCAGCGATGCCAGCTTCACCAGCGCGGAGGGGACCATGTGCTCCGGCAGCCGCTCGCGCAGCCACTCCCGCAGCGCGGCGGCGCCGGGCGCGCTCTCGCCGCCCGCGGGGACGACGTAGGCGACCATCCGCCGCTCCCCCGCCCCGTCGGCGCGGACCACGGCGGCGGCGTCCGCGACGGCGGGGTGCTCGCGGAGCACGGCCTCCACCTCGCCCAGCTCCACGCGGAAGCCGCGGAGCTTGACCTGGGTGTCGGCGCGCCCCAGGTACTCCAGCTCGCCGGCGGGCGTCCAGCGCGCCCGGTCCAGCGTCCTGTACATGCGCCCGCCCGGCGCGGGGGAGAACGGGTCGGGGAGGAAGCGCTCGGCCGTCAGCTCCGGCCGCGCGTGGTAGCCGCGCGCCACCCCGGCGCCGGCCAGGTACAGCTCGCCCGCGGCGCCCACGGGCGCCGGGCGCAGCTCCGCGTCCAGCACGTACGCCCGCGAGTCGCCCACGGCCCGGCCGATGGACACGCGCTCCGCCCCGCGCTCCACGACCGTCCAGGTGGAGTAGGTGGTGTCCTCCGTGGGCCCGTACAGGTTCCTCACCGTGTCCACGTGCCCCAGCGCGTACAGCCCGCGCGCCAGGTCCGCCGGCAGCGGCTCGCCGGCCAGGTTGAAGGCGCGCACGCTCCGCGGGATCCCGCCCGTCCTGAGCAGCTCCGCGGCGGCGGTGGGGACCATGGTCGCCAGCCGCACGCCGTCCGCCTCCGAGAGCGAGGCCAGCTCCAGCGCGTTCTCCACCAGCACCAGCCGCCCGCCCCAGCACAGCGTCCCCCAGATCTCCGCGGCCGACACGTCGAAGGACACCGAGGTGGACGCCAGCACCCCGGCGCGCTCCTCGTCCGTCACGGTGTCGCGCATCCAGTACACGAACGCCGCGGCGGCGCCGTGCGGGATGGCGACGCCCTTGGGGCGGCCGGTGGAGCCGGAGGTGTAGATGAGGTAGGCGACGGACAGGGAACAGGGTTCCACCGGTGCACGCGCAGCGTGCAGCGTCACAGGGAACAGGGAACAGCCTGCGACGGCAGACTCGTCCCCCGGCTCCGTCGCGTCGTTCTCCCCCTTCACGGCCCCGTCCACCCGCACCACCTCCCCGCCGAACTCCGCGAACAGCCCGGCCAGGCTCTCCTGCGTCACCACCACGCGGGCGCCGGAGTCGGCGAGCATGAAGGCGATGCGGTCCGCGGGATAGGCGGGGTCGAGCGGGAGGTAGGCGCCGCCCGACTTCAACACGCCCACGAGCGCGGCGATCAGCTCGGGGGTGCGCGCCAGGCAGACGCCGACGACCGACTCGGGGCCGACGCCCAGGGCGCGCAGGCGGGCGGCGAGCGCGTCGGCGCGGGCGGCGAGGCCGGCGTAGGTGACGGCCCGGCCGCGGAAGACCACGGCGGGGGCGTCGGGGGTGCGGGCGGCGGCGGCGGCGAACAGCTCGTGGACGGGCACGTCCCGCGGGTAGCCGCGGGCGGCGTCGTTCCACTCCTTCAGGACCCGCCGGCGCTCCTCCGAGGGGAGCAGGTCGATGGCGTCGTGGCGCCCTTCCGGGTCGGCGGCCATGCGCTCCAGCACGGCCAGGTGGTCGGCGAGGAGCCGCTCCACCTGGGCGTCGGAGAAGCGCGCGGCGTCGTACTCCAGCGCCAGCTGCACGCCGGAGCCCCCGGCGCCCTGCGCGAAGGTGACGCCCAGCGGGAAGTTGGTGGTGCCCGTGGAGCGGGCGCGGACGAAGCGCCCGCCCTCCTCGGCCGCCACGCGGTCCATGACGTGGAAGTGGACGAAGTTGAAGAGCACCTCGAACGGCGGCTCGCCGCCCCGCATCCGCTGCAGCTCGGCCACGGGGAAGCGGCGGAAGGGGAGCATGCGGCGCTCCGCCTCGAACGCGGCGCGCACCAGGTCCGTCCAGCTGCCCCGCCCCGGGCGCAGCCGCAGCGGCAGGGTGTTCAGGAACAGGCCCAGCACCCGCTCGCCGTCGCCGCCCTCGGGCCTGCCGTTGGCGACGACGCCCACCGTCACGTCGTGCGTGCCGGCGGCGGCGCCCATCACCCGCAGGTGCGCGGCCAGGAGCACGCTCTTGAGCGTGGCCCCCGCGCGGCGCGCCACCCGGCCCAGCGCGTCCACCAGCTCCGCCGGCAGCTCGGCGCCCTGCTCGCGGGCGCCCGCCTCGCCCGCGGGGGCGAGCGAGGGCGGCGCCGTGGGCTCGGCGTCCTCCAGCACGCCGGCCCAGAACTCCCGCGCCTCCGGCGACTCCAGCGCCTCGCGCTCCAGCGCCACGAAGTCGCGGAAGGTGGAGGCGGGCGGCGCCGCGTCGGCGTCGCCCCCGCCGAAGTACAGGCCGAACAGCTCGGCCAGCAGCGCGGCGACGCTCCAGCCGTCCAGGATGGAGTGGTGCTCCGCGAAGCCCAGCTGGAAGGCTTCGGGTGAGCGCACGTGCGCGGCGAAGCGGATCAGCGGCGCCGCGCGCCAGTCGAAGGGGCGCAGGCGCTCGGCCTCCATCCACGCGTCGATCGCCGCGTCCTGGGCCTCCGGCGCCAGGCCGGAGAGGTCGGCCGTCTCCAGCGGGATCTCCACCCCGGCGCGGACGAGCTGCACCGGCTCCGAGAAGCCGGCCAGGTCGAACGCGGTGCGCAGGACGGCGTGCCGCCGCGCCAGCGTCGCCAGGGCGGCGCGCAGCCGCGCCTCGTCGAAGGGGGCGCGCAGGTGGAAGGTGTTGACGTTCTGGTAGACGGCGCGGTCGGGGTGCTGCTCGGTGTGGAAGATCATCCCGAGCTGCAGGCGCGTCATCGGGTACGCGTCCTCGGTCCCCTCCGGCACCCGCGCCCGGTCCTCCGGCGCCAGGAGCGCGAACGGCTCGGCGGGGGCGGCGGCCTCGTGCCGCTCGGCGCGGATGCGCGGGGCCAGCTCCGCCACGGTCTGGAAGCGGAACACGTCCTGGAGCCCGAAGCCGATCCCCCGCTCGCGCGCCCTGGCCAGCACCTGGAGGCTGCGGATGGAGTCGCCGCCCAGCGCGAAGTAGTTGTCGTGGACGCCCACGCGGTCCAGCCCCAGCGTCTCCGCCCACACCTCCGCCAGCGCGGCCTCCACGGCGTCGCGCGGGGCCACGTAGCCGGCGCCCAGCTCCGGGCGCGCGCCGTCCGGCAGCGGCAGCCCGCGCCGGTCCACCTTGCCGTGCGGCGTGAGCGGGAAGGCGTCCAGCAGCACCCACGCCGCCGGGACCATGTACTCCGGCAGCCGCTCCGCCAGCCGCCCGCGCAGTACGTCCACGCCGACCCCGCCCGCCGCGTCGTCCGCGACGACGTAGGCGACCAGGCGGCGCGCGCCGGGCTCGTCCTCGCGCGCCACGACCAGCGCCTCGCGCACGCCGGGACCCTCCAGCAGCGCGGCCTCGATCTCGCCCGGCTCGATGCGGAAGCCCCTCACCTTGACCTGCTGGTCGGCGCGGCCCAGGTACTCCAGCCCGCCCCCGGCGCGGCGGCGGGCCCGGTCCCCGCTGCGGTACATCCGCGCGCCCGGCACGCCCGAGAACGGGTCGGGGACGAAGCGCTCCGCCGTCAGCTCGGGCCGCCCCAGGTAGCCCCGCGCCACCCCGGCCCCGCCCACGAACATCTCCCCCGGCACGCCGGGCGGGACCGGCTCCATGCCCCGGTCCAGCAGGTGGACGGCGAGGTCCGGGATCCCCTCGCCGATCACGCTCCCCGGCGCGCTCTCCGCGTCCTCCGCCGTCACCGGGCGGAAGGTGACGTGCACGGTGGTCTCGGTGATCCCGTACATGTTCACCAGCCGCGGGCGCGCGTCGCCGTGGCGCGCAAACCAGGGCTTCAGGCTGCGCGGCTCCAGCGCCTCCCCGCCGAACACCACCCAGCGCAGCGCCAGCTCGTCCGCCGCCGCCGCCTCGTCCGCGCGCGCCAGCTGCCGGAACGCGGACGGCGTCTGGTTGAGCACGGTGACGCCCTCGCGCCCGAGCAGCGCGCGGATCGCCTCGGGGTGGCGGCTGGTCTCGAACGGCACGACGACCAGCCGCCCGCCGTGGAGCAGCGCGCCCCACAGCTCCCACACCGAGAAGTCGAAGGCGTACGAGTGGAACAGCGTCCACACGTCGTCCGCGCCGAAGCCGAACCAGCCGGCCGTGGCGTCGAACAGCCGCAGCACGTTCGCGTGCGTGACGACGACGCCCTTGGGGCGGCCGGTGGAGCCGGAGGTGTAGATGACGTACGCGGCGGAGTCGGGGCCGACGGCAGGACCCCCCTCCCCCGGCCCCTCCCCCGCAAGGGGGGAGGGGAGAACTGCACCGGATTCGGCAGGCGACGAGCTGGCGTCCTCGGGGGAGCCCCCACCCGGCTCGCTCAGGCTCGCCACCCTCCCCCAATTCTGGGGGAGGGTTTCCTGTCCCTCGGCAGAACCGTGTGCTGACGCGCTGTCGTTCTCCCCCTCCCCCCTTGCGGGGGAGGGGGCCGGGGGGAGGGGGGTCCCGTCGATCGCGACCACCTCGACCGGCGACCCCGCGAGCACGCCGCGCGTGGCCGCCTGCGCGAGCACCAGCGCGACGCCGGAGTCCTCCAGCAGGTAGGCGGTGCGGTCGGCGGGATACGCGGGGTCGATGGGGACGTAGGCGCCGCCGGCGCGGATCACGCCCAGGACGGCGACCACCATCTCCGCCGAGCGCTCCAGGCAGAGGCCCACGCGCGTCTCCGGGCCGACGCCGCGGCGGCGGAGGGCGTGGGCCAGGTCGGAGGAGCGGCGGTCCAGCTCGGCGTAGGTAAGCGACTCGCCGCCGAGCGTCACGGCGACGGCGTCCGGCGTGCGCGAGGCCGCGGCGGCGAAGCGGCCGTGCAGCGTGCCGGAGACGGGGAACGCGCGGGCGCCGCCGCCGGCGGAGACCAGCTCGGCGCGCTCGGCGTCGCCCAGGAGGCGCAGCTCCGAGACGGGGCGGGCGGGGTCGCGCGCGGCGTCGGCGAGCAGCGTGGCGAGGTGCCGGCCCATCCGCTCGACCGTGGCCGCGTCGAACAGGTCGGTGCTGTACTGGATGCCGCCCAGCAGCCCGTCCGGCGTCTCCAGCATGGTCAGCGTCAGGTCGAACTTCTCCGACCTGAACTCGAACTCCACCGGCTCCACCGCGACGCCGCCCAGGTCCAGCGCGCCCGGGGGCGCGTTCTGGAAGACGAACATCACCTGGAAGAGCGGCGTCCTGCTCAAGGACCGCTCGGGCTGCAGCTCCTCCACCAGACGCTCGAAGGGGAGGTCCTGGTGCTGGTAGGCGCCCAGCGTGGTCTCGCGCACGCGCCCCACCAGCTCCCGGAAGCCGGGATCGTCCCACAGCTCCGTGCGGAGCGCGAGCGTGTTGACGAAGAAGCCGATCAGCCGCTCCGTCTCCTGGCGGTTGCGCCCGGCGATGGGGGTGCCCACCACCACGTCGTCCTGGCCGGCGTAGCGGGCGAGGAGGAGCGAAAAGCCGGCGAGGAGCACCATGAACGGCGTGGCGCCCTCGCGCCGGCCGAGGGCGCGGAGCGAGCGCGCCGCGTCCTCCGGCACGGCGAACACGTGCGAGGCGCCGTGGAAGCGCTGCACCGGCGGGCGCGGCCGGTCCGTGGGCAATTCCAGCACGGCGGGGGCGCCGCGCAGCCGCTCGCGCCACCACCCCAGCTGCCGCTCCAGCACCTCGCCCCGCAGCCACTCGCGCTGCCACACGGCGAAGTCGGCGTACTGCACCGGGAGCGGCGGGAGCGCGGGGTCGCGGCCGCCCAGGCGGGCGCGGTACGCCTCGCCCAGCTCGCCGAAGAAGATCCCCATGCTCCACGCGTCGCTCGCCACGTGGTGCATCACCATCGCCAGCACGTGCTCCTCGTCCGCGGCGCGGAGCAGCCGGGCGCGCAGGAGCGGCCCCCGCGCCAGGTCGAAGGCGTGCCGCGCCTCCTCGTCCACCGCGCGCCGGACCGCGGCCTCGCGCTCCGCGTCGGGGAGCGCGCGCAGGTCCTCGACCGGGAGCGCGAAGGGCTCCGGCGGGAGCACCACCTGCACGCCGCGGCCGCCGCGCGCCGGGAACACGGTGCGCAGCGCCTCGTGCCGCCGCACGACCTCGCCGAACGCCCACTCCAGCGCCGCGGCGTCCAGCGGGCCGCGCATCCGCAGCGCCCCGGGGACGTTGTAGAACGGGCTCCCCGGCTCCAGGTGGTCCAGGAACCAGAGCCGCTCCTGCGCGAACGAGAGCGGGAGCCGTTCCGTGCCGCCGCGCGGGACGGGGCGGATGGGCGGGACGGCGACGGCGTCGGGGAGGGCGGCCTCCACGCGCGCGGCCAGGGCGGCGACGGTGGGCGCCTCGAACAGCACCCGCAGCGGCAGGTCCACGTGCAGCGCGGCACGCAGCCGCGACATCGCCTGGGTGGCGAGCAGGGAGTGGCCGCCCAGGTCGAAGAAGCCCTGGTGGACGCCGACCGTCTCCAGCCGCAGCACCTCCGCGAAGATGCCGGCCAGGATCTCCTCCACGGGCGTGCGCGGCGCCCCGCCGGGGGCGGCCGGGGAGCCGTCCGGCGCCGGGAGGGCGCGGCGGTCCAGCTTGCCGCCGGCGGTGAGCGGGAGGCGGTCCAGCGCGACGAACGCGGACGGGACCATGTACGCCGGGAGCGTCGCGCCCAGGAAGCCGCGCAGCTCGGCCGCGTCGGGCGCCTGCGCGCCCTCCGCCGGGGCGACGTAGGCGACCAGGCGGACGGCGCCCGGCTCGTCCTCGCGGGCGACCACGGCGCACTCGCGCACCGCCGGGTGGCGCGCCAGCTCGGACTCCACCTCGCCGGGCTCGATGCGGAAGCCGCGCACCTTGACCTGCGCGTCCGTCCGCCCCAGGAACTCCAGCCGCCCGTCCGGCCGCCAGCGCACCCGGTCTCCGGTGCGGTAGAGCCGCGCGCCGCCCTCGCCGGAGAACGGGTCCGGGACGAACTTCTCCGCCGTCAGTCCCGGGCGCCCCAGGTACCCGCGCGCCACGCCCGCGCCGCCCACGAACAGCTCGCCCGCGACGCCCGCCGGCACCGGGCGCAGGTGCGCGTCCAGCACGTACGCCCGCGCGTTGGACACCGGCCGCCCGATGGGCACCGGCGAGAGCGGCATCTCCGGCAGCTCCGCGCGCACCGGGTCCGCCGGCTCCGGCTCCGTCACGTCCGCCAGCGTGGCGACGATCGTCGCCTCCGTCGGCCCGTACGTGTTCACCAGCCGCGCCCGCGTCCCGAAGCGGGCCCGCCACGCCTCCAGCCGCTCCGGCAGCGCCCGCTCCCCGCCGATGACCACCAGCCGCAGCGCCTCCGGGAGCGCCGGCAGCTCGCCGGC
Organism: Gemmatimonadota bacterium; assembly: GCA_040752145.1. Classification (GTDB taxonomy): domain Bacteria; phylum Gemmatimonadota; class Gemmatimonadetes; order Longimicrobiales; family Longimicrobiaceae; genus JAFAYN01. Next base: position 36,260 of record JBFMFL010000014.1, read on the forward strand.
GGGAGCGGCCGCCAGCTCGTGCCAGTACGCCGTGGGCAGCGAGGCCACGGTGATCCCCCACTCGCCGCACGCCCGCGCGAACGCGGCCGGCGAGTCGATCATCTCCTCCGTCCGCAGCACCAGCGCCGCCCCGGAGGCGAGCGCCGGGAAGATCTCCTCCGCGCTGGCGTCGAACACCAGCGACGCGAACTGGAGCACCCGGTCCTCGGCTCCGATCCCGTACTCGGCCCGCGCGTGCTCGGTGTAGTTGGCGAGCGCCCGGTGCGGGACGACGACGCCCTTGGGGCGGCCGGTGGAGCCGGAGGTGTAGATGACGTAGGCGGACGACAGGGGACAGGGGACAGGGAACAGGGAACAGCCTGCAACTGCAACGGCAGAAGTGACCTCTGCACCGTCGTGCTCCCCCTCCCCCCTTGCGGGGGAGGGGGCCGGGGGGAGGGGGGTCACGCCGTCCGCCGAGACCAGCAGGACCGCGCCGGAATCCTCCAGCACGTACGCCACCCGCTCGGCGGGGTAGCCGGGGTCGAGCGGGACGTAGGCGGCGCCGGACTTCAGCACGGCCAGCACCGCGACCACCATCTCCGGGGAGCGCTCCAGCAGGACGGCGACGCGGCGCTCCGGGCCGGCGCCGCGCTCGCGCAGCTCGCGGGCGAGGGCGTCCGCGCGGCGGTCCAGCTCGGCGTAGCTGAGCGCCTGGCCGCGGAAGACGACGGCGGGGGCGTCGGGTGTGGCGCGGGCGCGCTCGGCGATGCGCTCGTGGACGGGGCGCAGGTCGAACGGGCGCTCCGTCCGGTTCCACTCGTCCAGGAGCTGCGCGCGCTCCGCGTCGGTGAGGATGGGGAGCTCGGAGAGGCGGCGGTCCGGGTCCGCGACCACGGCCTCGGCCAGCACCTGGAAGTGCGTCGCCATCCGCCGCATGCTGGCGGCGTCGAACAGGTCGGGGTTGTAGCGGAAGACCGCGTGGATGCCGTTGGAGCGCTCCTCCACGAACAGGGAGATGTCGAACGCCGACATCCCGCTGTCCGCCTCCACCGGGGAAAGGGCCAGCCCGGAGAGCTGCACCGGCTTCATGGGCGCGTTCTGCACCACGAACATCACCTGGAAGACCGGCGTGTGGCCGAGGCTGCGCTCGGGGTGCAGCTCCTCCACCAGCCGCTCGAAGGGCAGCTCCTGGTGCGCGTAGGCGCCCAGCGTGCTCTCGCGCACGCGGCGCAGCGCCTCGCGGAAGGTGGGGTCGCCCGACAGGTCGGCGTGCAGCGCCAGCGTGTTGACGAAGAAGCCGATGACCCCTTCCAGCTCCTTGCGCGTGCGGTTGGCGATGGGCGAGCCCACCACCACCCGGTCCTGGCCGGACACGCGCGCCAGCAGCACGTCCCAGACGGCGAGCAGCGCCATGAACAGCGTGGTCCCCTCGCGCCGGTTCAGCTCCCGCACCCCCTCCATCACCCGGTGCGAGAGGATGAAGCGCTGCGACTCGCCGCGGAAGCGCTGGGTCGGCGGGCGGGGGCGGTCGGTGGGGAGCTCGATCAGCGCGGGGGCGCCCTCCATCTGCCCGCGCCACCAGGCGAGCAGGTCGTCCAGCGCCCTGCCCGCGAGGCGCCCGCGCTGCCAGGCGGCGAAGTCGCCGTACTGGAGCGGCACCGGCGGGAGCGGCGAGGGGAGCCCGGCCGAGAACGCCTGGTACAGCTCGCCCAGCTCGCGCGCGAAGATCCCCATGCTCCACCCGTCGCTGACGACGTGGTGCATGGAGAGCGAGAGGACGTGCTCCGTCTCCGTGACGCGGAAGAGCTTGGCGTGCAGCAGCGGCGCGCGCCCCAGGTCGAAGGGCGCGCGCACGTGCTCCGACACCCGGCGGCGCAGCTCCTCGCCGCGGCGCGGCTCCTCGAAGGCGGACAGGTCCTCCAGCGGCAGCTCCACCTCCACCGCGTCGGCGATCACCTGCACCGGCTCCCCGTCCACCACGGCGAACGAGGTGCGGAACGCCTCGTGGCGCGCCGCCAGCTCGGCCAGGGTGCGGCCGAGCGCCCCGCGGTCCAGCGGCCCGTTCAGCCGCAGCGCGTTGGTGATGTTGTAGAGGGCGCTGCCGGGGTCCAGCTGGTCCAGGAACCAGAGCGGCTGCTGGGAGAAGGAGACGGGCGCGTGCGGCCCGGGGGCCCGCCGGGGGATGCGGTCCTCCTCGACCTGCCGGATCCCCTCCTTCTTGAGGAGGAGCGCCAGCAGCTCGCGCTTCTGCGCGGAGATCCCGCCCGCGGGCCTGTTCACGTCACGCTTCTCCGGTTGGGGGACCCGCGCGCAGGGCCTGCTCCAGCTCCTCCGCCGAGATCGCCTGCATCTCTTCCTCGGACATCGTGTCCACCATGCGGAGGATGCGGGCGACGGTCTCCGTCTGCCCGGGCTCCGCCTCCAGCGCCACGGCCGCGGCCGCCAGCGCCGCCACCGTGGGCTCCTCGAACAGCACGCGCAGCGGCACCTCCACCTGGAGCGCCTCCCGCACCCGCGAGATCACCTGCGTCGCCAGCAGCGAGTGGCCGCCCAGGTCGAAGAACGAGTCCAGGGCGCCCACCGCCGGCACCTCCAGCACCTCGCTCCAGATCGCCGCCACCACCGCCTCCACGTCGTCGCGCGGGGGGACGGAGGCGGGCCCGGCGCCCGGCTCCGGCGCGGGGAGCGCCCGCCGGTCCAGCTTGCCGTTGGGCGTGAGCGGAAGACTCTCCAGCGGCACCAGCGCGGCCGGGACCATGTGCTCCGGCAGGCGGGCGCGCAGCCAGCCGCGCAGCTCTCCGTCCCCCGGCGCGGCGCCGTCCGCCGCCACCACGTAGCCCACCAGCCGCCGCTCCCCCGGCCCGTCCTCGCGAGCCACCACCGCCGCCGCGCGGACCCCCGGGTGCGCCAGGAGCGCGGCCTCGACCTCCCCGGGCTCCACCCGGAAGCCGCGCACCTTGACCTGCTGGTCCACGCGCCCCAGGAACTCCAGCGCGCCCTCCTCCGACCACCTCACCCGGTCGCCGGTGCGGTACAGCCGCTCGCCCGGCTCCGCCGCGAAGGGGTGCGGGACGAAGCGCTCGGCGGTGAGCGCGGGCCGCCCCAGGTAGCCGCGGGCCAGCCCGGGGCCGGACAGGTACAGCTCGCCGGGGACGCCGGGGGGGACGGGCTCCAGGCGCGCGTCCAGCACGTACGCCCCGGTGTTCGCCACCGGCCGCCCCAGCGGGAGCGGCGCGGCGCGGTCCTCGTCGCCGCGCACCGGGTGCCAGGTGGAGAAGGTGGTCCCCTCCGTGGGCCCGTAGCCGTTCACCAGCACCGGCGGCCCGCCGGTCTCCAGCACCGTCGCGGAGCGCACGGGGTCCATCGCCTCCCCGCCCACGATCAGGTAGCGCAGCCCGGCGAAGGCGTCCGGCCGCTCCCCGGCCACCCGGTGGAAGAGCGCGGTGGGGAGGAAGGCCTGCGTCACCCCCTGCGCCCGCAGCGCCGCGGCGAGCGCGTCCGGGTCCAGCGCCGTCTCGCGGGGGATCCCCACCAGCCGCGCCCCGGCCAGCAGCGCGCTCCAGATCTCCCAGGTGGAGCCGTCGAAGGCGGCGTTGGAGATCTGCGCGACGCGGTCGTCCGGGCGGGTCTCCGTGTAATCCGTGTCGCAAACCAAGCGGAGGATGCCCGCGTGCGTGACCGCCACGCCCTTGGGCGTGCCCGTGGAGCCCGACGTGTAGATGACGTACGCGAGAGACAGGGAACAGGGGACAGGGGACAGGGGACAGCCTGCAACGGCACCCGCATCCCCGGCGCTCTCGCTCTCCTCCTCTTCGCCTCCGGCCGCCGCGGCAGGCTCCGCCGCGCCGGGCTCCCCGACCAAACCTGTCCCGAAAGATATCACCTCCACCCCGGCCGCGGGAAGCAGGTCGCGCAGGCTCTCCTGCGCCAGCAGCACGCGCGCCCCGGAGTCGCCGAGCATCCAGGCGAGGCGGTCCGGCGGGTGCTGCGGGTCCAGCGGGACGTACGCCCCGCCCGCCCGGAGCACGGCCACCATCCCCACGATCATCTCGCACGAGCGGTCCACCAGCAGCCCCACGCGGTCGTCCGGCCCCACGCCCGCGGCGCGCAGCCGCGCCGACAGCACGCCCGCGCGCCGGTCCAGCTCGCGCCAGGTGAGCGCCGCGTCCGGGTACGCCACGGCCACGGCGTCGGGATCGCGCGCGGCGGCCACCGCGAACCGCTCGGTCACGGTGCTCCCCGCCGGCCAGTCGGTCCGCAGCGGCGCGCCGGCGGCGACCGCGGCCTCGCGCTCCACGGGGGTGAGCAGCGGCAGCTCGCGCAGGGGGCGCTCCGGGTCCGCGGCCATGGCCCCCAGCAGCGTCCCCCACTGCGCCAGCATCCGCCGCACGGCGGCGTCGGAGAAGCGCGCGGTGTCGTAGATGGCCCGCAGCGCCAGCCCGTCCCCCGGCGCGGCGACCAGGGTGAGCGGGTAGCCGGTGCGCTCCGTCACCCGCGGGTCGTGGACGACGAGGCGCCCGTCCGATGCCCCCGCCCCGCCGCCCACCGGGTAGTTCTCGAAGGCCAGGATGCTCTCGAACAGCCGCTGCTCGCGCGGCACCTCCGTCCACCCCTGCACCGCGGTGAGCGACACGTGCTCCCACGCGCCGGCCTCCACCTGCCGCGCGTGCAGTTCCGCGATCCAGGGGAGGAGCGGCGCGTCCTCGTCCACCTGGACGCGCACCGGCAGGGTGTTGATGAACATCCCCACCATCTCCTCCACCCCCGGCAGCTCCGCCGGCCGCCCGGAGACCACCGCGCCGAACACCACGTCGTCCTGCCCCGAGTAGCGCGAAAGGAGCAGCGCCCAGGCGCCCTGCACCAGCGTCGCGGGAGTGGCGCGGGCGCGGCGGGCCAGCGACGCCAGCCCGGCCATCACGTCCGCGGGCAGCACGACGGTCTCCTCCGCGTATCGCGCCGGGTCGTCGGCGGCGCCCGCGGGGGCGGGCCGGTCGATCCCCAGCGGCGTGGGCGCCTCCACGCCGGCCAGGCGGGCGCGCCAGAACGCCTCCGCCGCGGCGGGGTCCTGGCCGCGCAGCCAGAGCACGTAGTCGCGGAAGGGGCGCGGGCGAGGGAACACGGTCTCGCGGCCGGCGCGCGCGTCCGCGTCGAAGGTCAGCACCTCGTCCAGCACGCGCGGCAGCGACCAGCCGTCCAGCAGCAGGTGGTGGAAGCTCCACTGCACGCGCCACTCGCCAGCGGCCACGCGGATCAGCGCCAGGCGCATCAGCGGCGCGGCCAGCAGGTCGAAGCCGCGCCGCCGGTCCTCCGCCAGGAACGCCTCCAGCTCCCGCTCCCGCTCTTCGGCCGTCAGTCCGCTCCAGTCCAGCTTCTCGACGGGGAGCGGCGCGCGGCGCTGCACCACGGCCACCGGCTCCTCCATCTCCTCCCACGCGAACGCCGTCCGCAGCGTCGCGTGCCGGTCGGCGACGCGCTGCCAGGCCCGCGCGAAGGCGTCCGGGTCGAACGCCGGATCGCGCACGGTGAAGCCCACCTGCTCCACGTACGCGCCGGAGCCCGGGGCGTAGACGGTGTGGAACAGCATCCCCTGCTGGAGCGGGGTGAGCGGGTAGATGTCCTCTAAGTCGGGCCGGCTCATCGCGTTGCCTTCGACTGGGTTCCGTGTTTGGGGCCGCTCCGGAACCAGGCCAAACTGCCGGCCTGTTTCCTACGCGGGTCGCGGAGCCAGCCGAAACCGCCCGGCTGTCTCCGCTCCGGCTCCGTGAGCCTCGCGCGATACTGCCTGCGCGAGTCTCCCTCCGCAACATCATGTGGGAACGGCAGGGAACGGCGGGCTCGCGCCGTTCCGCACTCACGCACTTTCGCACTCTCGCACTTCCGTTTCCTACGCCGGCAGCAGGTCGTCGTCCGGCGCGTCCTCCAGCTCCGCCAGCAGCTCGTCCACGCTGCGACCGTCGGCGCGCGTCGGCGGGGTCCATGCGCCGCGGCCGGCCGGGCGGGCGCCCCCGCTCGCCCCGGGATCCGCGGCCACCCGCTCCAGCAGCTCGCGGCAGCCCTCGGCGATCCCCTCCACGGTCTCCGCGTCGAATGCGTCCATGGCATGTTCCCAGGTGCAGGTCAGGCTCCCGTCCGCCGCCTCCGCCACCTCCAGCGACAACCCGTATTCCGTCCAGCCGCCGTCCGCCGCCGCGCGGAGCAGCCGCCGCCCCAGCGCCTCCGCCGACGTCTGCGGACCGCGCCGGTACGTGAACGCGACCCCGGGCAGTCGCTCGTCGTCGGCTCCGTCGCGGGACAGCGCGTCCAGCAGCGCCTCGCGGACCCGGGCGAGCACCGCGAGGAACGGCGGATCGCCCGCGAGGTGGACGCGCACCGGGAGCGCGTCCGCGAGCGGCCCGACCATCCCCTCCAGCTCCACGCGGCGGCGGCCGTCCGTGCGGACCGCGACCGCCACGTCGGCGGCGGACCCGGCGAGGCGCAGCTTCAGCGCGGCGAGCAGGACCATGGCCGGCGTCGCGCGGGCGGCGCGGGCGAGCGAGCGCACGGACTCCGCGAGCTCTGTCGGAAGCGTGGAGACGTGGACGGCGGCGGGGCGCCAGGCGTCGTCCGCGTCGGGATCGCCCGAGGCGTCGCGGCGGCTCCGGCCGGACACGGCGACGTCGGCGTAGCGGGCGGGCGGGTCGGGGAGCGGCGAGGGAGCGCCGCGCGAAAAGGCGGCGTACAGCGCCTGCAGCTCGCCCAGCACGATGCCGACGCTCGGCCGGTCCGCCGCGACGGCGTGGACCACCAGCAGGAGCACGTGCTCCGCGGGCGCGGCGCGGAAGAGCGCGGCCCGGAAGACGGGCCCGTACGCCAGGTCGAACGGGCGGCGCACCTCCTCCCGCATGCGCGCCTGGAGCCGGGCGCCCGCGGCGTCCTCCGCCGGCAGCTCGACCGGGGCGGCGCCGAGCACCACCTGCACCGGGCCGTCCGCCGTCTCCCGGACGACGGTGCGCAGCGTCTCGTGCCGGCGCACCACTTCCTCCAGGGCGCGCCGCAGCGCGTCCGCGTCCAGCGGGCCGGACAGGCGGACCACGGCCGGCACCACGTCCACCGCGCGTCCGCCGGACCCGCGCTCCCGCCGCCAGTGCCGCTCCTGCGCCCGGGAGAGCGGGACCGGGCCCGTCCCGGCTGCGCGGGCGAGCTGCACGTCGGCCGAAGCCCGCTCCGACCCCGCCTGCTCGACGCGCGCGGCCAGCTCCGCGAGCGACCGCGCATCGAACAGGGCCCGGAGCGGCAGCTCCACCCCGAGCCGCCGCCGCACGCGCGCGGCCACCCGCGCCGCCGCGAGCGAGTCGCCGCCGAGCGCGAGGAAGTCGCCTTCCCCGTCCGAAGCGCCGAGCACGTCCGCGAGGATCCCGCCGAGCGCGCGCTCCGCCGCCTCCCTTCGAGTCCGGCCAGCCTGGTCGAGCGCGCCGCGGTCCGTCACCCACTCGACCGGGATGCCGGCGTCCGCGACGGCGACGTCGCCCAGCCGCCTCTCCGGGTCCGCCGCGATGGCCGCGAGCGCGCCCGCCAGCTCGCCGAGGATGCGCTCCGCCGTCGCCGCGTCGAAGCGCGCCGGGTCGAACAGCAGGCCGAGGGAGAGCCCGTCGCGGGGGCGCGCGAACACGGCGAGCGGCAGCCCCGGGCGCTCCACGGCGCGCGCCCGCCCGAAGCTCAGCCCGCCCTCCGCGGACGCGAGCGCCGGGTCCGCGGGGTAGCTCTCGAAGACGAGCAGGCTCTCGAAGAGCGGCGTCCCCCACGGCAGCCCGCTCCAGCGGTGGACCTCCACCAGCGGCGTGTGCTCCCAGCGGCGCGTCTCCGCCTGCCGCTCCTGGATCCGCTCCAGCCAGCCTCCCACGGTCTCGTCACCGGGCAGGCGGACGCGGACCGGGAGCGTGTTGATGAACAGCCCGACGCGCTCCTCCACCGCCGGCAGCTCCGCGGGCCGGCCGGACACGGTGGCACCGAAGACCACGTCGTCGTTCCCTGATCGGCGCGCCAGGACCAGCGCCCACGCGGCCTGCACCACGGTGTTCAGCGTCAGCCGCCGCTCCCGCGCGAGGGCCCGCAGCGCGTCCACGGTCTCCGCGGGGAGCGCCACCCGCACGTCGCCGCTCTCGCCGGGCGGCTCCGCGCCCGCGGGCCGGTCCGCCCCCACCGGCGTCGGCGCCGCGAAGCCGTCCAGCTCCCGCCGCCAGAACGCCTCCGCCTCGCGCGCGTCGCCGCGGCGCGTCCACTCCACCAGCTCGCGGAAAGGCTTCGGATCGGGCAGGACCGGGGAGCGTCCGGCCGTCCGCGCGCGGTACACGGCCGCCACCTCGCCCAGCACGCGCGCCGCCGACCACCCGTCCAGCAGCACGTGGTGGAAGCTCCACGCCATCTCCCACGCGTCGTCCGCCCAGCGCACCAGCAGCACCCGCAGCAGCGGCGCGCGCGCCGTGTCGAAGCCGCGCTCGCGGTCGGCGCGGAGCAGCGCGTCCATCTCCGCCCGGCGCTCCGCCTCCGGCACATCACGGCGGTCCAGCACCTCGAACGGCAGCTCCACGCGCCGCAGCACCGCCTGCACCGGCTCGGGGAGGCCGTCGCGCACGAACGCCGTCCGCAGCACGGCGTGCCGCGCGGCGACGCGCTCCCAGGCGCCGCGGAGGGCCGGCACGTCCAGCACGCCGCGCAGGGGATGGACGAACTGCACCAGGTAGCTCCCCGGCGCCGCCTCGGCGTGCAGGAGCATCGCCTGCTGCATGGCCGTGAGCGGGTACACGTCGTCCAGCTCCCGCCCGCCGGGCCCCGCCCCGACCGCCGCGGCGAGCCCGGCCAGCGCGGCGGCGTCCAGCCCCGCGAGCGGGAAGTCGGACGGCGTGCAGCCGCCGGCCTCCGGGAGCCGGCAGTGCGCCACGATCCCGCGCAGCGCGGCGGCGTAGCGCTCCGCCAGCGCCTGCACCGTCCCGCGTCGGTGGACGGCGGCGCCGTAGTGCCAGCGCACGCGCAGGCGCCCGCCGGCGACGGCGGCGACCACGTCCAGCAGGTAGCGCCGCCGCGCGCCGGGGTCGCGGGTCGCGCCGGGCGGCTCGTCCGCGGGGCGCAGGAGCGCGTCCGCGCCGAACGAGGCGTCGAGCTGCCCGTGGTAGTTGAAGCTCACCTCGGGATCCACGGCCACGCCCGCCGCGCCGGCCAGCCAGCGCAGGATCCCGTAGCCGATCCCCTTCCCCGGCACCGCGCGCAGCCGCTCCTTGGTCGCTTTCAGCAGCTCCCCCGCGTCCGCCGGGCCCGCATCCAGCCGCACCGGGAAGATCGCCGTGAACCAGCCGACGGTGCGCGACAGGTCCGCGTCCGGGAACAGCGGCTCGCGCCCGTGGCCCTCCAGGTCCACCAGCACCGATCTCGCGCCGGTCCACTCGCCCAGCGCGCGGGCGAGCGCCGCGAGCAGCACGTCGTTGACCTGCGTCCGGTAGACCGGCGGCACCTCCGTGAGCAGCGCCCGCGTCTCCTCCTCGGTCAGCTCGACGGTGACGGCGCGCGCCCCGCCCTCCGGGTTGCCGCCGTCCAGGTCGCGCGGGAGCGGCCGGACGGGCTCCGCGGCGACGGCGCGCCAGTACCCGGCCTCCGCGTCCACCGCCGACGACGACGCGTGCTCCGCCAGGCGCTCCGCCCACGCGCGGTACGACGTCGTCTTCGGTGCAAGGCGGACGGGCTCGCCGCGGCGGAGCTGACCGTACGCCGCCGCCAGGTCCTCCAGCAGCACCCGCCAGGAGACGCCGTCCACCGCCAGGTGGTGGACGCAGAAGAGCACCCGGCTCCCCTCCGCCCCCAGATCGAACAGCACGACGCGGAACACCGGCCCGGCGGCGAGGTCCAGGCTCGCCTGCGCGCGGTCCGCCGCCGCCGCGAGCGCGTCGGATCGACTGCCGACATCCAGCGACGAGAGGTCCACCCGCTCGACCGGGGCCGGGTCGCCGACCGGCGCGTTCCACTGCCGCCAGCCGCCGTCGGGATCGCGACGGAAGCGGAGACGGAGGGCGTCGTGGTGCCGCTGGAGCGCGTCCACCGCCCCGCGGAGCGCGTCCACGTCCAGCGGCTCCCCCGAGGCGAGCATCCACGCCTGGTTCCAGTGGTCCGGCCGCGCCAGGCCGTGCTCCCAGAACCAGCGCTGCACCGGCGTGAGCGGCACCTCGCCCGTCACCTCGCCCTGGTCCGCGGCCGCGGCCACGGTGGTCCCGGCCGCGGCGGCGAGGGCGGCGAGCGACTGGTGGCGGAAGATCTGGTCGGGCGTGAGGCGCAGCCCGGCGGCCGCCGCCCGCGCGACCACCTGGATGCCCAGGATGCTGTCGCCGCCCAGCTCGAAGAAGTTGTCGTGCGCGCCCACCACGTCCACGCGCAGCAGCTCCCGCCAGATGCGCGCGAGCGTCGCCTCCGCCTCCGTTCGCGGCGCCACGTACTCCGTGTCAGCGGCGGCGCCCGCGTCGGGCGCAGGGAGCGCGCGGCGGTCCAGCTTCCCGCTGGGGGAGAGCGGAAGCCTTTCCATCGCCACCAGCGCCGTCGGCACCATGTACTCCGGCACCCACGCGCCCAGGTGCGCCCGCAGCGCGTCGGCATCGACCGCCGCGCCCTGCGCCGCCACCACGTAGCCGACGAGCCGCGGGCGCCCCGCGTCGGTCCGCGCCACCACCGCCGCGTCCGCCACCGACGGGTGCCGCCGCAGCGCCGACTCGATCTCCCCCGGCTCGATGCGGAAGCCGCGCACCTTGACCTGCGCGTCCAGCCGCCCCAGGTACTCGACTTCTCCGGACGCGAGCCAGCGCGCCCGGTCGCCCGTGCGGTACGTCCGCGCCCCGGGCTCCGCCGCGAACGGGTCCGGGACGAAGCGCTCGGCCGTCAGCTCGGGGCGCCCGTGGTAGCCCCGCGCCACCTGCACGCCCGCGATGTACAGCTCGCCCGGGATGCCGACGGGCGTCTCCGCGAGGCGCCCGTCCAGCACGTGGATGCGCGTGTTCGCCGTCGGCCGCCCGATGGGGACCGTGGGCTCGCCCGGGCGGCAGGCGTGGTGGGTCACCTCGATCCCCGCCTCCGTCGGCCCGTACAGGTTCAGCAGCTCCACGCCGGGGAACCGCTCGAAGAAGCGGTCGCGGACCTCGGCGCCCAGCGCCTCGCCGCTGCAAACCACGCGGCGCACGCTCCCGCAGCGCCCCGTCTCCCCCGCGTCCAGGAAGGCCTGGAGCATGGAGGGCACGAAGTGCAGCGTGGTGACGCCCTCCCGCTCGATCAGCTCCGACAGGTACTGCGGGTCGCGGTGCCCCTCCGGCTTCGCGAGGACGAGCCGCGCCCCGGCGAGCAGCGGCCAGAAGAACTCCCACACGGAGACGTCGAAGCTGAACGGCGTCTTCTGGAGCACCACGTCGTCCGCCGTGAGCGCGTACTGCCGCTGCATCCAGAGCAGGCGGTTGACGATGCCGCGGTGCGCGTTCATCGCGCCCTTGGGGTGCCCCGTGGAGCCTGAGGTGTAGATGACGTAGGCGAGATTGTCGGGGGAGACGGCGGGCTCCGGCGCGCCGGTCAGACCCCCCTCCCCCGGCCCCTCCCCCGCAAGGGGGGAGGGGAGAACTGCACCCGCAGCAGCAGACTCGGAGCTTGCGTCCTCGGGGGGGCCCCCACCCGGCTCGCTCAGGCTCGCCACCCTCCCCCAATTCTGGGGGAGGGCTTCCTGACCCTCGCCCTCCGACGTGTCGTTCTCC
>JBFMFL010000140.1:0-16801 GCA_040752145.1 Gemmatimonadota bacterium
GACCGCCTCGGGTCCCGCCGCGTAGACGGCCAGTATCTCGTCGCGTGTCAACATGCAGCCTCCGCTCTCGACCAGGGCCTTGCTCCCGAGACCCGCTGCATCAACTATGCTCAGGCTGAGTAGTTACGCCTACGGAAGCTCGCGCCCGTACTGGTGGCGGTGCTCGAACTGCGCGTTCGCCTTCCGCGCGAGCCCCGCCGCGCGGCGCGCCCGCTTTCCGGGCGGGTGTCCCCACTGCGCGGGGCGGGCCGGCCTGGTGAAGCGGTACCAGCGCGAAGCCGAGGAGCGGCGGCGGGAGCTCGACCTCCCGGCCGGAGAGCAAGAAGTCACGTAGCGCAGGGGAACGCAGCCGCTTCCGCCCCGCGGGGGTTCATCCGCACGGCGCCGGAGCACGCCGTCCGCAGTTCCCGCGCCCCCCGGGGTTCCGGGCGGGCTCCGCCGGGTCCCTCCGCCTCACCCCCTCGACGCGGCGTACTCGCCCGAGCCGTCCGCGGCCGCGCTCCCCACCCAGCGGTGCACCACCCTGCGCAGCGCCGGGAGCGGGTTGCGGCGGGAGGAGGCGTAGGTGCGGTTGGTCAGCAGCACCGTCCACACGCCCCGTTCGGGGTCCACCCAGAGCGAGGTCCCGGTGAAGCCGGTGTGCTGGAAGGCCGGGCCGCGGGTGTCCCACCCCAGGGCCCGTGTCCGGGCGCCCGGCTGCCGCCGGGTGAACTCGCGCACCGTCTCCGGCTTCAGCACCCGCACCCCGTCCAGCGTCCCGCCGCCGGCCAGCATCGCCGCGAAGCGCCCCAGGTCGTGCGCCGTGGAGAATAGCCCGGCGTTCCCCGCCACGCCGCCCAGCCGCCGGGCGATGGGGTCGTGCACCAGGCCCCGGAAGGCCCGGCTGCGCCCCGTCGGCGCACAAGCTCGGCAGCCCGCGCCGGGAGAGAAGCCGGTGGAGGCCATCCCCAGCGGCTCCCACACGCGGCGCCGGAGCAGGCCCGGAAGCGGCTCCCCGGCGGCCCGCTCCACGGCGGCGAAGAGCACCACCATGTTGACGTCCGAGTAGACCACCCGCGTCCCCGGCGCGGATTGCAGCGGGGTGGCGACGACGCGCGCCAGCGACCGCCCCCCGGAGCCGGCGGGGAGGCCGGAGGTGTGGGCGAGCAGGTGCCGCACGGTGACGCGTCCCTTGCTCCCGCCCCGGAACTCGGGGAGGTAGCGTGACACGGGCGCGTCCAGCTCCAGCCGGCCGTCCTCCACCAGCAGCATGGCCGCCGTGGTGGTCGCCACCACCTTGGTGAGGGAAGCCAGGTCGTAGACCGTGCGGGCGGGGTCCACCTCCGCCTCCCCCGGCGCCAGGCGGCCGATGCCGCGCTCCAGCACCGTCCGTCCGCCGCGCCCCACCGCGAGCGCGGCGCCGGGGAAGGCGCCGCGCGCCACCTGGGCGCGCACCGCGGACTCGGCGCGGCGGAGCGCGCCCGCGTCCAGCGTGGCGGGCATCAGCGTCATCGGCGGGGGGAGCGCCGGGGCCGCCGGCGGCGGCGCGACCGCGGCCGGGGGACGGACGGTGTCGGCCGGGGCGGCCGGGCGGGGCGCCGCACCGCGCCCGGCTCCCGCCGCGGCGGCCAGCACGGCCAGGGGGACCCCGGCGAACAGGGTGTACCTGTCCATCGACTTCATGCTTCCTCTCACTCCGTGCGGGTGCGGGGAACCGACGCCGGCTCCCGGAAGGCTCCCTCGCCCAGGCGCGACCACGCCCCGCGCCGGTCCAGCGCGCCGAAGGAGTAGAACGCGAACCCCTTCACCCCGCGCTCCCGGCCGATGCGGATCTGCTTCTCGATCTCCGCCTGCGGGAGCCCGGCGCTGATGGCCACGTAGACGTCGCGCCCGCTGGGGGCCATCCCCCGGAGGTGGTCGTCCAGCATGCACGTCCAGTCCGGGTTGCGGGCGCGCCCTCCCTGGCGCGCGGCGTACGAGCAGTACTCGTCGTTGACGCGGAAGTAGGTCATGGGGACCGCCACCTCCAGGTACCCGCCGCGCGCCCACTCCCAGGTGTCCTGGAAGAACTGCCCGACGCCGCTGGAGGAGCTCCAGCCGAACCGCTCGCGGTCGTAGATGGGCCACACCGCCGCCGAGAGGGGGACGGGGCGCACCGAGCGGATGCTGTCGTGCGTCTCCCGCACCGTCCGGCTGACCATCTCGCGGCGGAAGCGGGCCCACCCGGCCGGGTCCCTGGCGGGGTCGCGCCCGAACGCCGCCAGGCTCGCCCGGTCCCACCCGTACGACGCCCCGGGGTAGCGGATGCGGTCCAGGTGCACGCCGTCCACCGCGTAGCGCCTCACCACGTCCGCGGCCACGCGGGCGAGGTGCGTCCGCACGCCCGGATTGCCGGGGGAGAGGTAGACGTACTCCTGCCCGTTGGGGCACGCCTGCGGCTTCCCGGCGCGGGTGTGCATGGCCCACTCGGGGTGATCCACCAGGACGTGGTTGGGGCGGCCGGGGTCGCTCGGCTTCAGCAGGCGGCAGAAGTCGCCCTCCTGCGAGTCCCAGCCGGAGAGCGCGTTGATCCAGGCGTGGAGCTGGATGCCGCGGGCGTGCGCCTCGCGCACGGCGACCTCCAGCGGGTCCCACGCCGGGGTCCCTCCCAGCCGCCCGCAGAGCCGGACCGAGCAGGGGTCGATCTCGGAGCGGTAGTACGCGTCGGAGGGACCGCGCACCTGGAAGTACACGACGTTGAGGTTGGCCCACGCGGCCTTTTCCATGATGCGGGCCACGTCGGCCGCGGTGCGGTACTCCCAGCGGTTCACCCAGACGGCGCGGGCCTCCTCGCGCACGGGGGCGCCGGCTGGGGCGGTGGACGCCGCGGCGTGCGCCGCGGGAGACGTGGGAGTCTCCGGCCCCGGCGCGGCCGGGGAGACGCCGCGGTCCGCGCGCCCGTGGGCCGCGCCGAAGAGGACCGCGCCCGCGACGAGCGGGACGGCGAGGAATGCGCTGTGTCTCATGCGTTTGCTGCGGGTTGGAGCTGCCGGTGTCGCGGGGTTGTAGGCCCGCTCCGCCTCCTGGGTCCCGCGCGAGGCACGAGCTGCACGCCCGTGTAACGGGCTGCGGTTTCGCCGCCACGAGCGGCGGCCCGGCGCGGAGTCTGCGGGGCGGGGGCGCGGCGGGTCGGCGGGGAACGGGCGCGGGACCGAACCGGAGGTGCGCGTGGCGAGCGAGGGGCGGCGTGGAAACGGGACGGGGCCGGAGGACGGCCGGGACCGGCGGATCGAGCTGCTGCTGGTGTTCGGGTTCTGGACGCTGCTCGCCGCGCTCTGGACGGCCAAGCTGGCGCTGGTCCCCGACGGTCCCGAGAACCCGGCGGCGCCGCGGATCGCGCACGCCTTCGGGCGCTTCTACCTGTGGGCGCTGCTCACCCCCGCGGTCTTCCGCCTGGCGCGGCGCTTCCCCGTGGAGCGCGGGCGCCGGGCCGGGCGGGTGCTGCTGCACCTGGGCGCCGCCCTGGCGGTCGCCGCGCTCGCCAAGGCGTGGGACGTGGCGCTCGGGAGCGCCCTGCTCCCGGAGGCGCCGGAGCACGGCGGCGACGCCGATCCGCTGCGCGCGCTGCTCCGCCTGCACTTCTTCGACGAGCTGATCGTGTACCTGGCCGTCCTGGCGGCGGGGTTCGCGCGCGACTACTTCGTGCGCCTCCAGGCCCGGCAGGCGGAGGCCGTGCGCCTGGAGATGGAAGCCGCCCGGCTCCGCGCGCAGCTCGCCGAGTCGCGGCTCCAGGCGCTGCGGATGCAGGTCAACCCCCACTTCCTCTTCAACACCCTGAACGCGATCTCCGCGCTGGTGGAGCGCGACCCCACCGGGGTGCGCCGGATGGTGGCGCGCCTGGGCGAGCTGCTCCGGCACGCGCTGGAGGGATCGGCCGAGCAGGAGGTCACGCTGGAGGAGGAGCTGGGCTTCGTGGACCGGTACCTGGAGATCGTGCAGGTGCGCTTCGGCGCGCGTCTGCGGGTGCGGCGCGAGGTGGACCCGGCCGTGCTCCGCGCCTGCGTCCCCAACCTGATCCTGCAGCCGCTGGTGGAGAACGCCGTGCAGCACGGGATCGCCCCGCGGGAGGAGGGCGGCACGATCGAGGTCCGCGCCGCGCGCAGCGGGGAGCGGCTCCTCCTTTCCGTGCGCGACGACGGTCCGCCCGTGGACCGCCTGCCGGTCCCGGGCGAGGACGGCGGCGTGGGCCTGGCGAACACGCGGGCGCGGCTGGAGGCGATGTACGGCGGCGGCGCGGCGCTCACGCTGCGGCGCGCGGACGGGGCGGGGCTGGTGGCGGAGCTGGACCTCCCCTTCCGCGAAGGGTAAGGGGGGCGTGCGCGACGGGTCGCAGCTCCGGGTGCTGGTGGTGGACGACGAGCCGCTGGGTAGGCAGCGGCTGGAGGACCTGCTCGCGCGGGAGCCCGGGGTGGAGCTGGTCGCCTCGGTGGGAGACGGGCGGGCGGCGGTGGAGGCGGTCCGGGAGCTGCGGCCGGACCTGCTGCTGCTGGACGTGCAGATGCCGGGGATGAGCGGGCTGGAGGTGGCGCGGGAGGTGGGACCGGAGGCGATGCCGGTGACGGTCTTCGTCACCGCGTACGACCGGTACGCACTGCGTGCCTTCGAGCTGGCGGCGCTGGACTACCTGCTCAAGCCGTTCGACGACGAGCGCTTCGCGGCGGTGTTCGGGCGCGCGCGGGAGGCGGTGCGGATGCGGCGCCTGGGATCCGTGGCGGACCGGCTGGTGGCGCTGCTGCACGGGGACGTGGTGCCGGCGGGGCCCTCGGCTCCCCCGGTGCCCCCGCCGGAGTACCTGGAGCGGATCGCGGTGGAATCGCGGGGCAGGATCCGCGTGCTGCCCGTGGAGCGGATCGACTACGTCACGGCGAGCGGCCCCTACGCGGAGCTGCACGTGGGCGGGGAGACGCACCTGATCCGCGAGCGCATGGCCCACCTGGAGGAGCGGCTGGACCCGCGCCGCTTCTTCCGCGTGCACCGCTCGGCCATCGTGCAGCTCGACCGCGTGGAGACGGTGCACAGCCGCCCCGGCGGCGAGTACACCGTGCAGCTCCGGGGCGGGGTGCGGCTCCCGGTGAGCCGCAGCCGGCGCGAGGAGCTGGCCCGCCGGCTCGGACTGGCCCGGTAGCCCGGAGCCTCCCCTCCCCGGAGCTGCTCCCGCCGCGTCCAAGTGCGCACAGCCTTTGCAGAGGGTCACGCCCCCCGGAACGAGGGGGTGACGGCCATACTTTGCGGAGGAGGTGACCCATGGAGCCACGCGCGTTGAGCCGGTACCTGAGGGAGGGCGACGACCCCGACCTCCGCCGCCGCCGCTGGGTGGTCGGCCTGTCCCTTCTCGGTGCCGCCATGGGCCAGGTGGTCTCCCTGTACCAGACCGGCATCCTCAAGCACCTCCCCGATCCGCCCGGCCCCTTCGACTCGGACCGCGTGGACGCCTCCGAGTACGCGTACAGCCGATTCGACACGCCCGACGCCCTGGCGATGGTCGTCACCTACGGGGTCACCGCCTGCCTGGCCGGGGCGGGCGGCCCGGACCGGCCCCGCACCACGCCCTGGCTCCCCGTCGCCGCGGCGCTCAAGACGCTCTACGACACCGGCGTCGCCGCGGAGCTGGGCCGCGAGGAGTGGCGGGACAACCGGGCGCTCTGCGCCTACTGCCAGGTGGCGACCGTGGCCTCCGCGGCATCGCTGGCGCTCGCGCTCCCGGAGGCGGTCCGCGCCGCCCGCCACCTGCTGGGCCGCGACGGGGCGGACGGCAGCGCCGGCGGTCCCGCGCACGTCCAGGGCGCCGCGCGACGCGGCCGTGCGGTGGCGGCGATGGCCGGCGCGGAGTGAGGCATGCGGGCACTTCTACCGGAAGGGAGGGGTTGATGGCGAAGCGAATGGGACTGGGCGAGGCCGCGCTCAAGGGCGCAGTGGCAAGCCTGGTGGGCGGATTGGCTACCAAGCTGGTCTGGGAGGCGGGGCAGCGGACGCTCCCCGGGCCGGACCGCGTGCACTCGCCCACCGCGGAGGTGGTGGCGGCGATGGCCGAGCGCGCGGGGACGACGCTGAGCGAGCCGCAGACGCGCGCGGCGGCGGGAGCCTTCTACGGCCAGACCATGCTGGCGTACGGCGCGCTCTACGGCATCGTCCAGGGCCGGCTGCACCCGCCCGCGGCCGCGCACGGGCTGCTGCTGGCCGGGATCATGTACGCGGCCAACTTCCCGGGCTTCGGCGTCCTGCCCAGGCTGGGCGTGATGCCGCCGCCGGGGGAGCAGTCCGCCCGGGAGGCAGCGGTCCCGGTCGCCGCGCAGGTGGCGTACGGGCTGACCACCGCCGCCGTCTTCAGGGCACTCACCTGACCGCCGCGCCGCGGCGCGGAATCACCCTTCAGCGAGGCCGTTCCATGAAAGCGAAGTCGAGGCCGCTTGCCGAGCAGGTGATCGTCATCACCGGCGCCTCCAGCGGGATCGGGCTCGCCACCGCCCGCATGGCCGCGAAGCGCGGAGCGCGCGTGGTGCTCTGCTCGCGCGACGAGACCGACCTGCGCGGCGCGGTGGACGGGATCCGCCGCGAGGGAGGCGGCGCGGTCTTCGTGACCGCCGACGTGGCGGACCGCGACGAGGTGATGCGGGTGGCGGAGGCCGCGGTCCGCGGGTACGGGCGGATCGACACCTGGGTCAACAACGCCGGGGGCCGCGGTTCCGCAGGGGAGCCGCGGCCCCCTGCCGGTTCAGGGCCTCTTCAGCGGAGACAGGCGCCAGAGCTTGCCTTCCTCCTCGTCGGTGATCACGTAGACCATCCCGTCCGGCCCCTGCTCCACGTCGCGGATGCGGGCGTCCAGGGGGATGCGCTCCTCGCCGGTGACCGTCCGCCCGTCGGTCTCCACCCGCACGATGCCCTGGGCGGTCAGCCCCCCGATCAGGGCGCTCCCCCGCCAGGCGGGGAAGACGTCGCCCGTGTAGAAGGCCATCCCCGAGGGGGAGATCACGGGGCTCCAGTGCTTCACCGCGTCGGCGAAGCGGGGCTGCGTGGGCGGGTCGGGGATGTCCGACCCGTCGTAGTTGATCCCCCAGCTCACCACCGGCCAGCCGTAGTTGCGGCCCGGCTCCGGGAGGTTCAGCTCGTCGCCGCCGAGCGGCCCCATCTCCGCGACCCACAGCGCCCCCGTGGCGGGGTGGATCGCCGCGCTCTCGATGTTGCGGTGTCCGTACGACCAGATCTCCGGCCGGGCGCCGGACCGCCCCACGAACGGGTTGTCCCGCGGGACGGTGCCGTCGCGGTTGATGCGGACGACCGTGCCCAGATGGTTGGAAAGGTCCTGGGCCGGCTGGAACTGGAAGCGCTCGCCCAGGGCGAGGAACAGGTGCCCCTGCGGCGAAAAGACGATGCGGTTGCCGAAGTGGTTGGGTCCCGTGATCCAGGGCTCCTGGCGGAAGATCACCTGGAAGTCCTCGATCCGGTCGTCGTTCCAGCGGCCGCGGCCCACCGCGGTGGCGGCACTTCCCTCGGGGCCGGGCGCGGCGAAGGACAGGTAGACGAACCGGTTCCGCGCGAACTCCGGGTCCAGCGCCACGTCCATGAGCCCGCCCTGGCCCTGCGCGTAGACCGTGGGCGTCCCCTTCACCGGGTCCGACACCTTTCCGTCCATCGCGACGATGCGGAGGTCCCCCGGACGCTCCGTCACCAGCAGGCGCCCGTCGGGCAGGAACGCCATCCCCCAGGGCCGCTTCAGCTCGTCCGTGACCTCTTGGACCGCGATGGGTCCCGCCGCCGTCATCACGGAGTTCACCTGCGCGATGTCCACCCCGGTCTGGGCCCCGGCCGGCGAAGCCGTGAGGAGGGCCGCGGCGAGCGCGGCCAGGTGGGTGATGCGATGCATGATGCTTCCTCCCTCCCTGGTGGCGGCCGGGCGCGTCTCCGGTGGAGACCGGCCCGCCGCAGTTCCGCGGCCGCACTCCGGCTGTTCCCTTGCGAGGTGCCGCGCGACCGTGCCTGTACAAAGATTCGGCGCGCCCGGCGCAAGACAGGTGCCGGCGCTCGCTCCAGTGCGCTGCTCGCGATCCGGTGCTGCCGGCGCCGGAAGCCTCGTCACCGGCCCACTCGCCGCATGGATCCGCGGCGGGCTCCGGGCACGTATCTGTCCGGAGGGGCCATGCGCCCCGTTCATGCATCCGAGACCGAGCACATGAAGCGAGCCGCCCTCGTCCTGTTGCTGCTGCCAGCGGCCATCCGCCCGCTGTCGGCGCAGTCACTTCTTCCGGTCCCGGTGTCCGTGGAGGTCCGGGCCGGCGCCGGGATCCCAACCGGAGAGCTCGGCGAGGACGACCCGGGCGTCGGGGCGGAGAGCGGTCCGGCGATCGGGGCCGGCCTCGCCGTCCACGTCACCTCCCGCCTCGCCCTGGTCGGAGGGTACAGCCGGACCCGGTTCGGCTGCCCCCGCTGCGTGCAGCAGGGACTGGAGGGAACGGTCTTGGACCAGGGGGGAGACCTCGCCCTGCAGCTGACCACGGCGGGGATCCGGGGAGTGGCGCCCTGGATTCGCCTGGGCGGCGTGCTGCACCGGCTCACCTTTGCCGGGAGGGGGGGAGAGCTGTCCTCCGATCCGGCGCCGGGCGTCCAGCTCGGGGGCGGCGTCGGCTTCTCCCTCCCGGGCGCGCTGTGGCTCACCCCGGGGATCCACTACCGCACCTACACGGCCGAGCTGGACCTGGGCGGCCTCGGGGGTGAATCGGTGGAGGTCTCCCACGTTCTGCTGGACGTGGGCCTGTCCCGCCGCTTCTGAGCCTACACACGAGGGGAGGTCCACATGCGGCGACTGCGGGTGTTCTGCGTGCTGCTTCCGGGGCTCGTCGCAGGGTGCGGCGACGGGCCGGCCTCGCCCGAGGTCCAGACGGCGGTGGCCGGCCTTTTCCGCCCCGGCGCCCGGCTGGAGGTGGGCGAGGTGCTGGCGGTCGCGGGCGGGGAGGCCCAGGCCATCCCCCTGGACGGAGGCGCGGACGGCTCCGAGTACCTGCTGGTCCCCTTCAACGCTTCCGATTCGAGCGCCAGGAACCTGGTGGTCGAGGTCACGGGCGGGAACGTCCGCGCCCCGGCCGGGCCCGCGGGCCCCGCGGCGGCGCTCCACGCGAGGAGCCTGGGGCTCGCGGGCGGCGGTGCACCGGAGCCGGACTGGGCCTTTCACCGGCGGCTGCGCGAGTGGGAGGTCCGTGAGCTCCCCCCGCTCATCCCCGCCGTCCGGGACTTTCGCGCGCAGCGGGCGCTCCCCTCGTCCAGGAGGGCGCAGGTGGTTCCGAGGGTGGGTGACACGCTCACCCTCAACGCGTCGCAGGAGGCCTGCCAGAGGCCCGACCTCCGCAGGGCGCGCGTCGCCGCGGTGACGGAGCGCGCCATCGTGGCGGAGGACGTCGCCAACCCGCCCGGCGGCTTCAGCCCCGAGGAGTTCCGCTCGGTGGGCGTGACCTTCGACACGCTGATCTATCCCGTCGACACCCGGAACTTCGGCGCCCCGGCCGACATCGACGACAACGGCCGGGTCATCATCCTCTACACCCGGGTGGTGAACGAGCTGACCCCGCCGAACTCGGACTCCTTCGTCGGCGGCTTCTTCTTCGGCCGCGACCTGGTCCCGCGGCAGTCGTGCGCCACCAGCAACGTGGGCGAGATCTTCTACCTGCTCGCCCCGGATCCGACAGGCGCGGTGAACGGAAACGTGAGGACCCGGGACTTCGTCCTGCGGCGTACCCTGGGCACGGTGGCCCACGAGTTCCAGCACCTCATCAACGCGTCCCGCCGGCTGTACGTCAACAACGCGTCCCGGATGGAGGAGGTGTGGCTGAACGAGGGGCTGAGCCACATCGCCGAAGAGCTGCAGTTCTACGCCGTCACCCCCCTGGAGCCGGGGCAGAACATCGACGCGGAGGCGCTCCGCTCCTCGCCGCGGATCGTGGAGGCGTTCAACACCTACCAGATCTCGAACTTCGGCCGGTACGGCAGGTACCTGGAGAACCCCGACGAGGAATCGCTGCTGGGCGTGGACAACCTCCCCACCCGCGGGGCCTCGTGGGCCTTCGTCCGCTACGCCGCGGACCAGGAGCCCGGGCCGGACGAGACCTTCTTCTTCCGCCTGGTCAACTCCACCACGAGCGGCGTCCAGAACCTGTCCGCGGTCCTGGGCGCCAATGCCATCGACTTCATGCAGACGTGGACCGTGTCGGTGTACACGGACGACGCCGTCCGCGGCATCGGCCCCAGGTACCAGCAGCCGAGCTGGAACTTCCGGTCCATCGTTCCCCTCCTCTACGAGGGGCGCTTCCCGCTCGAGGTCATCCCCCTCTCGGCTGCGCAGACGACCCTGACGCTGAAGGGAGGGGGCGCCGCGTTCCTCCGGTTCGGGGTCGCCCCCGGGCAGCGCGCGACCATCCGCGTGCTCTCGGGGGGAGCGGTCCCGCCGGAGCGGCTCCGGGTCTCGGTGGTCCGCCTGCAGTGACCGCACGAGGCTCACACGGCTCGGGCGTTCCTGATCCAGGCTCTGCTGCGGAAGCGAGGCCGTGGGCGGGAGCCGAGCCACACCCGTAGCGGGGCACGCGACGCGGGGCCGCGGGCCGACGCCGGGCGACGCCGGGCGAACGGGGAGCGCTCCGGCGCGGAGCGCTCCCCGTTCGTTCCAGGCCGCCCGGCCGCAGCGGCGATCGATCAGGGGTCCTTGCGCACCGCAATCCCCTCCGTGCGGCGCGCGGCCGGGGCAGCGCCCATGTCCCCGCCCAGGGCCATGTTCATCGCCGTGCCCCCCGCGCCCGGAGCCCCGAAGGAGGCCCGCAGCCGGCCCACCGCCAGGTCCTGCGCCTGCGCCGCCTGCTCCAGCAGCGCCGCCATCCCGAAGAACTCGTGCGTCACCCCCGGGAAGGTCTGCTGCTGAACGTCGACCCCCGCCTGGCGCATGCGCTGGGCGAGCTGCTCGCCCTCGGCCTGGAGCGGATCGATCTGGGCGTTGACGATGGTGACCGGCGGGAATCCCCGGTACTCCGCGCCCACCAGGGAGATTCGCGGGTCGCGCGCGTCCTGCGGCCCGCGCAGGTAGTGGCCGAAGAACCACGCCATCAGCGGCCGGTTCAGCGGCTTGGCGCCGGCGTAGCGGTCGTAGCTGGGCGACTGGGTGTCGCCGTCGGCGATGGGGTACACGGACAGGATGTGCACCGGCATGGGCACGCCCTGCTGGCGCGCCGTGAGAGCCGTGGCGACCGCCAGGTTGCCGCCCGCGCTCTCGCCCGCCAGCGCGATCCGGCG
The DNA here is from genome assembly GCA_040752145.1 of Gemmatimonadota bacterium. Classification (GTDB taxonomy): domain Bacteria; phylum Gemmatimonadota; class Gemmatimonadetes; order Longimicrobiales; family Longimicrobiaceae; genus JAFAYN01. The sequence goes on from JBFMFL010000140.1 coordinate 11,284, forward strand.
CGGGTCCCCGTTCATGGACTGCGCGTTCTGCGTGGCCCAGCGGTACACGGCGAACACGTCGTCGTGCGCGGCCGGGAACTTGTTCTCCGGCGCCTGCCGGTACGCCACCGACACCACGATGGCGTTCGCCTTCTCGGCCAGCGCCCGCGCCGAGGGCTCGTACGTGTCCAGGTTGGCGATCACCCACCCGCCGCCGTGCGCGTAGACGATCACCGGGAAGGGTCCACTGCCGGTGCGGGGCGTGTAGGTGCGCACCAGCACCCCCTGCGGCGTGGGGCCGGGGACCACCCGGTGGTCGATGTCCACCCGCGGCGGCATGGGCGGCATCCCGGTGCGCATCAGGATCGCCTGCACCGCGTCGGTGGGCGTCTTCCCCATCCGCGCCTGGAAGGGGGTGAGGGTGTGCAGCGGCGGGATGTCGAAGGAGTCGAGCTGCTCGATCACCGCCAGCATCTGCGGGTCGATGTCGGGCGACCAGGCAGGCGGCGGCCCCTGCGGCTGCACCTGCATGGGATCGGTCTGGGCCACGGCCGCCTGCGCGCCGGAAGCGGCGGCGAGCGCCGCGCCCAGGGCCAGGGCACGGGTCGTTCGGGTCATCGTCATCCACTCCCCTCCGTATCGCCGGCAGGACGCGCCCACCGCGGGTCCGCTCCTGCCGCAGTTCACCGCCGCGCTCCGACTGTGCCCGCCCCGGGAAGTCGCACGGCCGCACCTGGACAAAGGTTGGGCGCTCGGGAGCAAGCGCGGTGCCAGCCGGCTGCGCACGGAGAGGGACGCGGGCGGATTCAGCAGGTCGGAGCGCGACGGGGAGCGAGGATCGCACCGACAGGGGGGCCACTGCCGCGCGACGGGAACAGGCGCGCGCGGGGATAGCTCGGCACCCGCTGGCGTGTGTGGCAGCCCGGGCCCGGTGCAGACCCGCGATGAATTCTCATCTGAGGCACCCTCGTAACCGGCACGCTCCCTGCCATCGTCCGACGCTCCCTCCGCGCGGACCAGGCACACGGCAGGCACCCGACATGGACCATTACGAGAAGGCCCGCCGCAAGCTCCTGCTGCATGCGCTGGAGGCCGACCGTCTCCGGCAGCGCCTCATCGCGACCCTGGTCGCGGTGGGAGCGCCTGAAGAGCGGATCGAGCGCGTCCGCCGGTCGGGCGAGCTGTGGCAGGGACGGTTCGCACCTCCAGCAGAGTCCAGCTGACGTCGGTCGCGGCGCATCCTGCAGTTCTTGTCTGCCGGGCTACCTGGGCCGGTCGCGCAGCCTGTTCCAGTGGAGCAGATCCCATGCGAACATCACGGCGGAAGCGCCGAGGAGCACATCGAACCGCCAGTCGTCGGCGCCCATGACCGGGTCGGCGAGGAGCCAGATGGCCAGGAAGAGAAGCCCGAAGAAGACCCTGTCGCCCATGCAGATGCCTCGCATCCCGGTGGTCGCGGAGAGGCGCGGGGTCGCCGCAAGGTCCGGGCCGTCTCGGCTCCGTGAGGCGGAGCCGACCGCGAGTCAGGGGACGAGACGGCCGGCGGGAGCGGGGAGCGGCTCGCGCTCGGGCACCGTGCCGTCCGGGAGGCGCCAGGGCTGCACTCCGTCCGTGAAGGGCATGGCGAGCACGCGGGGGAGGGTGACGTCCGCCGGGTCGCGGAGCGCGGGCACCCCCACGGTGATCTCGTCCTGGGGCACGTTGGCGCGGTACGTCCCGTGGATCCGGTCCCACAGCGTCAGTCCGCTGGACCAGTTGGAGTCCTGCTCGTCGCGCACGATGGAGTGGTGGATCCCGTGCAGGCGCGGAGTCATGACCAGGCGGCCCAGCAGCCGCTCCACCCCGATCGGCAGCTCCAGGTTGGAGTGGTGGAACATCACCGAGAGCAGCGTCAGCCGCTGCCAGGCTTCCAGCGCCCGCGGCGAGGTCCCGATCAGCAGGACCTGCCCGGCGCGCCAGGGCACCCCCAGCACGAACTCGCCGAAGTGGAAGCGCAGCGCGGTGGAGGTGTCCAGGTCGAGGTCGGCGTGGTGCGCCTGGTGGAAGCGGTACAGGAAGGCGAACCGGTGGTTGACCACGTGCCACCAGTACAGGGTGTAGTCCATCAGCACCACTGCGAGCGCGTCGCGCAGCCACCCCGGCAGGCCCAGCCGGTCCTGCAGCCAGAAGACGAGGCCCCAGCGGCGCTCCTCGACGCGGCGGGCGAGCGGCGCGACCACCGGGCGCTCGGCGAGCTGGATGGCGGCCGCCGTGACGCCTGCCACGGCCAGGTTGCGGGCCACGCGCTCGCTCCCGCCCTCCGTCGCGGCGCGGAGGCTGCGGCGCCGCTCGGCCCACGCCAGGAGCCCGAACGCGCCCGCGAGGGCCGCGCCGGCCAGGATCCCGCGCGTCCTCGACCGTTTCTGCTCGTCGCTCCGTGCCATCGGGTGTTTGCGGCCGGGTCCGGAGGGCGGCGCCCGAACGGGCACCCGGAGTGGTTCAAGCTCGCGCAAGATCTGCTCCCCGGGTCATACGCGGTGCTCGTGGCCCCTGGCCGCGGTCTTGCCGAACCCGGCCAGGTCGGGGTTGCAACCCGGTCCCGTGGAGGACGGATGAAGGTCTGCGTGGTGGTGCCCGCGCTGGACGAGGCCGAGCGGATCGAGGCCTGCCTGGAGAGCGTGCTGCGCCAGGAGGGCGAGGCGGAAGTCGTGGTGGTGGACGGCGGGAGCACCGACGCCACCGTCGAGGCGGCGTCGCGCCTGGCGGTGGTGCACCGCTCCGCCCGCGGCCGCGCGGTCCAGATGAACGCCGGGGCGCGCCGGACCACCGGCGAGGTGCTCCTGTTCCTGCACGCCGACACCGTGCTCCATCCCGACGCCCTCCCCGCGCTGCGCCTGGCGCTGGCCGACCCGCGCGTGGCGGGCGGCACGTTCACGCTGCGCTTCGACCACGGCCACCCGCTGCTGCGCTTCTACGCGCTCTGCACCAGGCTCCCCTTCTCCGGATTCCGCTTCGGGGACCAGGGGATCTTCGTGCGCCGCGAGGTCTTCGAGCGGCTGGGCGGGTTCCGGGAGCTCCCGCTGCTGGAGGACGTCGACTTCCTGCGGCGGCTCCGCAGGGCGGGGCGCGTCGCCGTGGTTCGCCGGCCCGTCACCACCTCGGCGCGGCGCTTCCAGTCGCGGGGGATCGTGCGCCAGCAGCTCCTGAACGGGGCGATTCTCGCCGCGCACGCGCTCGGCGCCTCGCCGGAGCGGCTGGCCCGCTGGTACGGGCCCGCGCGCCGCTGATCCGATTCAGGGCTCGATGTTACAACAGGGGATGCCGTCCTCCCCGGAAGCAGGGAATCCGGGCCAACCGGATGGTTGGTAACGCCAGATAGTAGTGGACCTACGTGACTGGAGTTCGGCAGCAGACTGACCGTGATTACAAGCCGAGCGCCTCATGCATCACCCTGCAACCTCTCGCAGCGTAATCGCCCACATGTTTCGCGTAGATCATAGTCGTCTGAATGTTGTCCCCATGGCCCATAAGCCTCGCCAACGTGACGATGTCCACACCCGGCATGTTCCGTTCGGGGTCTCCCTGGATCATGTTCACGGCGTAGGTATGCCGTAGCGTGTAGGGATTGAATGCTTCGAAATCCGGGTACCCCCTGGCGACGAGCCGGTCGCACACTTTTCGGAAGAAGTGATAGCCGCAATTCCTCTTGAAGTGGAAGATGTGCTCGAAGTGGCCGCGGCCGTAGCGACGCGCCCAAGCTAGCACCCGGTCGGCCACGCTCCGGCTGATCCACACGTCCCGTGTCCGGTTGGCTGTCTTCGTTCCCTTCAGGTAGACCCGAACCATGTTCGACGTGGGATCCTCGTCGACGTGGACGTCGGCGGGACGAACGATGCAACCCTCCGAATAGGTGGTGGCACCCGTCGCCACGAGAAAGATCCAGAAGGTGGTATCCGCGAACGGCTTCGCCGCCAACTCGTCCGCCCGCTCAAGGTCGTAAGCCTCGGACTCCTCAAGGAAGAGCCGCCACTGTTTCCGGTTCATGTAGACCGGATCCGACTTGGGGATCTTCGGACGGTACGCCTTCGCGCAAGGGTTGGCGGTCAGGAGCTCCCGTTCTACGAGCCAGGAGCAGAACGCCGAAAGCGCTGCGCGATGAGTGATTACGGTCTTCGTCGATAACACCCGCCGGTCCGCGAACCGTTCGCTGCGCGTCTTCTCAAGGGCGCGGACCCACAGCGAAATCAAATCTCGGGTGAGGTCTTTCAGCGTCGCGGTAGTCGGGCTCTTGCCGGCGCGCCTACCCTGCTCCTCCGCGATCCCATCCTGGCGCCACGTGATGAAGCGGGTGATGAAGACACGGTAGTCATGCAGCGTGGTTGCGGCGGACGCTCTCAGGGTCGATCTCCACTGGCTGATCAGAGGGCACGTCCGTTCCGAGTACGACCGCGAACTCGAGGCTATTCTCGACGCGATGACGAACAAACTGACTCGCTACCTAAAGGACCTGATGATTAGGCGGCCCCGTGGTGACACAGGGCTGACGCAGAAAGGCCCGTCGCACTAAAGAGGTTACCCGTCGACGCCGCATGCGCCGGTTCAATCGTCAGCCGTCGGCAGCCGCTGTGGATAGCCGCACTGTGTCCGCACTCCCCTCCCCTGCCAGCCCGTTACCTCAGTAAGCGCCCTCCAATTCCCGAGTTAGCGAGCCACCGCAACCCCATCCACCTGGTCCTTCATCAGCGAGATCAGCGGGGAAACCACGATGGTCACCCCCGGCAGCATCATCGCCGGCACCTGGTAGCACAGCGATTTGCCGCCGCCGGTGGGCATCACCGTGAGCGAGTCGCGGCCCGAGAGCACGTTGCGGACGGCCTGGTCCTGCCCCGGCCGGAAGTCCGGGTACCCCCAGCACCGGTGCAGGACCTCGCGTGCGCGGTCGAGCGTCGGGTCGGCGGAGGGGTCGGCTTGCGGGACGTCCAGGGCCATCTGCGGTCGGGGGAAGTTCACGGAGTTGCCGGGGTCGGTCGCGGCTGCCTGTACACGGATGACGGCGGGAGGGTCCGCGGCGGGGCCCGGGGAGAAAGGATCGGCCGGCGGGGGGTACGGACTGAAGCGGGGGGCGGGATTCCGGCCGGCCCGGCTGCCCCGCGCGCGACGACCGGGGGTGCCGGGATCCGTCCCGGACACATCCGGCGCCGGCGGGCCGCCTGTCTGGCCGCTCCCGGGACCGGGCACCCCGGTTGCACCCCGCGCAGCGTGACCGAGCGACGCACCACGAGTACGATGCTCCCGCAGGAACCCGGCATGGCGCACGACCGCCGCACCCGGCCCCGTCACGGGGCCGCTCGCCCCCTGATGGACTCGGCGTACCGGACGATCCGCTGGATCGCGGGGCACGTTCGCGGCTTCCACGCCGCCATGGGGCTGTTCCTCGCGGTCGGGCTGGCGATGTCCGCCGCCACGCTCGTCCTCTTCGCCGTGCTGGCCTGGTGGGTGTCCGGGGACGTCGTCCACGGGGCTGACCTCTCGGCGCTGCTCTGGCTCCGCGAGCGCCGGT
>JBFMFL010000141.1:0-16738 GCA_040752145.1 Gemmatimonadota bacterium
GGCGCTGGGGCGGCCGGTGTTCCTCCCCGTCGGCGTGCTCGCGCTGGCCGTGCTGGCGTGGACGGCGGGGGAGCTGGTGGGGACGGGGCGCGTGTACTTCCCGGAGGACCCCCGCCCGGCGGAGCGCCTGTGGGGGTTCGACGTGGGCGTGCTGGCCGCGCTGGGGCTCGTCGGCGCGGGGCTGCTGCTCGCCGGGCTGGCCCTGATGCCGGCGGAAGTGGAAGCTTCCACCCCGGAGGAGGACGCCGTGGAGGACGATGCGCCGCCGGCGTCGGACGCCGCCGCCGACGTCGAGCGGACGCTGGCCTGGTACCGTGCCGCCCTGGAGGAGCGCGTCCCGGAGGAGGGCGACTTCGAGCCGGTGCGGGCGGCGCTGCACCCGGTGACGCGGCGCCTCGCCGGGCTCGTGCTCCACCTTGAGGTCCACGGCTGGCACTCCCGTGCCAACCCCGGCGACGACCTCCTCCGCGTCCTGGAGATCCGCGTGGCGAGCGCCGGCGGCAGCGAGCTGAGGACGAGCGTTGAGTTCGGGACGCGCGCCGACCTGATCCGGGAGCTGGAGGCGGGGAGCCGGACGGACCGGGTGACGCGGCTGCTGGAGAAGGCGGGGCGCGAGCTGTGGCGCGGCGACGGCCGGTCGCTGGACGAGCGGCTGGAGGAGATCCGGGCCGGGCGGCACGCCGCGCTCCCCTCCGGCCCGGACTGCGAGCGGTTCAATCCGAAGCTCACGGCGTACGACATCGGGCCGCGCGAGGAGCTGTTCGACGACGAGCGCCTCGCCATCGCGCTGGTCCGCTGCCGGCATTGCGGGCAGACCTTCGTCCATCAGTTCGTGGAGGTGTGGGACGACCGCTGGAACTTCTGGGCGCGCGTCTCGGACGAGGAGGCGGCGCTGGTGCGGCAGGACTACGGCTGGGCCACCGCGCTGCTCCTGTCCCGCCGCCGTCTCACCCGCCCGCCCGGTGGCGGTGCGCACTGGGACGAGGGCTCCGAGATGGTGCTGAGGATGGGGCCGCGCTGGTAGGGTGGACCGTGCGACTCGTCCGAGGGCACGGTAGTTTCGACGAGGCGGGGGCGGGCGATTGGCTTCGCGGAAGATCCCAATTTCCGCGACGTGTGGTGCGGGCCGCTGCTCGCCAACCGGGTGTTCTGCGGGCCGACCTTCTGAGGAGGCAAGATGAAAGTGTTCATTAGCTGGTCTGGCCCGCGCAGCCGCGCGGTTGCGGAGGCCCTGAACGACTGGCTTCGCAGGGTTATCCAAGCCGTGCGGCCGTTCTACTCTCCCGATATTGATAAAGGTGCCAAATGGAGCAGTGAGATTGATCAGGCACTGGAGGGCACAAGTTTCGGAATTGTCTGCTTGACCAAGGATAACCTTAGCAGCGAGTGGATCCACTACGAGGCCGGGGCACTGTCAAAGACTCCGGATGCGCTGATTTGGACGCTCCTGCTCGATGTGCAGCCAAGTGAAGTGCGGCAACCACTCGGAAAGTACCAGCATACGGTTGCTGATAAAAACGACATGTGGAAGCTGATCCAGACGATCAACAATCGCCTCTCGGACCCGTTGGGGGACAGTGTCCTGTTCGATTCTTTCGAACAGAACTGGCCTAGGCTGGACGCGGTACTTCGCGATGTCCAAGCCATTCCAGAACTACAGGAGAGTTCCGCTGGAACCCATGATAAGATTGGCGAATGGGACGCGCGCGCGATGTTCTCTGAAATCCTGGAATTGTTGCGCGCTCAAGCACGCACGTTGGCTCCTGAGCCGCAGGAAAGCTTTACCGCTGTCCGGAGCACGAACTACGAGCCCCTCGAAGGACTGGACGCAACATCCATCACAATCAGCTGGGATGCGCCTCCTGAGGTCGTACGCCCCTTCTTTACAAGGTTAGCTTTAGATCTACCAGAGACTCGTAGGATGACCAAAGCGGAACCTCGGCTTCCGGGCTCCCCGCGTGCCCTTTTCGTCACATTTCGCGAGCCGGTCAACACTCGACGGATTCGGCACGCTATCGCTGCAGCAGCTAGCGACGTCGGTGTAAATGAACCTGTTTGGCTTGTCACGCAAAGGGTGTAGTTCGTTTCCCACCCAAGACCTTAGCTTCTCACTATGCTGTGGAGCCAACTCGCCAGTGGGTTGACGATAATTGTTGCTCTGGGTTTGCCCTCGTTCGCCAAGGCGCAAACCGACACCCTCCGCGTCCCCGGCGTCGCCGCGCCGGTGGAGATCGTGCGCGACCGCTGGGGCGTGCCGCACATCTACGCGCAGAGCACCCGCGACCTGTTCTTCGCGCAGGGCTACAACGCCGCGCGCGACCGGCTTTTCCAGCTGGAGATGTGGCGCCGCCAGGCCACGGGGACCATGGCCGAGGTGCTGGGCCCACGCGAGCTGAAGCGCGACACGGGCGCCCGCCTGTTCGCCTTCCGCGGCGACCTGCGCGCCGAGCTGCGCCACTACCACCCGCAGGGCGAGGAGATCGTCGGCGCCTTCGTGGACGGCGTCAACGCGCGCATCGCCGAGACCGAGCGCGACCCGCGGCTCCTCCCGCCGGAGTTCGGCTGGCTGGGGATCCGCCCGGTGCGCTGGACGCCGGAGATCGTCGTCTCGCGCCACAACGGGCTGTACCGCAACCTGGGGCAGGAGGTGGCGCTGGCGCAGGCGCTCCGCCACACCGACGCGGCCACGGTCGAGGACGTCAACGTGTTCGCGCCCGGCGAGCCGCGCCTGGAGCTGGCCCCGGCCATCGACGCGTCTCGCATCTCCGGCCGCATCCTGGAGCTGTACGACGCCTTCCGCGCGCCGCTCACCTTCCGCCCGGAGGACGTGGTCCCCGCCGCCCGCGGCAGCCGCGCGGCGCTCGCCCGGCTGTCCGAGGCCGCGCCAGCGCGCCCGGACTGGAGCGAGGAGGCGGCGACGGTGGGGAGCAACAACTGGGTGGTCGCGGGGAGCCGCACGGCGAGCGGCAGGCCGCTGCTCGCCAACGACCCGCACCGCGCGCTCCAGGTGCCCTCGCTGAGGTACTGGGTGCACCTGTCCGCGCCGGGGTGGGACGTGATCGGCGGGGGCGAGCCCGCGCTCCCCGGCGTCTCCATCGGCCACAACGCCGAGGGCGCCTGGGGGCTGACGGTGTTCGGACTGGACCACGAGGACCTGTACGTGTACGAGACCGACCCCGCCGACCCGCACCGCTACCGCTACCGGGGCGGCTGGGAGGCGATGCGCGTGCTGCGCGACACCGTGCGGGTGGAGGGGCAGGGGCCCGTGGAGGTGGAGCTCAAGTACACCCGCCACGGCCCCGTGCTGCACGAGGACCGCGAGGGCCGGCGGGCGTACGCGCTGCGGGCCGCGTGGCTGGAGCCGGGGACGGCGCCGTACCTGGCCTCGCTGCGGATGGACCAGGCGCGCACCTGGGAGGAGTTCCTTGCCGCGTGCGAGTTCAGCCTCACCCCGGCCGAGAACATGGTGTGGGCCGACCGCCGCGGGAACATCGGCTGGCAGGCGGCGGGGATCGCGCCGGTGCGGCGGACGTGGAGCGGCCTGCTCCCCGTCCCCGGCGACGGCCGCTACGAGTGGGACGGCTTCCTCCCCGTGCGCCAGCTGCCCGGCGCCGCCAACCCGCGCGAGGGCTTCCTGGCGACCGCCAACGAGAACAACGTCCCCGCCGGCTACCCGCACGCCGACGCCGTCACCCTCACCTGGGCCGACCCGTACCGCGTGCGCCGCATCCGCGAGGTGCTGGGGGCGCGGCGGGGGCTCACCGTGCGCGACATGGCCGCGCTCCAGCAGGACGAGACCTCGCTCCCCGCCCGCGCCCTGGTGCCGCTGCTGCGGCGGGTGCAGGTGGAGGACTGGACCGCCCGCCGCGCCCGCGGGATGCTGCTGGGGTGGGACCACGTGCTGGGGGCCGAGTCCGTGCCCGCCGCCATCTACGTGGCGTGGGAGCGCCGCCTGCAGCGCAACCTGCGCGACCGCCTGGTCCCGGAGGCGGCGCGGCCGTTCCTGCCCGGCGCGGCGCTGGAGCGCACCGTGGAGCTGATGACCCGGCCGGACGCCCGGCTGGGCACGGAGCCGGCACGCATCCGCGACGCCATCCTGGCGCGCAGCCTGGAGGAGGCCGTCGCCGAGCTGAAGGAGCGCCTGGGGCCGGACGTGGCCGCGTGGCGCTACGGCCAGACGCGCATGCACCACGTGCTGCTGCGCCACCCGCTGAGCGCCGCGCTGGACTCCGCCTCCCGCGCCGGGCTGGACCACGGCCCGCTCCCCCGCGGCGGCAGCGCCCAGACGGTGAACGCCTCCGCCCCCGACGCCCAGACCCACGGCGCCAGCTTCCGCATCGTCGCCGACCCGGCGGACTGGGACGCCTCCCTGGGCACCAGCTCCCCCGGCCAGTCCGGCGACCCCCGCGACCCGCACTACGGCGACCTGTTCGGCCCCTGGGCGCGCGGCGAGTACTTCCCCGTGCTCTACTCGCGCGACAGGGTGCAGGCCGCCGCCGAACGCACGACGGTGCTCCTGCCGGGCCGGTAGCACGGAAAAACCCCTCCCCTGCCTGCGGGGGATCGGAGGGGGCGAGTCGTGGGGAGGGGGCCTGCCGTCGCCTCCTTCAACCGGACTCGACGGCGGCGCGCATGGCCCGCAGCGACTCGCGCGCGAACCGCTTCTGGAGGCCGCGGGCCAGCGGAAAGCCCAGGATCGCCAGCGGCGCCGCGGGGCGGGAGAACGAGAACAGCTCGTACGAGACCACGTCGTCCGCGGCGCGCCACTCCACGGTGAAGCGCTCCTCGCCCCGCTCCGGGTGGTCGGCCACGGTGCCGTAGCCGAACCCGAAGCGCCGCACCGGCCCGTCCGCCTCGTCGATCACGTAGACGATCCGGCAGGCGTGGATGGACCAGAAGCCGAAGTGGCTCACCAGCAGCCCCGTGGTGCGCCCCGGCTCGATGGGCGTGTCGCGCCAGAGGATGCGCGTCCAGGGCATGTCGTACATGGCCCAGCGGCGCACCGCGTCCGTGGCGCGCCGGTACGTCGCCATTCCCTTGCCCAGCCGGGTGATGGCGAAGTTGCGCAGGTAGCCGGAGGGCGCCGCCGTGCCCCGGCTGGCGCCCGCCTCCGGGTAGGTGAGGGGGGCGTCCTCCCGCTCCGCCACGTAGCGGCGCATCTCGTCTTCGGTGGGACGGCGGAGCAGGAACATGTGCGCCCGGCTGGAGGTTGGCCCGTGAATTAGCCTGTCCGGCGCGTGCCGGCAAGGGGCGCGCCCGCCGGGGGACGGAGACCTCGGCAGGAGCCCCGGGGGGCGGCGGCGCGTAAATCGTTGCGGGGTACGCGAATTGCGACGCAGTTCCGCGCGGTGCGCCGCACTGCGCCGGAACCTGGACACGTGGAGGCACCGATGGCCGATGGAGACCTCACCCGCAAGGGCACGGAAAACTCCCTGGAAGGGCAGGGGAGCAACCTCAAGGGCAAGCTCAAGGACGCCGCGGGCGGACTGACCGGAGATTCCAGCCTGCAGGCCGAGGGCAAGATGGACCAGCTCAAGGGCAAGGCCCAGGACACGCTCGGCAAGGTCCAGCGCAACCTGGACGGCGACCGCTAGACGCACGGTCCGGGGGGGGGGGCCCCCCCCCCCCCGCACGCTCCGCCCCCATCTCCCCCCACACCCGTTCCGCACCCCCATGACCGCAGGCCGAGACGTCCGCGCCCGGCTGCTGCTCGCCGCCGCGCTGCTCTGCGGCTGCGCCGCGCCCGACGCGCCCCCGCAGCCCGAGGAGGTCCCGGACGCCGTGCGCCAGGGCGAAGCCGCGCCGGCGTTCCGCACCGTGACGCTCGCGGGCGACACGGTGTCGCTGGAGGCGCTCCGCGGCAAGGTGGTGCTGGTGAACGCGTGGGCCATCTGGTGCCCGCCGTGCATCGAGGAGATGCCGGCGCTCAAGCGGATGTACGACCGCTACCGCGGGGAGGGGCTGGTGGTGCTGGGGCTGCACGCCGGCACCGAGGACCTGGGCAAGGCGGAGGCGTTCCGGCGCGCCTTCGGCATCTCCTTCCCCAACTCGGTGGAGCGCTGGGACCGGCTGGACGGCCTGCTGGGCGCGCGGCAGGGGATCCCGCGCTCCGCGCTGATCGACCGGCGGGGGCGGGTGGTGAAGGTGTGGCTGGGCCCCCTGGAGCCGGACACCGCGCTGCTGGAGGCCGTGCTGGGCGACCGGCACGAGCTGCTCCCCGACGGCACGCTGCGCCTCCCGGCCGCTCCCTAACGCCCCGCTGCCGGCGCGCGCTTTGCGCAACGGCGCGCGAGCGCCCATCTTTGGGGCGTCCCCCGCGTCCGCTCCCACCCTCGCACCTCCCGGCGCATGCCCGACCACGACCCGAAATCCACCGACCACCTGGAACAGGCCGGCGAGATGGTGTGGGAGGCCATGCAGACGCTGGAGCGCGCCCAGCGCGTGCTCTTCCGCGCCGGCGACTGCTACGTCGCGCAGGTGTGGGGCGACGGCGTGCGCACCGTGATCGACATCGGCGAGCGCATCACCGAGCTGTCCGGCGACCTGATGTCGGTGCACATCGAGATCGGCCGCCTGGCCAAAAAGGACCCCGGGCGCGAGGGAGGCCAGGGGTGAACGGAAGTGCGTGAGTGCGTGAGTGCGTGAGTGCGTGAGTGCGGGGCTCCCCGGCCCGGCCCGAGCACGTCCTCGCAGTCGCAGGCCGTCCCCTGCAACCTGTCCCCTGTTCCCTGTCCCGTGATCGTCACCCTGCTCACCGACTTCGGCACGGCCGACTACTTCGTGGCGGCGATGAAGGCCGTGGTGCTGGGGCGCGCCCCGGAGGCGCGCCTGGTGGACGTGACGCACGAGGTGCCCCCGCAGGACGTCCACGCCGCCGCGTTCACGCTGCTGGCCGTGTACCGCGACTTCCCGCCGGGCACCGTTCACGTGGCGGTGGTGGACCCGGGCGTGGGCTCGGCGCGGCGGGCCGTCGTGGCGAGCGCGGCGGGGCAGCGCTTCGTGGGGCCCGACAACGGCATCTTCAGCTACGTGCTGGACCGCGAGCCGGACGCCCGCGTCCGCCACCTGGACGACCCCCGCTGGTTCCGCCACCCGGTGAGCTCCACCTTCCACGGGCGCGACGTGTTCGCTCCCGTGGCCGCGGCGCTGGCCGCCGGCGTGGAGCCGGAGCGGCTGGGGAGCGAGCTCCGCGACCCGGTGCGGCTGGAGCCCCTAGCCGCCCGCCGCGAGGCGGACGGCACCGTGCGCGGCGCGGTGCTGCACGTGGACCGCTTCGGCAACTGCGTCACCACCCTGACCCCGGCCGACCTCCCGGCGGACGCCGAAGATTCGCTCCGGCTGCGGGTGGGCGGCCGCGAGGTGCGCGGGCTGCGCCGCCACTACGCCGGCGCGCGGCCGGGCGAGCCCTTCGCCGTCGCGGGGAGCGCGGGGTTCCTGGAGGTGTCCGTGGACGGCGCCTCCGCCGCGCGGCTCCTGGGGGTTCGCCGCGGCGACCCGGTGGAGCTGCGCCCGGCGTGACGGGCGCGTCTCTTGCCTCCGGGCCCCCGATGGCGGAACTTGTAGCTCTGGCGGCGCCGGCCGCCCCGAAATCCCCTGAACCGAAGCTCGAACGGAGCCCGATCCCATGACCGCGACGCACGACGAACAGGAACACGCCCGCACCAGCACCAGGGCCGCCCTCACGGGGCTCGCCGTGGCGCTGGTGTGGCTCGCCGTGGTGGGAGGCATCTCCTACTTCTGGGCCCTGCCGTCCCACTGACCCGGCCCTTCGGTGGCTCCAGGGCCGCCGGGCGAGGGCCAAAGCGGCGCCCCCGCCTCGATCCCGAGGGGGGGGCGCTTTTCCGTGCTGCCGTTGCCGTTGCAGGCTGTTCCCTGTTCCCTGTTCCCTATCCGTTACCCCACCCGTCCCAGCCGCCGCGGGCGCGCCCGGTAGCGGTCGCCCAGGAAGCGCGCCTTCATCACCTCCAGCTCCTCCGGCGTCAGCTCCGACACCGGCTTCTGGAAGAGCGCCTCCACGTTCTCGGCGGGGGCGGCGGGCGCCGGCGCCTCGCGCTCCGGGTCGGTCTCCACGGCCACCACGGGGCCCGGGAGCGGGGCGGCGGGCACGGCCACCAGCGGCGCGGCGGGGGCGGCGGGCTGCGCGGGCTCCACGCGCAGCGGGGCGCTCGCCACCAGGCGCGGCTTGCTCTTGAGCAGCGCCGAGGCGTGCGCGGCCAGGCGCCGGCGCCGGGTCCGCGGGAAGTTGAGCACGGCCAGCTCGCCGAACTCCGCCTTCGCCACCTCGTCGTAGGCGCGGGCGGCCTGCTGCTCCCCCTCCGTGCCCTCCGGGAAGAAGCCCAGGTGGCGCAGCTTGCCGTTCACCCGCACGTAGGCCTGCCACATCCCCTTGGCGCGGTTCCACCCCACCCCGCGGTACTGCGACGAGCCGCCCTTCTTGGCGCGCTGCCGGGGGCGGAAGGTGGCGTCCACCACCACCAGGTTGTCGCGGGTGCAGTTGGAGGCGTCGCCGTCGCGGAAGATCACCTGCCGGTCGTCGTCCACCCCCATGACCTCGCGGTGCAGCAGCAGCGTGCGGTGCGTCTTCTTGCCGCCGCGCTCCTCGCGCGGGATCAGTTCCTTGCGGTACGCCCGCCCGTTGCGGAACTGGCTCCACGAGTAGCCCGACAGGCGCTCGTGGTCTTCCGGGCTCACCCGGACCTCCGTCCCGTTGTTCAGCTTGATGACGTTCATTGCGGCTCTGGTTTTGACTTGCGACGCGTCCGCGCGCCCCGGGGTGCGGTCCACCCGCGGGAGGCTGCACGACATTCCGTATTGCCGGCCGGGAGGTTCCCTGCGAGACCGCCGCTCCCACACTCACATTCCGTGCCGGACCGCCGGGCGGCGCTCCGGGGCGCTGGTCCGGATCGTGCCGCCGCACCCCTTCCGGCCGGGACCTGGCCCGGCGCTCACCCCTGCCCCCGTTCCGGAATGACCGTCGGCGGCGTGCTAGAAACGTGCCTGTATGCCGCCGACCTCGCGGCGGCCGAGGCGTTCTACACCTCCGCGCTGGGGCTGGAGGTCCTCGCCCGCGCCGAGGGGCGGCACGTGTTCTTCCGCTGCGGCGCGGGGGTGTTCCTGGTGTTCAACCCGGAGCGCACCGCCGCCGAGCAGACCTTCGTGGGCGGCGCGCCCGTCCCGGTGCACGGCGCGGCGGGGCCCGGGCACGTGGCCTTCGCCGTCCCCGCCGCGGAGCTGGACGCGTGGCGCGAGCGGCTGGCCGGCCTGGGCGTGCCGGTGGAGTCCGAGGTGCGCTGGCCGCGTGGCGGCGCCTCGCTGTACCTGCGCGACCCCGCCGGCAACGTGGTGGAGCTGGCCTCCCCCGCCATCTGGGGCCTCCCGGACGCGTCCGCGGCGGACGGCGGCTGAGCGGCTGGCCCGCGGCGTGCGGGCAGGAGCGCCTCGCTCGCTCGCGGACGGGTCCACCCGGAAAACGGAGGCGGAGATGGCAAAATGTGAGGTGTGCGGCAACGACTACTACCTGTCGTTCGAGGTCGTCGCCGCGGGGAACCGGCACGTGTTCGACAGCTTCGAGTGCGCAATCCACAAGCTGGCCCCGGTGTGCGCCCACTGCGGGTGCAAGGTGGTGGGCCACGGCGTGGAGGCAAACGGCACCTTCTACTGCTGCGCCCACTGTGCGCGCCACCAGGGTGCGGACGACGTCGCCGACCACTCGGCCACCTCTCCCCGGGGCCTGGACACGGCGCAGCCGGGCTGATTTGCGCGCGCCGGGGCGGGCCGCTCCGGAGCCCGGCGGAAACTGCCCCGCCGGTCTCCTCCGCGGGCTCCGGGAGCCCCGCCAAACTGCCGGCGGGTCTCCCCTCGCCGGAGGGAGCCTCACGCAAACCGCCGCGCGAGTCTCCCTCCGCACATCTTTTTGCGGGTACTGCGGGAGCTGCGAACTGCAAAACGGCGCCCCCGCCTCGGCATCGAGGCGGGGGCGCCGTTCACTTTCGCACTCCCGCACTCCTAGAAGTCCGCCGGCTCCTCCTCGGCGCCGTCCAGCCACGGCAGCAGCTGCAGGTACCGCCGCCGAAGCCGGTTCGCTTCGGCGCGGGCCTCGTCGACGGTCTCGCCGAAGCCCTCCCAGGCCCAGCCGCTCCAGGGGTCGGGGCCGGGGGAGGTCCACGGGGAGTCGCCGGTGTGGACGCGGGCGCCCTGCAGGTGCTGGGCGAAGGGGTCCAGGTAGACGCCCAGCTCGTTGCCGCGGCCGTCCACCACCACGCCGTAGGTGCCGTGCCGGCGGCGGCGGCGCAGGAAGCCGCGGACGCCCACGGAGAGCGCGTCGGCCAGGATCAGGACCGCGGAGAGCAGGGCCAGCGCGGACACGGCGAACAGAGCGTACGTCCTCATCGACCGTCCGGGACTGCGGGTTCCGGGCACAGGCGGGAGTGGTGGACACAACCCACAGCATACCACGGGCGGGGCGCCCGCGTTCCATCGGGCGGCTGTCGCGGCGGCGCGCCGCGGCTAGATTGTCGGGTGTCTCCCCGAGCACCGCACACCCGAGGCGCCGCCCATGACCCGCTCCGCCCCCGTCCTCGCCGCCGCCCTGCTGGCGGCGGCCGCCCTCGCGGCCCCCGCCGCCGCCCAGCGGCTGTCGCGGCAGGAGCAGCGCATCGCCGCCCACGTGGAGGCCCACGCCGACAGCGCGGTCGCGCTGCTGGAGCGGATGGTCAACGTCAACAGCGGCACCGGGAATCCCGCCGGGGTGCGCCGCGTGGGCGAGATCGCCCGGCGCGAGCTGGAGGCCATGGGCTTCGAGACCCGCTGGGTGGAGATGCCCGACTCCATGGGGCGCGCCGGGCACCTGTTCGCCGAGCGGAAGGGGCGCCGCGGCAAGCGCCTGCTCCTCATCGGCCACCTGGACACGGTGTTCGAGGAGGACTCCCCCTTCCAGCGGTTCACGCGCACGGGCGACACCGCCCGCGGCCCCGGCGTGAACGACATGAAGGGTGGCGACGTGGTGATCCTCCAGGCCCTCAAGGCGCTGCACGCCGCCGGGGCGCTGGAGGGGACCCGCATCGTGGTGGCGCTCACCGGCGACGAGGAGAGCCCGGGGAGCCCGCTGGAGCTGGCCCGGCGCGACCTGGTGGAGGCGGGGAAGCGCAGCGACGTGGCGCTGGAGTTCGAGGGCGGCTCCCGCGGCGAAGGGAAGGACTACGCGGTCACCGCCCGGCGCTCCTCCACCGGGTGGCGGCTGGAGGTGACGGGCAGGGCCGGGCACTCCTCCGGCATCTTCCAGCCGGGGGCGGGGAGCGGGGCCATCTACGAGGCGGCGCGCGTCCTGGCCGCCTTCCACGAGGAGCTGCGCGGCGAGCCGTACCTGACCTTCAACCCGGGGATGATCGTGGGCGGGACCACGGCCGAGACGGACGGGGAGGGGACGCGCGGCACGGCGGCCGGCAAGGACAACGTGATCGCCGCCCGCGCCGTGGCCACCGGCGACATCCGCACCCTCACCGACGAGCAGCTGCAGCGCACCCGCGAGCGGATGCGCGCCATCGTCGCCCGCCACCTGCCGGGGACCTCGGCCGAGATCACCTTCACCGAGGGCTACCCCTCCATGCCCCCCACCCCGGCCAACGCCGCGCTGCTGGGCACGCTCAACGAGGTCAACCGCGACCTGGGCCTGCCGCGGATGGAGGCGTTCGACCCGGGGCGCCGCGGCGCCGCCGACGTGTCGTTCGTGGCCCCGTACGTGGGGGCGGCGCTCGCCGGGATGGGCGTATACGGCTCCGGCTCGCACACCGTGGACGAGACCATGGACCTGGCCACGCTCCCCTCGCAGACCAAGCGGGCCGCGCTCCTCATCTACCGGCTGACGAGGTAGGGCCGTGTTCGGCTTCTTCGAGCGCCGGCGGCGGGAGCGGATCCGCGCGCGGCCCTTCCCCGCGGAGTGGCGGGCCATCCTGGAGCGCGGCTTCCCCCTGTACGGGCGCCTCTCCCCGGAGGACCGGGCCGAGCTGGAGGGGCACGTGCAGGTGTTCCTGGAGGAAAAGAGCTTCGAGGGCGCGGGCGGGCTGGAGATGACCGACGAGGTCCGCGTCACCGTCGCCGCGCAGGCCTGCGTCCTCCTGCTGCACCGCGACACCGACTACTACCCCCGCATGAAGTCGGTGGTGGTGTACCCGCGCGCCTACCTGGCCGCGCACCGCTCCGAGGAGGGCGGCGTGGTCACCGAGGGGCACCAGGCGCGGCTGGGGGAGTCGTGGAGCAGCGGCGCGGTGGTGCTCTCCTGGGGCGACGTGCGGGCCGGGGCGCGCGACCTCCGCGACGGCCACAACGTGGTGTTCCACGAGTTCGCCCACCAGCTGGACCTGGAGGACGGCGGGGTGGACGGGGTGCCGGAGCTGGAGGGCGGGTCGGCGTACCGGGCCTGGGCGCGGGTGTTCTCGGCCGAGTACCTGGAGCTGCGCGCGGACGCCCGCAAGGGGCGCAGCTCCGTGCTGGACGACTACGGCGCCACCGAGCCGGCCGAGTTCTTCGCCGTCGCCACGGAAGCGTTCTTCGAGAAGCCGCTCGCGCTGCGCCGCAAGCACCCGGAGCTGTACGCCGAGCTGGCGGCGTTCTACCGGCAGGATCCGGCGGCCTGAACAGCCGGCTTGGGCGTGCCCCCGGCTGCGCCGGGGTCGGGCTGCGGCTCCGTAGAGCAGCAAACTACGCTGCTCAACGGAGTCGAGACCCGGCGGAAACTGCCCCGCCGGGTCTCGCCCCTTCGGGCCGGCATCCCTCACGCGGGGCTGGTGCTGGCGTCCGCTGGCCCCCACCCGGCGGCCTGAGAGCCGCCACCCTCCCCCGTGCCGGGGGAGGGGCATCTCCACGCTTCGATCCCCACCCCTCCGACGTGTCGTATCGTGCTCCCCCTTCCCCCGCAAGCGAGGGAAGGGGGAAGGGGGTGTCGTCGCCGTTCTCCCCTCTCCCTTGCGGGGAGGGGCCGGGGGAGGGGGTCGCCGTTCGCAGGCTGTCCCCTGTCCCCTGTTCCCTGTTCCCTGCCGTTATAAGTCCTTGCCCTGTTGCAACTTGTTTGCAGGTTCTTGCGCCGGTCCCGTCCACGAGGTATCCTGGTAGCCTCTCAGCCACACTTCCTTCCCGCGGTTCTCCGCAGGGCGATCCGAGAACGGCAAACCCGTCGAAAGGCGGGGACGCAAAGCTACGAGGCTACCGCGCGCGCCACCCGGCGCCGCCACGCCAGTCGAGCCGATCGAAGCTCCCGAAGAAATGCACCCAGACCTCCGCACCGTCCGCGCGTCCGTTTCCGTCGGCCTCCTCCCCGCACAGACCCGAGCTCCCCGACCCGCGCGGCGCCTCGCCGCCCGCTCCGCCGTGCTCTGCGGCGCGCTGGCGCTGCTCTGCGGCACGGGGCCGCTCTCGGCGCAGTCGCGGCCGGCCGACCGCCCCAGCCTGGTGGGCCGCCTGCTGGGCACGCCCCGGCTGGAGTACCTGTCCCGCCTCACCGGCATGGCGGTCCCCGTGCAGGGGGTGCGCGCCTCCAGCCTGCGCGACTCCTTCCTGGAGGGGCGCTCCGGCGGCCGCACCCACGAGGCCATCGACATCCACGCCCCCGAGGGCACGCCGGTGGTGGCCGTGGCGGACGGGCAGATCGTCCGCCTGCACCAGGGGGCGCTGGGCGGCAACTCCATCTACCACGTGGACGAGGACGGCCGCGCCCGCTACTACTACGCGCACCTGGAGCGCTACGCCGACGGCCTGGCGGAGGGGCAGCGGGTGAAGCGCGGCGACGTGATCGGCTACGTGGGCGACACCGGCAACGCGCAGCCCGGCGACTTCCACCTGCACTTTTCCGTGTCGCTGCTGAACGACGCGCGCCAGTGGTGGAAGGGGACGCCGCTCAACCCGTACGCGCTGCTCACCGGCAAGGAGCTGGACCGGGCCCACTGAGGCGGGGCCGCCTCTCCGCAGCACTCCGCGCCCGCGGGGGACGAAAGTCTCCCGCGGGCGCTTCCGTTCGCCCGCCGGGCCCGGGGGGGGGCTAGGGTCGCCGGGGGCCGCTTCCGTTCGCCCTCCGGGTGAGCCCCCGGACCGGGGCACGATGTGTGCGGTGTCCACCGTGCCGCAGAAGCTCTCCCGCACGGCGTCCACGAACGGCGAATGATCATTTCGGAGCGGTGAATTGACGTTCAGTTTTCCAACCATATAATTTCAGCCAGGAGATATTTAGTCCCGAAGCTCGCCTCATCCAAGCGCCACTCCTGCTCCCCCACCGCCCCACCCTACCCCCTTAGGAGGCCCCGTGGACGACCGCGACCTGCTTGCCACCGAGCTGTTCACCCACCACGTCGGTACCTACGCGCAGCCCGCGGGGCCCGACCTCCTGGCGCGCACCGAGTCCTTCTTCGCGTGGCAGGACGCGCGCCGGGAGCTGGGGCTGTGGCCGTACTCGCGCAGTCTCGACTACGCCCCCACCGCCGAGTGCGTGGTGAGGAGCGAGTCGGGGATCGCGTCGGCCGGGCTCAACTTCTCCTCGCAGGACTACCTGGGGCTCTCCTCCCACCCGGCGATCGCCGAGGCGGCGCACCGGGCCATCCGCGACTTCGGGCCGCACAGCGCCGGCTCGGGGATGTTCGTGGGGAACACCGCGCCCTCGCTGCGGCTGGAGGCGGCGCTGGGCGAGGCGCTGGAGGCCCCGCACGTGGCGCTCTTCTCCAGCGGGTGGGGCGCCGGGTTCGCGACCATCACCGGGCTGGTGCGCCCGGCCGACCACGTGGTCATGGACGCGCTCGCCCACGCCTGCCTGCAGACCGGGGCCGCGGCCGCCACCCCCAACGTCCACCGCTTCCGCCACCTGGACAACGAGGGGGTCCGCCGCCGGCTGCGCGACATCCGCTCCAGGGACGCGGAGAACGCCATCCTGGTGATCACCGAGGGGCTGTTCTCCATGGACTCGGACGTGCCGGCCATCGAGGAGCTCCAGGCCATCTGCCGGGAGTGGGGGGCGACGCTGCTGGTGGACATGGCCCACGACTTCGGGGCGCTGGGGCCGCGCGGCACCGGGAGCGTGGGAGTGCAGGAGATGCTGGGAAAGGTGGACCTGGTGATGGGCGCCTTCTCCAAGACCTTCGCCTCCAACGGCGGCTTCCTGGCCACCCGCTCGCCGGCGGTGCGCCAGTACGTGCGGGTGTTCGGCGGGCCGCACATCTTTTCCAACGCCATCTCGCCGGTGCAGGCCACGGTGGTGCGCGAGGCGCTGGACATCGTCCGCTCGGAGGAGGGCGACGCGCTGCGCGAGCGGCTGATGTTCAACGTGCACACCCTGCGCGGGCTGCTGGCCGAGCGCGGCATCCACTGCCTGGGCGAGCCCTCGGCAGTGGTGCCGGTCCCCATCGGCGACGCGCCCACCGCCCGCATCGCCGGGCGGATGCTGGCCGCGCGGCACGTGTTCGCCAACTTGGTGGAGTTCCCGGCGGTTCCGCTCAAGGGCTCGCGCTTCCGCATGCAGGTGATGGCGACGCACACCGCGGAGCAGGTGCGCGCGGCGGCCGCGACCGTGGCGGACACCATCGAGGAGGCGCGCGCCTGGGTACACGGCGACGAGGAGTCGCGGCAGGCGGAGGCGGCGGACTGAACGGCGGTACGGGAGTACGGAGTACGGAGTACGCTGGACGGAACTGCCTGGGGGAAGCACGGAGGGGGAGCCCGGTCGCCGGGGCTCCCCCTCGGTTGCTTGCGGGGCACGGGGTGTGCACCCGCGGGGCGGGCTCCCGGGTGGGACGGGAACCCGCACATCCGCCGCACGGCCCATGGTGTCTGAAGCGAGGAGCCGGAGAGGGCTGCCGGGGCGCCGGGCCGTCCTGGGGCTGGCGCTGCTCGCCGCGCCGGGGCTTCCGGCCGGGGCGCGGGCGCAGGAGTTCCACGAGAACGTGCAGCACCCCTGCCAGGACTACTGGATGCTGCGGCGCGCGGAGATCCTGCTGTGCCTGCGCGAGGACCTGGCCGCCGCGGACGCCGAGCTGAACCGCGTGTACCGGGAGCGGATGAGCTCCCTGTCCCCGGCGGAGCGCACCGCGCTGCGGGAGTCGCAGCGCGCCTGGCTGCGGCGCTACGACGCGACGCTCACCGCGTACTACTCCCGCCCCTGGGCCAACCACTCCCTGATCCGGGTGCTCCCCTCGCAGATCCGCGCCCTCCGCGACCGCTCGGCCTGGCTGCGCCGGTACCGGGCCTGAGCGTCAGCGCGTGCCGCCGGGCGGGATCCCCCGCAGCCGCCGCAGCTTCCCCATGGCGATCTGCTCGCGGCGCGGGTTCCTGTTCAATTCCACGAAGCGCTCGTACATGGCGATCGCCGCGGCGGTGTCGCCCTGCGCCGCCCTCACCTCCCCCAGGTTGGCGTAGGCGATGTCGCGCCGCGGGTTGAGCCGGAGGGTCTCCTCCAGCTCGCGGCCGGCGGCGTCGGTCTCGCCCAGCTGGAAGAGCGCCCACCCCAGGTTGTTGCGGTAGTAGGCGTTGCCGGGGGCGGCCCGCACCGCCGCCCGGAACCGCTCCACCGCCCCCGCCACGTCGTTGCGCTCGAACAGCGCCTCGCCCTCGCGGTTCAGGCGCTCCGGCGCCGAGAGCCGCGGCCCCGCCGACGCGGTGCGGGCGGGCGTCCGCGCGGGGACCCGCTCGGCCGGGGCGGAGGCCGCCGGAGCGGGCCGGGACGCGGGAGCATCGCGGCGGGGCGCGCGGGCCGTGGACGTCGGCC
>JBFMFL010000142.1:0-16702 GCA_040752145.1 Gemmatimonadota bacterium
CCACCACCCGGCCGGGACGAAGAGCGCGGCCAGCCAGGCCAGCCCCAGCAGCGTGCGCGCCCCGCCCCGCAGCGGAAAGAGCGCGAGGAACACCCCCCAGGTGTCCGCCAGGGTGTAGCCCACCGAGCAGGAGCCCACCCGGTTCACCTCCATGCAGAAGCCGCCGCCCCGGCGGGCCACGGCCATCCTCAGCGGCTCCCCCTCCCGCACGCCGCGGAAGGCCCCGGGGAGGCGCAGCCCCGGCCGGTCCATGCGCAGCGCCATCCCCACGGTGCGGAACTGGAACACCGCGTCCTCGCCGTCGGTGCCCAGCAGCAGGATCTCGCGGTCCTCGTCGTCGTAGATGCTGAAGATGGGCGCCAGCCCCGTGACCGGGGGGCCCGCCACCGCCGCCACCCGGATGGGGGCGCCCTCCGCCACCAGCGCCCGCAGCCGCCCGGACTGCTCCGGCATCTGCGCCGAGGGGACGGGGACCTCGCCGACCCACGCCGCCAGGACCCGCCCGCGGTACGCCTGCAGGTGGCCCAGCTCGGCCGTCCACTGCCCGGCGTAGGTGTCGCGCGAGGGACGCGGGCCCAGCAGCAGCCCCGCCGCGAGGAGCAGGAGCAGGGGCGCGGCCACCCCGGCGGCCAGCAGGCGGCGCCTCCGCGCGGGGGGCGGCGCGATCCAGGCGGGCGCCGAGCGGGCCAGCGCCGCGCCCAGCACGCACCCCAGCGTGTTGAACACCAGGTCGGAGATGCTGGCATCGCGCCCGGGGATCAGCGCCTGGAGGAACTCGATCCCCCCCGTGAACACCGCGCCGGCCAGCGCCGCCAGGAGCAGCGTGCCGCCGCCCAGGGCGAGGCCGACCCCCAGCGGCACGAACATGAGCACGTTGAGGAGCGCGTCCGCCAGCCCGCGCTCGCCGCAGAGCAGGCAGAGCGTGGGCCCCGCCGACTCGTCGTCGGTGGGGAACAGCGTCAGCGCGGCGATCACCACCACGGAAGCCGCCGTCAGCAGGGCGCCGGCGATGCGCGCGCGCCGCCCGGTCCGGGCGGTCCGGAGGAATCCGCTCAAGGTCAGCGCGCGAGCAGGCCGGAGGTCCGCAGCTCGAAGTGCTCCAGCGAGGCCCCCGCGGGAACGTTGCTCCGCGGCAGCGCGTGCGGCCGCTCCCCCGCCCCTCCGCGCGGCATCCACCCGCCCTCCACCCGGAAGGCGCCCCGGTACCCCGCCCGGCGCGCCGCCTCCTCCACCGCGGGGGAGCTCAGGCCGTACGGGTAGGTGAGCCAGGGGAGCACGCCCGGGAAGCGCTCGCGCAGCCAGGCCAGCGGGCGGACCATCTCCTCCTCCAGCTCGTCGGGGCGGAGCGCGGCCAGGTTGGGGTGGCTCCAGGTGTGCGCCGCGGCCGTGATCCCCTCCGTGCGGAAGGCGGCCTCCAGCTGGGCCTCCGTGGCCCCGGTCTGGTGCGGCTCCACCGGGGCCGCGGCGACGCCGTTCTCCTCCGCCCAGCGCCGGATCTCCGCGTCGCGCCCGCGCAGCTCCGCGAGGCAGCGCCGCCGCAGCTCGTCCGGGAGCCCCGCGTCCCCCGGCCGGGCCAGCGCGTCCCACCAGAACGACCGCCCGCCCACGAAGGCCGGCGTCACGAAGATCGTCGCCGGGAGCCCGCGCCGCGCCAGCTCCTCCACCCCCGCCGTGACCGCGCCCCGGTACGCGTCATCGAAGGTGATGACCACCCGCGGCCGCCGCCCCTCCGCGGGGGCGAAGAGCCGGTCGAGGGGGACCACGTCGTGGGTGCGCCGCACCAGGTCCAGCTGCCGCGCGAACTCCCGCTGCGGCAGGTGGAGGCTGCGGTCGCCCCCGCCCGCGCCGCCCTCGGGGACGACGTTGTGGTACGCCAGCACCAGGGTGCCGGCGCGGCGGTGGACCCGCGCCAGCCGGGTCAGCCCGCTCCCGCACAGGACCCGCTCGACGGAGCGCTTCAGGATGGTTCGCACGCCCTTGGTGGACGGAGTGGTCGGGGTGGCTTCGCTCCCGCCCGGTGCCGGGGCACCGGGCGGACGGCGGCCTTCCAGGCATCCCGCGTTCCACCCGGCTCGCGGAGCCGGGCGCCCGGACCCGGAGCCGGCGAGCGCCGCCGCATGTGGCATCCGCACCACACCTGCCACGCGCGCCCCGCACTCCCCGCGGGCGGAACGCGCCTCCGGTGTGCGGCGCGGGCGCCGTAGCCGTGGCTCGCGGCGTGCAAAGGTCATGAACCGCGGGCCATTCCTCCCGGCCCGGCGAAGTCCCCCCGACCGCACCGACACCGCGAAGCTCCATGGCCCTGGTCAGCGTCATCGTTCCCGCCTACAACTACGGCCGCTACCTGCGCGAGGCGATCGAGAGCATCCAGGCGCAGGACTACGACGAGCTGGAGATCGTGGTGGTGGACAACGCCTCCACCGACGACACCCGGGCGGTGCTCGCCTCCATCCACGAGCCCCGCATGCGGGTGCTGACGCTGGAGGTGAACCAGGGGCTCAGCGGCGCCTTCAACCTGGGGCTGGAGAGCGCCCGCGGGGAGTTCGTGGCGTACCTGGACGCCGACGACCGCTGGAGGCCGGGCAAGCTCCGCCGGCAGATGGAGCTGATGGAGAGCGAGCCCGGCGTGGGCGTGGTCTTCTGCAACTTCGCCTGGTTCGACGCGGAGGGGGTGCGCCCGCGCACCCAGTTCGACCTGTTCCCCGAGATCGGCCGGCTCCCCAGCGAGCCCACCCGGGCCGGCGGCGGCCGCCGCATCACCGCGGACACGTTCAGCGCCTTCGTGGAGATGGACGACCCGCCCGCGTGGCTGCAGACCATGCTCTTCCGGCGGGAGGTGCTGGAGGGGGTGCGCCTGGTCCCCGGGATGCGGCTCTGCCAGGACACGCACTTCGGGCTGCGCGTGTACCGCCGCGCCGACACCGCGTACATCCCGGACGCGCTGGCGGAGGTCCGCCGCCACGACAGCAACCTGACCCGCGACCTGTCCGAGATGACGCACGCCAAGGTGGCCGCCTTCCGGATGCTGGAGGACGAGCCGCTCGACGCGGGGCAGCGCGCCGCCCTGCGGCGGCGCATCGGGCGGGCGTGGATCGACTCCGGGCAGGCGGCCCTGCGCCAGAAGCGCCCCGCGTACGCCCTGCGGGCGTTCGCGCGGGCGCTCGGCTACCCGGGCGCCCGCAGCCGGGCGGTCAAGAACCTGGTCGCGCTCCCCGTCCACCCGGTCCTGCTGCAGAGCTTCTTCTCCTGAGCCGCCCGCGCGGCACCTCCCGACGACACGACCCATGCTGAACGACGCGCGCAGCCTCGCCCCCGACGCCGTGCTGGAAGCGGACATCTGCATCATCGGCGGCGGCCCCGCGGGGATCACCCTCGCCCTGGAGCTGGCCCGGCGCGGGGTGGACACCCTGGTCCTGGAGGGCGGCGGCAGGGAGCCGGACCCGGCCGCCCAGTCGCTCGCCGAGGGGCGGACCCGCGGCGACTGCTACCCGCCGCTGGAGGAGACGCGCAGGCGCCAGCTGGGAGGCACGCCCCACCTGTGGAACACGCGCCTGGGCGACCAGTTCGGCTTCCGGGCCGCGCCGCTGGACGCCATCGACTTCGAGCGACGCGACTGGGTTCCCGGGAGCGGCTGGCCCTTCGGGCTGGAGGAGCTGGAGCCGTACTACCGGCGGGCGCAGGAGGCGTGCGGCCTGGGGCCCTACGCCTACGACGGGGCGAGCTGGGCCAGCGCGGAGGCCCCCCAGCTCCCGCTGGACCCGGAGACCTGCAACACCTCGGTGTGGCAGTTCTCCCCGCTGCACCACTTCACCGAGAAGCTGGTGGGCGAGGTGGAGCGGTCGCCGCGCATCGCGGTGTGGACGCACGCCAGCGTGACGGAGCTGGAGACGGACGAGGCCGCCGGCTCGGTCACCCGGGTGCGCGCGGCCACCCCGGACGGCAGGCCGTTCGGCGTGCGGGCGCGGACGGTGGTGATGGCCGCGGGGGGGATCGAGAACGCGCGCCTGCTCCTGCTCTCCGACCGGGTGCAGCGGGCCGGGCTGGGGAACGGCCACGACCTGGTGGGCCGCTACTTCATGGAGCACCAGGTGGTCACGGGGGGGATCCTCACCCCCTCCGACCGCGCGATCTTCGACACGGCGGCGCTCTACGACGAGCGCCCGGTGAACGGCACCTGGGTGCTGGGGCAGCTCCGCTTCAACGAGGCGGTGATGCGGCGCGAGCGGCTGTTCAACCTCAGCTTCGCCCTGTACCCGCGGCACCCCCGGCACCACCGCATCCGCGACGACGCCATCCACTCGTTCGAGGCGCTGGCCAGGGGCGCGCTGCGCCTGCGCCCCCCCGCCGGCGCGGGGCAGCACCTGCGGCGGGTGCTGGGCTCGTGGGACTACGTGGGCGCCTCCATCCTGCGCAAGGCGTCCGGCCAGCGGCTGTTCAGCCACTTCGTCCGCGGCCCGGACCTGGTGGACGGCGACGGGTGGTCGGCGCTCCCGGACCGCCAGCGCCGCTTCGGCGCGTTCGCCGTGCTCCTGCACACCGAGCAGGTGCCGCACCCGGACAACCGCGTGGTCCTCACGGAGGAGCGCGACCGCCTGGGGTGCCGCCGGGCCGAGCTGCACTGGCGCTGGCGGGAGGCCGACCGCGACAACGTCACGCGGGCGCAGCGCCTGTTCGCGGCGGAGGTGCAGCGCGCCGGGCTGGGGAGCTACGCCCCCGCGACCGATCCCGACGGGGGGCCGGTGCTGCGCGCGGCCGGGCTCCACCACCACATGGGCACCACCCGCATGCACGCGGACCCCCGGCAGGGCGTGGTGGACGGGAACGGGCGCGTACACGGGGTGGGCAACCTGTTCGTGGCGGGGTGCTCGGTCTTCCCCACCGGCGGCTACATCAACGCCACCCTCACCATCATCGCCCTTTCGCTGCGCCTGGCGGACCACCTGGCGTCGCGGGCGGGGCGCGCGCCGGCGGTGAGCACGGCGGAGCCGGCGGCGGCCTCCGCCTGAGCCTCGCCGCCCCCGAACGAAGGAGCCCCCGCGCCGCGGCGCGGGGGCTCCTTCGTGTTCGTGGGGCGCACGGCTCCACTCAGCCGCCCGCGCGGCGCTCCAGGAAGCGGCGCAGCTCGCCCACGTCCCGGAACTCGCTGAACTGGTTGCCGGCGAACTGCACGCCGAACTCCTGCTCGATGCTGAACATCAGGTTGACGTGCGCGACGGAGTCCCATCCCGGGACGTCCGCCGCGGTGACGTCGTCCGTCAGCACCAGGGCGTCGTCGTCGAACACCGTCCTGAACACCTCCTCCAGCCGCTCCATCACCGTCATGGGATCCCGACCTCGCCTGTTCCGGTGTCCGTCCGCCGCCTACGCCGGCACGGGGAGCGCGGCCTCCGCCGGGGCGGCGTCGGGCGCCGCCGCGCGCATCAGCCCGCCGGGGATCTCCCCGCGGCTCCGCAGGTCGTAGAGCCAGGTGGTGGTCCCGTCCGCCTCGCCCTCCGGCTCGAAGCCGAAGCGGGCGAACAGCCCGGCGATCATGGCGTTCTTGGCGGTGGGCACGTAGGTGCCGCGCAGCGCCGTGCACCCCAGCTCCGCGGCCCTGCGGCAGAGGTGATGCAGCATCTGCGCCTCCACCGTGCGCCCGATCACCCGGCAGCTCATCAGCCAGCTGTCGATGTCCAGCACCTCGCCCCGGCGGAACGCGATCATCACGCTCACCAGCCCGTGGTCGGCGAAGCAGTCGCGCAGGCGCAGCGAGAAGTGCACGCACTCCGGGTCGGCCGCGAAGCGCTGCAGGGCGGCCATGCCGTGGCGCCGCGTGGTGAGGTTGAACTGGTTGGACTTGCCCAGGAGCTGCGCCACGCGCGGCAGGTCGAACCCGGTGAAGGGCGACAGCGTCGCCTCCATGCGCAGGCTGCGGTGGAAGTCCTCCAGCGACTCCGCGGCCGCCTCCAGCTTCACCAGCTCGGCGCGCGCCCGGTACTGCTCGGCGCGCCGGCGGTCCTCGGCGGTGAAGGAGGCCGGCTCGAAGCCCCCGTACTCGGACAGGCAGCGCGCGTACAGGGCGGGGTCGGCGGGGAGCGGGACCACGTCCACCTGGGGGAGGAGGCGCCGCACCGCCTGCCGCTCCGCCGGGTTGTCGTCCACGAAGGCCACCGCGTCCAGCCCGATGTTCAGCGTCCGGGCGATGGTGCGGATCCCCTCCGCCTTGCTCTCCCAGCTCGCCACGAAGGCGGGGACGTCGTCCAGGCGGATGCGCATGCCGGGGTGCGACTCGAAGGGCTCCCGGGCGTCCGCCTCGTTGTTCTTGGAGCATACCGCCAGGATCACCCCCCGGTCCCGGAGCCGGGCCACGTACTCCTGGAACGCCGCGAACGCCTCCCCCTCGGCGTCGCCGCCGCCCAGCCGGATCCCCGCCAGCCCGTCCTCGCCGATCACCCCGCCCCAGAGCGTGTTGTCCAGGTCCAGCACCAGGCACTTGCGGGCGAGCCCCAGGTCGGCGGCGAGCACCGCGGCGGTGTGCCGGGCCAGGAGCGGCAGCGCCTCCAGCGAGACCGCCTGCTTCGACTGGTGCCAGTAGCGCGGGTCGAACCAGCGCTGCTTCCCCACGTACGCGGCCAGCCGGTCGCAGTCCACCAGGGACACCCGGTCCGCGGCCTCCTCGCCCAGGCGGTGGTTGAGCGCCTGCGTGGTCCGGTAGCGGGAGCCGGGGAGCCGCGCCGCCAGGTGCCCCAGCGGCGTCTCCGGCGGGATGGCGAAGTTGTGCTGCACCACGCGCGCGGCCGAGTGCCGCGCCACCGCGTCCCACAGCCCGGTCCAGCGGCGCAGCTCCCGCTCCACGTCCCCGGCCGGGTCGTCGCCGTGCTCCGGGAGCGCAACCTCGCCCTCGTGCACGGCCAGCAGCACGAAGTCCGGGCCGAACGCGTACGTCCCGCTCCCCGGGTCCAGCACCTCCTGCCGGTACTGCCCGTAGGCCGCCTCGTGGACCTCCAGCGCCACCCCGCGCCGCAGCGCCGCCAGCCGCAGCAGCGGCCCCAGCTGCGCGACCGTGTAGCTCCCCAGCAGCGCCAGCCGCGCCGGGCGCAGGCCGGGCGCCGCGCCCGTGCCCAGCCCCTGCGCCAGCGCGGCCGCCGCGTGCCAGGCGGCGAAGTCGTCGCCCGCGTCCGTCACGGCGGCCGCCCAGCGCAGCGCCGCCGCCCCGTCGCCCAGGGTGCGGTGGCAGCGGGCCAGCCGCAGGCAGAGCGCCGCGGGGGGGACCTCCACCTCCTCCGCGGCGGCGAGGTACGCGTCCACGGCGCCGCGGACGTCGCCTTCGCGCCGCAGCCGGTCGCCCGCCGCCAGGATGGGCTCGCTCATGCGGGGATGGCCCGGATCTCGGGGCCCGCGGACTCGCGGGGGGGCTGCGCCTGCCGGGGCGCGGGCGGCTGGAGCACGCGCGGGGCGGCGGCCACCACGGTGGCCCCCGCGGGGATGCTGGTCATCACCACGGTGTTGGGGCCGACGTGGGCGCCGTCGCCCACCCGCACCCTGCCGATGATCACCGCCCCGGCCCCCACCTCCACCCCCGCCCCCAGCACCGGCGCGTGCCCCGCCCGCGCGCGCGACACGGCGCCGATGGTCACGTTCTGCCGGATGGTGCAGTCGTCCCCGATGACGGCCTCGGGGTGGATCACGATGCCGCTCTGGTGGCTGATCCTCACCCTGCGGCCCACCCGGGTGGAGCGGGGGAGCTCGATGCCGTAGACGTTGCGCACGAACACGTGGCACACGTCGTGGAGCACGCTGAGCGGCGCCCGCAGCACCCGCGGCAGTCCCAGCACCGCGTTGCCGAAGCGGTGCACCGCCAGGGCCTGGAAGCCCGGCCGCGTCAGCGACGCGTCGTTGGCCCGGAAGTCCTCGCGGATCAACCGGAAAAGATCTCCGAGGGTCGGCTTTGCGGAATCGCTCGGCATGGGAAGCGTCGTCCGGTGGAGCCCGGGGGGCGGAAGCGTCCGCGGAAGGAGCCCGCGGACGTTCCCGCCGGATCCCGCGATCCGTTTCTCGGGGCATGCGCCCGGCGGAGCCGCCGCCGGGCGCGCGGGGCCTCAGCTCGCCACGGCCTCCAGGACCGGCGCCGGGGCGGGCTCGCCGGAGGAGAAGTACAAGTTCTGTTCCGCGCGGAGGCGGTCGCACAGCCGCCCCGCCGGCAGCTCCACGTCGTCGTACGTCAGCACCGCGTCGCGGGGGAGGTCGCGCAGCAGGCGGCACCCCTCGGCCAGGCCGATGGGGAGGAGGCGCTCCCGCGCCGCCGCGTCCGAGTTCTCGGCCAGCCCGTAGGTGTGGTAGCCGCCCAGCCCGTCCAGCGTCTCCCCCGCGCGCAGGTCCGTCTTGGCGGCGGTGACCACGTCCACGCGAGGGGCGCCCAGCGGCTGGATGGCCGCGTCGCCGAAGAGGACGGCGCGCGCCACCGTGTTGGGCACCTCGAAGTGGCAGAGGTGGTAGGGCGTGTAGAAGCAGTACAGCGGCCCCTCGCCCAGCTTGTACAGGTTGAGGTAGTGCTGCTGGACGGGGTGGTCGTGCGTCCCCAGCACGAACACGCCGGGCCCGGGCGCCGCGCCCACCACGTAGTCCACGATCCCCGGCCCCTCGACCAGCGCCTCCAGCGGGTACAGCGAAACGGTCTCGGTGACGGGCGTGCCGGCGGGCACCGTGGGGCCGAACATCCCCCGCCGGGCCACCCGCATCCCCGTGGCGTTGGCCACGATCGCCTGCTCGAAGGAGATCTTGGTGCCGTCCGCGAAGGAGGTGACCATCTGCGGGTTCTGCCCCCACTTCTCCGCGAACCCCTTCTGCGTGGTGGGGTTGCGGTAGGGGTCGTGGAGCCCCTTGATGTTGCCGCACAGCACCGGCTTGACCCCGATCCCCTTCACGAACCGGTACAGGTTCATGATCACCCCCGGCTGGTCGCCGTCCGAGCCGGTGAGCACCACTCCGGCGCGGTCCGCGTACACCCGGAGGATGGAGCCCACCGTGCCGTCCAGCTCGGCGTTCATGGTGACCACGTGCTTGCCGTGCGCGATGGCCTCCATCACCACCCGCGCGCCGAACTCCACCGCGCCCGTCACCTCCACGATGCAGTCGATCCCCTCCGCCCGGCAGAGGAGGAGCGCGTCGTCGGTGACCGCCCGCTCGCCGCGCGCCATGGCCTCCTCCAGCGCGGCCACCGTCTCCACCACGCGCGGGCGCTCCACGCCCGCCTCGCGGTACGCCCGCTCCGCCCCGGCCAGCGTGCGGTTGGCGATGGCGACCAGCTCCATCCCCTTGGTGAAGCCCATCATCTGCAGGGCGACGCCGCGCGCCATGAAGCCGGCGCCCACCATCCCCACGCGGATGGGCCTGCCCTCCGCCGCGCGGCGCTCCAGCGCCCGATCGACCAGAATCATCTGTAGCGGTTCGTTGAAGTGTGCGTGAGGGATGCGCGCCCGGCAGGGCCGAGACCCGCGGCGGTTCGCGGGGCTCGGCGCAGTTGGGCAGCGTTGTTTGCTGCCCTACTGCGCGCGCAGCCCGGCCCCCGCGCCAGCGGGGGACACGCCCGAGCCCGCCGTTCCTTCCAGCAGCGGCCAGCTCCGGTCCTTGTCGGAGACCAGCCGCGGCTCTACGGGCCACGCGATCGCCAGCGCCGGGTCGTCCCAGCGGATCCCCTGCTCGGCGCCGGGGGCGTAGAACTCGGACACCTGGTAGGTGACCTCGGTGTCGTCCTCCAGGGTGACGAAGCCGTGCGCGAACCCCTCGGGGACGTAGAGCATGCGGGCGTTCTCCGCCGTCAGGTCCACCCCGATCCACTGCATGTACGTGGGCGACTCCGGGCGCAGGTCGGCGATCACGTCGTGGATCGCCCCGCGGGTGCAGCGCACCAGCTTGGCCTCGCGGAAGGGCTCCACCTGGTAGTGCATCCCCCGCAGCGTGCCGCGCCGCGGGTTGCTCGACATGTTCGCCTGGGCGACGTGCGGCATCAGCCCGTGCTCGCGGAACTCGCGCTCGCAGTACACCCGGGCGAAGAAGCCGCGGTCGTCCTCCCGGCGCTCCGGGTCGATGGTGAAGGCGCCGGGGAGCCGCGTCTCGGTGAAGATCATGCGGCGGCCGCCTCCTCCAGCCAGAACAGCTCCTGGCCCACCTGCCCCGTGCCCAGCAGGTGCTGGAGCTGCTTGAGGCGGGTGAAGGTGCGGTGCTGGAACACCTCGGGCGTCATGGCGATGCGCTCGAAGATCCCCCGCAATTCCTCCGCGCCCGCCTGCACGTCGCGCCGGCAGCGGAAGGCGGGGAGGCGCTCCGCGATCTTGTCGAAGGAGACGCGGTAGCTGCGGTTGTCGCCGTCGTTGCTGCCGAAGGCGAGCGAGCACCCGGGGAACACCTCGGCCACGATGCGGGCCACGTCGCGCACCTGGTAGTTCTCGCGGGAGTCGCCCACGTTGAAGACCTCGCCGTGCACCGCCTCGCGGGGGGCCTCCAGCGCCGCGGCCACCGCCTCGCAGATGTCGGCCACGTGCACCAGCGGGCGCCAGGGCGAGCCGTCGCTGGTCATGCGGATCTCCCGGGTGGTCCAGGCCAGCCCGGAGAGGTTGTTGACCACCAGGTCGAACCTCATGCGCGGGCTGGCCCCGTACGCCGTGGCGTTGCGCAGGAACACGGGGGAGAAGTCGTCCGTGGCCAGGGCGGACACGTCGCGCTCCACCCGCACCTTGCACTCGGCGTAGGCCGTCTGCGGGTCGGGGGCCGAGGTCTCGTCCTTGAGGTCGCCCGTGCCGATGCCGTAGACGCTGCACGACGAGGTGTAGACGAAGCGCGGCACCCCGGCGCGGCGCGCCGCCTCGGCCAGGGCCACGCTCCCCAGGTGGTTGATGCGGAAGGTGATGTCCGGGTTGAGCTGCCCCAGCGGGTCGTTGGAGAGCTCCGCCAGGTGCACGACCGCGTCGAAGCCGGCCAGCTCCGCCTCGCCCAGCCCGCGGATGTCGCGGCGCAGCGTGGGGACGGGGCGCAGGCCGGCGTCGTACAGCGCCGCGTCCGCGTAGAAGCCGGTGTCCAGCCCCACCACGTCGTGCCCGCGCCCGGCGAGCAGCGGGGCGAGGAGGGAGCCGATGTATCCTTCGCTTCCGGTGACCAGGACTCTCATGCGGATGCGCGGGCCAGGGGTGTGGGCTCGGGGGCGGGCGCCTCGTGCGCGGCCCCGGAGGGCGGGATGTCCGCCGGGAGGGTGCGCGCCGGGGCCACCGGCGCCGACACGATGGTGATCAGCTCGGGCGCGTGCTCGTCCTGGATCTCCACGGCGGGCCGGTCGGACCACACCTTCCAGGGCGCGTGGCCGCTCTCCCAGAGCTCGTTGAGCACGGTCTTGTCGCGCAGGGTGTCCATGGGCTGCCAGAAGCCGCGGTGCCGGTAGGCGGCGAGCTGCCCGCCGTGCGCCAGCCGCTCCATGGGCGCCTGCTCCCACACCGTATCGTCGCCCTCGATGTAGTCGAACACCTGCGGCTCCAGCACGAAGAAGCCGCCGTTGATCCAGGCGCCGTCGCCCGCCGGCTTCTCGCGGAACCCGTCGATGCGGTCCGCGTCCTCGCCGATGGTGAACGCCCCGAAGCGGCCCGGCGGCTGCACCGCGGTGAGCGTCGCCAGCACCTTCTGCCTGCGGTGGAACTCGATCAGCTCCGTCACGTTCACGTCGCTGACCCCGTCGCCGTAGGTCATGCAGAACGCCTCGTCGCCCACGTGGTCGCGGATGCGCTTGATGCGGCCGCCCGTCATGGTGGAGCCGCCGGTCTCCACCAGCGTCACGCGCCAGGGCTCCGCGCCGTTGCGGTGGATCTCCACGCGGTGGTTGCGGATGTCGAAGGTGACGTCCGCCGCCCGCAGGTAGTAGTCGTGGAAGTAGTCCTTGATCAGGTACCCCTTGTAGCCCAGGCACACCACGAAGTCGTTGATCCCGTGGGCGGAGTAGATCTTCATGATGTGCCACAGGATGGGCTCGCCCCCGATCTCCACCATCGGCTTGGGGCGGACGCTGCTCTCCTCGCTGATGCGCGTTCCGAACCCCCCGGCAAGGATCACTGCTTTCATGGCTGCGCGACGGTTTGAAGGGCGAGGTCGGCGGGCGCGGCGACGGCGCCGCGGAGCCGGGTGTCGATCTGGTCCCACACGTGCGCGGCGAAGGGGAAGGCGCAGGTGAACGCCGGCGACACGGCGTTGAGCACGTGGAACGAACGGTCGTCCCCCTCGTAGCGGAAGTCCATCTCCAGCCTGCGCTCGCGCACGTTCACCAGCTGCGCGCGGATCCCCGGCTTCCCCCACCGCCACCCCAGCCGGCCGATGGGGACGGAGACCAGCTCGCCGGCCAGCTTCACCAGCTCCCCCTTCCACCCCTTGGGGAGCTCGCGCCGGGCGAGCCTGCGGAACTCGAAGTCGTCGGCGCGGAACAGCCCGGCCACGCGGCGCCCCACCTCCAGGAACTCGTCCCAGCGGAAGCCGGCGAGCCCGCCGTAGTGCTCGCGCCACAGCGCGGGGAGCGCGGTGGGGCCGATCTTGACCCGCCCCGCCGCGGTGACGGTGAAGTGTACGCCCAGGAACGGGTAGCGCAGCTCGGGCACCGGGTACACGTGGCGGCGCAGCAGGCCGTCGGCGCCGTCGGCGTACAGGTACAGCCCGCGGAAGGGGAGGATGCGGAAGTCCTCGGAGAAGCCGTAGTCCCGCGCGATGCGGTCGGCGTACAGCCCGGCGGCGTTCAACACGTACCCCGCCGACACGGTCCCCCGGGAGGTGACCACCCCCTCGGGCGTGCGCCCCAGGTACGCGGTCCCGGACCTCACCTCCACCCCGGCCGCCTGGGCGTCGCGGGCCAGCGAGGCCATGAGCTCGGCCGGGTCCACGGAGGCGGTGCTGGGGCTCCAGAGCGCCCGCTCGTGCGTCCGCGCGCGCGGCTCCAGCTCGCGCGCCTCGGCGGCGGTGACCTCGTGCACCTCCACCCCGTTGGCGGCGGCGCGGCGCAGCAGCTCGTCCAGCCCCGGGAGGTCGGCCTCCGAGCGGGCCACCACCAGCTTGCCGCAGCGGTTGATCCCCAAGCCCCGCTCCTCGCAGTAGCGGATCCACTCCCGCTGCCCGTCGCGGGTGAAGCGCGCCTTGAGGCTGTCGGCCGTGTAGTAGAAGCCGGCGTGCAGCACCCCGCTGTTCCGGCCGCTGGCGTGCAGCCCGCACGCGGGCTCCTTCTCCAGCACCGCCACGCGGGCCCCGGGGTGGCGCCTGCGCGCCTCCAGCGCCAGGGCCAGGCCCATGACGCCGCCGCCGATGACCAGGAAGTCGACCGTGGCCCTGTTCATTCCCGCCCGGGGGCATGGTGGAGGGGTGCGGCGCGCCGGGGGAGGCGCCCGCCTTCGGCCGCGCGCCCGGCGGGTGGCCGGGCGCCGCGCCGCAGCGAACAGTCACATCGCGTGCCCCCGGCGGCCGCGGGCGCGGAGCGCCGGGAAGCCAGGCGCGGCCAGGGGAAGCCACGCGGCGGGCCCGCAGATGTTTTGCCGGGGAGTGTGGCGCGGGCGCGACAGGTGTCGCCCGGGTGGGGAGCGCGGGGAGCGTCGCGGGGGGAGGATCGGCGCGACAGTCGCGCGCCCGCGCCGGGGCGGTCAGCGCGCCGCGGCCAGGGCGGGGGCGGGCTCCGCGGCCCCGCGCCGCTCGGCCAGGGAAAGGTAGGCGGCGGTCATGGAGCGGCCGATCACGTCCCACTCGTAGACCTCCTCCGCCGTGCGGCGGGCGCCCTCCCCCAGCCGCGCGCGCAGCGCCTCGTCGTCCAGCACCCGGCGCACCGCCGCGGCGAACTCCGCCGGGTCGTCGCGCACCAGGATGTTCTCCCCGTCGCGCGCGTCCAGCCCCTCGCACCCCACCGGGGTGCTGACCACCGCCTTCCCCATCGCCCAGGCGTCCAGGATCTTGAGGCGCGTCCCCCCGCCCACCCGCAGCGGCACCACGTAGCACGCCGCGGCGTGCACCAGGGGGCGGGTGTCGTCCACGTAGCCGGTCAGCTCGATGCCGTGCCGCTCCCGGAAATCCCGGCGGACCGGCTCCGGGGCGCGCCCCACCCAGCGGACGGGCACCTCCGGCCCGGTGCCGCGCAGCAGCGGGAGCACGTCCTCCGCGAAGTGCTCCAGGGCGTCGCGGTTGGGATACCAGCCGTACCCGCCCACGAACACCAGCCCGTCCCGCCCGGGGGCAGGCGGCGGGCGGAAGGCGTGGGTGTCCACCCCGTTGGGCACCACCGCGAAGCGCGCCCCCGGGACCAGCGCCTCGAAGCGGCGGCGGTCCTCGTCCGAGACGGCCACGTTGAGCGCCACCCGCGGGCACCAGCGGCGCTCCTCCGCCTCCAGCAGCCCGGCCTGGTGGGCGACGTAGCGGCGCAGCGGCGCGGAGCGCTCGCTGGCGGCGCGCCGGCGCAGCAGCGCCGACTCCACGTTGTGGTGCACGCACGCCACGGGGATCCCCTCCAGCAGGGGGAGGTACGCGGACAGGTCCAGGCTGTCCACGTGCGCCAGGTCGAAGCCCCCGGCGCGGAGCAGCTGCTCCAGGCGGCCGCGGAAGGCGGCGGACTCGTAGGAGAACACCGTGTACGGGCGCCCGGTGGCCACGCTGCGCAGGTGGTCCCAGACGAGCCGCGCCCGGCCGTGCTCCTGCGGGATGGGGAACGCCTCCACCGCCGCCACTCCCGGCAGCGCCTCCAGCCCCGCCACCGAGGCGCGCACCGCCGCCGGCGACGGGCAGGCGTCCGTCCGGTAGAAGCAGAGGGCGGTCACGTCGAAGGCGCGGGCCAGGAGCCGCATCACGTTGAAGGTGCGCACCGCCACCCCCGTGTCCGGGGGGAAGGGGAGCGTCTGCGCGAGAAAGAGGAGGCGGGGACGGGAGCGCATCGTGACGGGTCGGGAGCGTGGAGAGCGGCTGCGACGGACGCGGGGAAAGCTGCAACAATCCCGCCGGGGCCCCGCGGGGGGATCCCGCCCCCACCCCGCCGAGGCCTGCGCCGCGCGCGCAACAGCCGTTGCGCCGGCGCCACGGACCGGCGCGGAGATCCGGGGGCGCCGGGCCGCGCGCCGCCCCCGGCCGGCGGGGTCCGGGTCCTGCACTCTCCCCGCCGGCTGCCTCTCGCGGACAGGGGCGCCCCCGTCCGAGCCATCACCCGAACCCGGAAGCCGGCTCCCCGATGCCCGAGCCCGTTCAGGTCTCCTTCGTCGTCCCCGCCCGCAACGAAGCCGAGCACGTCGCCGACTGCCTGGACAGCATCGCCGCGGCGATGGACGGGCGCTGGACGTACGAGAGGATCGTGGTGGACCACGGCTCCACGGACGGCACCGCGGCGGTCGCGGCGGCCCACGGGGCACGCGTCGTCAGCCACCCCTCCGGGACGGTGGCCGCGGTGAGGAACGCGGGGGTGGCGCTGTCTTCAGGGGGGGTGCTGGCGTTCATCGACGGCGACACGGTCCTGCGGCCGGGCTGGGGCGACGGGCTGGAGAGCGCGCTGCGGGAGTTCGCCCTGGAGCCCCGGACCCTGGCGGGCGCGAAGCCGGGGATCGCGGACCCGCCCTCCTGGATCGAGCGCCTCTGGTTCGACCCGGCCAAGCGCACCGGCGCCAACTACCTCCCCGGCGCCAACCTGGTGGCCCCGCGCCCGTTCTTCCGGGAACTCGGGGGCTTCGACGCGCGGCTGGAAACGGGGGAGGACTACGACGTGTGCCGCCGGGCGAGGCTGGCCGGCGGCCGGGTCCTGCACGAGAACGGGCTGGCGGTGGAGCACCGCGGGTGGCCGCGGACGCTCCGGCAGTTCGTCCGGCGCGAGGCGTGGCACGGCGCGGGCGACTTCGCCACGCTCCGCGACCTGCTCGCCTCCCGCGTGGCGCTGGCCACCGTGCTGTTCGTGCTCCTGCACGTGGCCGCGGCGGCGGCGGCCCCGCTCTTCCCGGCGGCGGCGCTCCTCGCCCTGGCCGGGGTGGCGGGGCTCTGCCTGGCGATGGCGCTCGCCAAGTACCGCAGCTCGCCCCTCGCCGAGCTCCCGCAGCTCGCCGTGCTGTACTACGCCTACTTCTCCGGGCGGTCCATCGCCCTGTTCCGCGCGCTCCGCCTGCTTCCCGCCGCGGCCTCCAGCCCCCGCCCGCGCGCCGTGCGCGAGCCGGCCGTGCGCTGAGCGCCGCCGCCGCACCGGCGCGCGGGATGAAAAGAGCCTCCGGCGGACCCGCGTCCGCCGGTGGCTCCTGGTCGTCAGCGGCCGGGGGCTACGGCCGCCCGGTGCGGAACTCGATGTTGTCCCACATCCGGTAGTCCTTCATGGGCAGCGTCTCGTCGGCCGCCCACTGCTCCTGGTTGCCGATCCCCCACTCGTAGATGAAGTCGCTGGCCGTGCTGGCGCTGTAGTCGAAGACGATCACGTTGCGGCGCTCCTTGACCAGCCGCCCGTCCAGCCACACCCGCACCGTGCCGTCGGCCACGCCGCGGTGGTTGACGATCAGCTGCACCTCGATCTTGTGCCAGGTCTCCCAGCTGATCCCCCCGATCCCGTAGTTGACCTCCGCGTCGCCCAGGGTGCGCTCGGAGACCAGGGCCAGGTCCAGGCCGCTGCCGTCCGTCCGGCCCCAGCTGTTCAGCACCAGCGAGGAGGAGCGGTTGGTGGACTCGCCGAACTTGAGGTACAGCAGCTTGCGCTGGTCGATCT
>JBFMFL010000143.1:0-16682 GCA_040752145.1 Gemmatimonadota bacterium
CCCCCGCAAGCGAGGGAGGGGAAAACCGCGCTGGATCCGTAGTGCTCCCCCTTCCCTCGCTTGCGGGGGACGGGGGCCGGGGGGATGGGGGGTGCCGTTGTCGTTCTCCCCTCCCCTTGCGGGGAGGGGCCGGGGGAGGGGGTCGCCGTGGTCTGCCCGAACATCAATCTTGACTCACATACCGCCCGGTCGGTATCGTGCCTCCATGAGCACCGTGTCACCCCGTCGGCCGGACGTCACCCGGCGCAGGATCCTCGATGCGGCGTTCCGGGAGTTCTTCCGGAACGGCTTCCAGGGCGGCAGCCTGAACCGCGTCGTGGAGGGCGCCGGGGTGACCAAGGGGGCGCTCTTCCACCACTTCGCGGGCAAGCAGGAGCTGGGGCACGCGGTGGTGGACGAGGTGATCGGGCCGCTGCTGCTGGAGCGCTGGCTGGGGCCGCTGGAGGGCGCGGCGGACCCGGTGTCCGCGATGCAGGAGTCCTTCCGGCGCTACGCGCGCCAGGACGTGGAGAGCGGCGGGTACGTGGACGGGTGCCCGCTCAACAACCTGGCGCAGGAGATGTCGCCGCTGGACGAGGGCTTCCACGCCCGCATCGACGCGCTCTACGGCCTGTGGCGCTCCAGCTTCGCCGCGGCGCTGCGCCGGGGGGTGGAGGCGGGCGCGGTGCGCGCCGACGTCTCGCCGGAGAGCACGGCCGCGCTCCTCGTCGCGCTGCAGATGGGGATCTGGGGCACGGGCAAGAGCTCGCGCAGCCCCGCGCCGATGCTGGAGGCCGCCGAGGCGGCGTGCGAATACCTGGAGCGGCTGCGGCCGTGACGGCGGCCCGCCGACGACGACTCCGGCCGTCGCGCCAACGGACGTGGGCCGCGCCGGCGCGTCGGACCGGAAGCAGGCGCTTTGCGGGTTCCTGACCGTCTCTCGACCGTTTCCACACACGATGGAGGAGCAGCGATGAGCAACCGGGGACGCTTCGTGTGGTACGACCACCTGGCCCGCGACGTGGAGGCCGCACGGGACTTCTACACGCACGTCGTGGGATGGGGCACGCAGGCGTGGCAGGGGAGCGCGGACTACTCCATGTGGACGGCCGGGGGCGTGCCGGTGGGCGGGCTGATGAAGCTGCCGCCGGAGATGGACGAGGCCGGCACGCCGCCGCACTGGTTCGCGCACGTGGCCGTGGACGACGTGGACGCGTCGGCCCGGCGCGCGGAGGAGCTGGGCGGACGCGTGCTCTCGCCGCCCGCGGACATCCCGGACGTCGGCCGCTACGCCGTCATCGCCGACCCGCAGGGCGCGACCCTGTCCCTCTTCCGCCCCGACCGCGACGGGACGCCCCCCGGCGCCAGGGGGCCGGGCTCGTTCGACTGGCACGAGCTGCACACCGTCGACCACCGGGCGGCGTGGGAGTTCTACTCGGAGCTGCTGGGGTGGCGCCACGTGGCGACCCTGGACGTGGGCCCCATGGGCGACTACTTCATGTTCGGGCTCCCGGACGACCCCGACGCGGCCGAGATCGGCGCGATGTTCGACGCCGCCAGGGACGGGGCGTATCCGCCGCACTGGCTCTACTACGTCCAGGTGGACGACATCGACGCCACGGTGGAGCGAACCAGGGAACGCGGCGGCAGGATCCTGCACGGCCCCGCCGAGGTGCCGGGCGGCGGCAGGATGGCCCAGTGCCTGGACGCGCAGGGCGGCCCCTTCTCGCTGTACTCGGAGAAGTAGCCCCGCGTCCCGGCCTTCACAACAGCGGATCGCATGACCACGAAACGGGCGACGAGAAAGGAAGCCGGGGGCGGCGGGGGCGGTCTCCCGGCAGGGATCGGGGCGCCGGCCACGCGCGCCCTCACCGCGGCGGGCTACACCACGCTGGAGCAGCTGGGCCGCGCCGACGAGACGGAGCTCCTGCGGCTCCACGGCATGGGCCCGAAGGCGATGGGCCGCATCCGCGAAGCGCTTCGCGAGGCGGGGCTCGGCGCGTCGGACGACGGAGCCGCATCGGCAAAATCGTCGGACGCGAAGCAGGCCGGACTCCCCCACCCCGCCCCTCCCGGAGCGGGCCCGCGGGTCTCTTCGGAGGCGGTGCGCGAGGCGACCGGCCGCGGGTGGGAGGAGTGGCAGGCCACGCTGGACGCGGCGGGGGCGGCGGAGTGGAGCCACAAGGAGATCGTCGCCTACCTGAAGCGCGAGCACCCGGCGGTCGCGTCGGGGTGGTGGCGGCAGTCCGTCGCCGTGGGCTACGAGTACGCCCGCGGCAGCCGCGTCGTCGGGCAGACGGCGGACGCGGGATTCCAGGTGGGCGTGCAGAAGCGCGTCCCGCTGACCGTCGCGGAGGCGTGGGAGCGGATCACCTCCCGCCCGGAGCTGTGGCTGGGCGAGGGCGCGTCCGTCGCCTTCGACGTGGGCGAGAAGTACCGGGTGCCGCCCGCCGACGGCGAGCCCGGCGCGAGCGGCGAGGTCCGCGTCGTGCGGCCGGGCAACCGGCTGCGCATGACCTGGCAGCCGGAGGGGTGGCCTTCGCCGGCCACGCTCCAGCTCACGGTGACCGAGGCCGGGCCCGGGAAGACCTCCATCGGCGCGCACCTGGACAAGCTGCCCGACGCCGAGGCCCGCGAGGCGATGCGCGCCCGCTGGCGCGCCGCGCTGGAGCGCATCGCCGCCACGGTCGAGAAGTAGACTTCGGGGGGTGGAGAGCGCGACGCGTTGTCGGGGGAAGCAGCGGGGGGAAACGGAAACCGGCCGGAAACCCCCGTTTCCAGCCGGTCGGTGCGGCTCGGTTCGGTGGCCGGTAGTCGTCGTCAGAACTCGTTCGCGTACGACACGAACTTGAAGCGTCCGCCGCGCTCCAGGATCCCCCCGAACAGGACCTGTGCGGCGGTGTCGCCCGCTTCGCCGAGCGTCCGCACCGCGCAGTGCTGCCAGACGCGGTTGGGCCCCTGCACCAGGGGCTCGGGGTCACACGCATGGCCACGGTAGCCCAGCGGCCGGCCGCCCAGCCGGCGGAAGACGCGCGTGATCCCCTTCTCGCTGTTCTGGAGCATCAGGAACCAGGCGAGTTGAGGGCTCATCTCCTGCGGCGGCGCGACCAGCGGCGTGTGCGGATAGTACAGGTAGGCGAACTCCC
The DNA here is from genome assembly GCA_040752145.1 of Gemmatimonadota bacterium. Classification (GTDB taxonomy): domain Bacteria; phylum Gemmatimonadota; class Gemmatimonadetes; order Longimicrobiales; family Longimicrobiaceae; genus JAFAYN01. The sequence continues at coordinate 3,126 of JBFMFL010000143.1, forward strand.
CGCGGTCCATCACCATGCGGATCGCCGCCGCGGTGTCCTGCGTTTCCACGGCTCGCACGAAGCTCCTCACCAGCGCGTCGCGGCTCTCCGCTCCACCGTTCAGCTCGGAGGTCGGCTCCAACTCCGCCCGGAAGCGGCGCAGGTCCTCCTCGACCGTGCGAGCGCTGTCCACGTAGGCGGCGGGCTGCACCGGAGCCGCGACGGACGATTCCGAGGCTCGCGAGGGCTGTGCGGACTCGCCGCGGCCACAGGCGGCGAACAGAGCGAGCAGCGGCAGGACGGACAGGGTACGGCTCATCGTCGTCTTCAGGTCGGAATGGAGGAGCGGCCGGCGCCCCGGAAGGCGCCGGCCGCGGTCGTTCGTGCTACGTCTGCCGCATCAGTTGCGGGCGTAGCTCGTCCAGCCCTGCCACCACTTGGCACCAGCCGGGTCCACGGCGCCGCGGTAGCTGGTGCCGGTGACGAAGGTGCCCGCCTTGGTGGCAAGCGCGCCGGTGAAAGCGCCCGTGCCGCCGGTGCGCGCCGCGGAGTTGGTCGCCGGCGTCCAGTCGAAGGCCGAGGCGCCGCTGGGCGCGCCCGTCGGGAAAGCGGTGAACAGGCTGGCGGTGCTCGCGGCGGCCACCTCGATGGCGTTCGCGGCCTCGTTCACCGTGTTCGTGGCATTCTCGAAAGTCTTGGCGTTCTCGGCCAGGAGCAGGCCGCGGATCGCCAGGTTGCCGTCGGCCACCCTGGCCATGGTGGAGGCGTCGCGGAGCGCGATTGCCGCGTTCGGCCAGCGAGCGACGATCCCGTTCACGTAGTACCCGCCCGTACCGCGGCGCAGCATCATCCCGTAGCCACCGCCGGAGCCCACCACGCCCGGCCCCGTGCCGACCAGCGTGAAGTTGGCGAACATCGGGGTGGTGAAGGGGGTGGAGTTCTGGCCGGCCGCGCAGGTACCGCCCTGGGCGTCCGCGCAGCCGTCGTTCTCGATTCCCTGCGGGTCGTTGGAGTAGGCGCCTGCCCCGGCCCGCGGCTCCAGGCGCGCGGACTGGAAGGCGATCAGGAACTGGTTGCGCCCGATGTACCCCTCGGAGGCGTCGAAGTGGTCGTCGCCCGACTCGTACGACACAAGGTACTTGCCGTCCACTGCGCCGCCGAACCACTCGAACGAGTCGTCCAGGCCCGCCACCGTCTGCACGTACTCCAGGGTGGTGCCGCTGCCGACCGCCGCCATGGTGAGCGCGTTGAGCTCGGCGTCCTGGGCCGGGCCGAACCCGGCGAACTCGATGCGGACGTAGCGGAGCGTGCCGCTGTTGTCCGCGTTGTCGCCGCCGTTCGCGTAGAACACGGTGGGGTTCGTGGTGGTGTTGGTCCCCGTCCCCTCGAGCGCGATCTGGCCCGTGCGGTTGATGATGCCGCGGCCCACCAGGACCAGGCCTCCCCAGTCACCGGGCTTGCGATCGCCCACGGCGCGCGAGGAGGTGAAGACGATGGGCCGCTGCGCCGTGCCCACGGCCATGATCTTGGCGCCGGGGAGGACGAAGAGGGCGGACAGCTGCTCGCCCTGCACCACGGTGCCCGGCTGGATGGTGAGGGTGGCCCCGTTGGTCACCTTCACGAACGCGTCCAGCTTGTAGATGGTGTCCGCGTGGAAGGTGCGGTTGCTGGTGATGTTGGCGGAGATGGTCACGACCGGCGTAGCGCCCGTGGTGCCGGTGCGCTCGGCGCTGTAGTCGCTGGTGCGCGAGCCCGCCGTCGCCGAGACGCGGTAGCGGTAGGTGGTCTGCGCCTGCAGGCCCGTGTCGTCGAAGCTGGTCTGCGGGCCGGTGTTCACCGTGGCGAAGTCGCCGCCGTTGCCGGGTGCCCGCTGGATGGTGTACGAGGTGGCGCCGGCGACTGCGTCGAACGACACGCGCAGCCCCGTCGCCGAGATGGGCGTCACGGAGACGTTCGCCGGCGCCGTCACCACGGGCTCAGTCGGGTCGCCGCCGCCGTCGCAGGCCGCCAGCACGCCGGCGCAGAGCACCATCGCCGCGGACAGGATTTTCCTCGTTGTGACCATCATCGTGGAGTGTTCCTCCGAAGGTGTGTGAGATCCCGCGTCCATACACGAGAAAGGTGGCCGCCTACTGTGTAGGGGCCACCTTTCTCGCGTAACGGAGCCGTCACGGAGCTACGGCTGCCAGGTCATCCCGATGCTGACCACCCGGCCGGACCGATAGTACTCGCGCGTCACGTCGCCCTGCTTCACCTGGAAGGGCGAGTCCAGCAGGTTGCGGGCGTCCAGCTTGGCCGAGAGCTGGGGGGTCACGCCCAGCCGCAGCGAGAAGTCCAGCACGCTGCGCGGCTCCTCGATCAGGTCCGGGAGCCCGCGGGCCCCCGCCGCGTACACCCGCTCACCCACCACGTTGTAGAGCACGGTCGCGCTGGTCCGCCCGCGGCCCGGCGCCCAGGTGAGGCCGGTGTTGAGGACGTAGGGTGCCTGCCCCACCAGCGGCCGGTCGGCGTTGATCTGGATGCTGTCGCTCCCCACGTCGATGCGGCTGCGCATCGCCGTGAAGTTGGCGGACACCGAGAAGGGCTCCAGCACGGAGGCGAAGCTCCCCAGCTCCTTCCGGGCCTCCACCTCCACCCCGTAGTTGTAGGCGCCCTCGGGGTTGGCGAAGCTGAGCACCCGCGAGCCGGAGGTGGGGAGGTAGACGCGCTCGATGGGGTCCTGGAAGCGCTTGGCGAAGCCGCCCAGGCTGATGATCTCCCCCGAGGACGGGTACCACTCCCAGCGCGCGTCCAGGTTCTGGATCAGGGTGCGGCGCAGCTCCGGGCTGCCCTGGATGTTGTCGCCGTCCAGCACGTCCTGGCTGAGGATCGGCGACAGCTCGCGGTACTCGGGGCGCGCCAGCGTCTGCGACGCGGAGAAGCGGAGCTTGTGAGTGTCCGTCACGTCCACGTTCAGCGCCAGCGACGGGAGGACGTCGGTGTAGGTGGGATCGCTTCGGCTGGTGCTGCCGTCCTGCGAGACCGCGTCCACCTCCACCGCGGAGTGCTCCACCCGCGCGCCGCCCACCAGGTGGATGCGCTCGGTGAGCGCCACGTCCGCCATGACGTAGCCCGCGCCGAGCCGGTCCTGCGCCGTGTACGACCCTCCCTGGAGGAGCGGACGGATGGTGAACACCGCGTCCTCGGCGCCGGTGTAGCGCCCGTCGAAGATCTGCTCGGCGGGGAGCATGCGGTCGGCCTCGGTGAGGAACTGGCGGCCGCCGTTGAAGATGCTGTACGAGCGGTTCTCCGCCTCCCGGTCGGTGCCGCGGAAGAGGCCGCCCACGCGCACCTGGTGCTGGGCGAGCCCGCGCCCGAAGGTGAGGGTGTAGTTGGCGGAGGCCTCCAGGCTCCCCTCGTCCAGGTCGCCGAAGGTGCGGACGGCGGCGCGGGTGTTGTTCGCCAGGAAGGCGCGCCGGCTGGAGCTGGAGTCCAGCCCGTCGAGCAGCTCGTACACGAACTCGGAGCGGTCGGGCTCACGGCGCGTGACGCCCGAGGAGGTGACCGCCCAGTCGAGCTTGTGAGAGCCGGAGAGCTGGTGCTCGCCCGCGAGCTGGTTGGAGCGTACCGTGCGCTCCACGTAGCGCAGGCGGTGGATCTCCAGCGGGAGCCCCAGGTTCTCGTTGAAGCCGCGCTCGCTGCGGGCCTCGTTGTCCGCGGTGCGGTTGTACACGTTGTTGGCGGTGAATCGGTGCTTCTCGCCCACCAGCGCGCTCAGGTTGGCGAGGCCGCCCCACAGCACGCTCTCGCGCCCGGTGCCGAGCGTGGAGCTGAACTCGTCGATGGCGCCGCCGGTGGTGACGTCGTACAGCGCGCGCCTCTCGTCCAGCCGCACCTCCTGCCCCTTGCTGTAGGTGCCGGACACCACGTAGCCCAGCTCCTGCCCGAACACCGGGTCGCTCCCGCCGACGGAGGCGGACAGCGACAGGTTGGGGTCGCCGCTCCCCTGCCCCGGAAGCCAGGAGTTGCGGAACGCGCCCACCATCTGGTTCACCTGCGCCTGCGACACGTCCTGCGTGAAGCCGCCGGCCGCCGCGACGGGGGTGGGCACGTCGCGCCGGCCTCCCGCCGCGGCGAAGATCTCGCCGCCCGCGCGCGGGGCGACCAGCACGTCGCTGCCGGTCGCCGCGTCGTTGTAGCCCACCGAGGCGGAGACGGTCATCTGCCGGCGGGTGGGGAACTCGCGGGTGCGGATGTTCACCAGCGCGCCGCTGAAGTCGCCGCCCAGGTCGGGGGTGAAGGTCTTGCGGGTGGTGACCGTCTGCAGGATGCCGGAGGGGAACAGGTCCAGCGGCACCACCTTGCGCTCGGGCTCCGGGCTGGGGAGGCGCGCGCCGTTCAGGTCGGTGACGGTGTAGCGCTCGCCGAGCCCGCGCACGAACACGAACTTGCCGTCCTGCACCGTCACCCCGCTGACGCGCTGCACCGCCTGTGCGGCGTCGCTGTCCGGGCTGCGGGAGATCTGGTCCGCGGTGATGGCGTTGACCACGCCGGTGGAGGTGCGCTGCTCGTCCAGCGCCCGGCTCACGGAGCCGCGCTCGCGCGTGGCGGACACGGTGAGCCCCTCGATCGCCAGCGCCTCGACGGCCAGCGACACGTCCGCCTCGGCGGCGCCGCCCGCGGGCACCCGCAGGTCCGTCACCGTCTTCGCCGCGTACCCCAGGTGCGTGACGACGAGGGCCTGCGCGCCCGCGGGGACGTTGGCGATCGCGTAGCGCCCGTCCACGCCCGAGACCGCGCGCAGCGTGGTGCCCCGCACCATCACCTGGGCGCCGGTCAGCGCGCGCCCGCTCGCCGCGTCGACCACGCGCCCCACGATCCTCCCGGCGGCGTCCTGCGCGTCGGCGCGCCCGGGAAGGGCGAGCAGCAGCACCACCCAGAGCAGCCCGGCGCGAACTAGTTTGCTTGGCATCGATTGCCTGTCTCGTTGTGGAGATCCGGTGAAGCGCCCGCCGGCACCCCGGCGGAACGCGCCCTGAGGGTAGCCGGCGAACGCATCGGCTCCACGCGGAAACGGTCACCGTTCTGTAACTCCGTTACGGGCCGGCGGCGAGGCGGACGGGGCGTACGTGCGGTGCGGGCATGGGGAAAGCCGGGAAAAAGCACGAGGGGCGATCCGGCGGATCGCCCCTCGTTTCGGTATCGGCGGCGTAACGCGAGGACGGCGCAGCCGGGTCAGAACGCAGCCTGGAACTGCAGCTTGAAGCTCCCCTCCCGGTCCCCGCCGCCGTCCGGGCTCCAGAGGTCGTAGTTGAGCATGATGCGGTTGAGCCCGCCGAAGTACAGGTTGAGGCCCGGCGTCACCAGCGTGCCCCCCTGCACCGCCAGCCGGGTCGGCTCGCCGTCCACGTCGCCGGTGCTGACGCGGAGCACGGGCTCGATCCCGGAAAGCCTGGGGCCGAGCGCGCCGGTCCGGTAGCCCAGCCATCCCTGCACCCCGGTGAACGTCACGTCCTCCGCCGGGTCGTAGTCGCCCCACGCGGCCTCCGCCACCAGGTGCAGCCCGGGGGCGTAGCGGCCGTACTCCAGGTCCAGGGCCCAGGCGTGGCCGTCGCGCGTGCGGAGCACGTCCTCGTTGGCCCGGTCGGGCACCACGAAGTCGCGGCGGCTCCACGACGCCCCCACCTTGAGCGGCTTCACCGGGCGCGCCGCCGCGCGCGCGGCGAGCTGGTAGGTGTTCAGCTCCCGCGCGTCGCCCCGGGCCGGCCCGTTGAACACGCCCAGCGCGTACGACAGCCCCAGCGGGGCCCACTCGGGCTCGCCGGTCAGCTGGATCCCCACGTCGCGGTCCGCGTAGCCCAGCTCGGTGATCAGGTTGTGCTCCTCGCGCGCGTTGGCGAGCCCGCGGATGCGCAGGCCGCGCTCGATGGGGAGGATGCGGGTGGAGCTGGTGGGGACGATGGTGCCGAAGGGGCGGTTCGCCTGCCCCGCCACCAGGGCCAGCGCCGGGTCGAAGGCGAAGCGCACGTACGCGTCGCGGACGGAGACGCGGCTCCCCGCGTACTCGGGCTGGATCTTGGCGGTGATCCACTCGTTGAGCTTGGCCGTGGCCTCCAGCCGCACCCGCCGCAGCGCGATCTCGGTGGACGGCTCGGCCTCCACGGTGGTGGTGGTGAACTGCGTCTGGACGCGCCCGCCGAAGGAGACCTCCAGGGCGCTCGCCCTGAAGACCACGGAGTCCGCCTCCTGCGCGCGCAGGTTCGCGGGGACGAGGGCGGCGGCGAGGGCGAGCAGGAGGACGCGCGAGGCGGCGCGGGGCCGCCGGTTCGGGATCGGCATTCGGGCTCGGGTTCGGGCAGCTGCGGGGGCGCCGCCGGTCACGGAACGGAAACGGCGGAGTCACGGACGCCCTAAACTGCCTGTCACGGCGGCCCGGTCGATATCGGAAGGGTAACGATCGTGTAACGAAGGGCGGATCAGGCGGCGGGGAGGGTGAAGCGGATGGTGGTCCCCCGCCCCAGCTCGCTCTCCGCCTCCACCGTGCCGCCGTGGCTCTCCACCAGGTGCTTGACGATGGCGAGCCCGAGCCCCGTGCCGCCGGCGGTGCGGGCGCGGGCGTTGTCCACCCGGTAGAAGCGCTCGAAGATGCGGGGGAGGTGCGCGGCGGGGATGCCGCACCCGGTGTCGGCCACCTCCAGGCGCACCCAGCGCCCCGGGGCGCGGCCCTCCGCCTCCGGGGCGCACGCGGCCCGCACCGTGACGGAGCAGCCTCCGGGGGTGTGGCGCAGGGCGTTGTGCAGCAGGTTGGTGAAGATCTGCCGCAGGGCGGAGGGATCGGCGCGCACCAGCTCGCACCCGGGCGCCACCTCCAGGCCGAACTCCACCCCCTTCTCCGCCGCGGCCTCCTCCAGCACGGCCCACGCCTCCTCCGCGGCCTCGGCCACGGCCACCTCCTCGGGCTCGGCGCGCCACCCGCCGGACTCGATGCGCGACAGGTCCAGCAGGTCGTCCACGATGCGCTGCAGCCGCTCCGCGTTCTCCCTCACCACCTCGGCGAAGCGGCGGCGCAGCTCGGGCGGCAGGTTCTCGTCCAGCAGCGTCTCGCTGTAGCCGCGGATGGCCGTGAGCGGCGTCTTCAGCTCGTGCGAGGCGTTGGCCACGAAGTCGCGCCGCACGTCCTCCAGCCGCCGCAGCGCGGACACGTCCAGGAACACCAGCACCGCCCCGCCGATGGCGAGCGGCTGGGCGGTGGCGAGGAGGTGGCGCCCGTCGAAGGCGAGCTCGGTGGCGGACACCGGCTCGCCGGCGCGGGCGCGCTCCACCAGCCGGGTGAAGGCGGGGCGGCGGGCCACCTCGTGCGGGGCCAGCCCGGCGGGGTCGCCCGCCAGCCCGAAGATGCGGCGCGCGGCCAGGTTCGCCCGCCGCACCCGGCCGTCGGGGCCCAGCGCCAGCACCCCCTCGGCCATGGCGTCGATCAGCGCGAGCATCTCGGCGCGCTCCCCCTCCAGCTGCCCCATGCGGCGCTGCAGCTCGTCGGCCAGGGTGTCCAGCACCCGCCCCAGCTCGCCCAGTTCGTCGCCGTGGTGGGCGTGGACCCGCCGCGACAGGTCGCCGCGGGCCAGGGCGCGCGCCACCGCCGCGGCCTCGCGCAGCGGCCGGGTCACGGCCACGCTGACGGCCAGCGAGAGCGCCCCCGCCAGCACCATGGCGATCAGCCCGCCGGCCAGGATCCCCCGCTGCACCCGCCCCACGGCCGCCTGCACGTCGTCCAGGGCGACGGCCAGGCGGACCACCTCCCGCCGCGCGCCGGGGGCGGCCAGGTACAGCAGCTCGCTCCCCACCGAGCTGCTCATCCTCACCGACCGCCCCAGCCGGCCGCGCAGCGCCGCGCGGATCTCGGGGCGGCCGGAGTGGTCCTCCAGCAGGGGGATCTCGGAGGCGGGGACGTCGGAGTCGCCGACCACGCGCCCGTCCCGGGCCACCAGGGTGACGCGGCGGCCGCTGATGGCGCCCAGCCGGTCGGCCAGGGCGTCGGGGGGCATCGCGGCGGCCTGGCCGTGCAGCGCGATGGCGAGCATCAGCTCGCGGCGGAGGTCGTCCGCCACCATGTCCACCAGGTGGCGGCGCAGGGTGAACCCCACCCCGATGGTCAGCGCGACCACGGTCACGCCCACCAGGGCCAGGTAGCTGAGGAAGAGCCGGTGGTCGGCGCGCGCGCGCGCCGGGCGGGTCACGCGCGGACCGGCGGGTCGGTCCGGAAGCGGTACCCGAAGCCGCGCACCGTCTCGATCCAGTCCGCCTCGTCGCCCAGCTTGTTGCGCAGCCGCTGCACGTGCATGTCCACGGTGCGGGTGGCGATGTTGGCCGTGACCTCCCACACCGCCTCCAGCAGCTGCCGGCGGCTCTGCACGCGGCCGCGCCGCTCCATCAGCGTGAGCAGCAGCTTGTACTCGGTGGGGGTGAGGTCCAGGGGCTCGCCGGCGGCCTCGGCGCGGGCGGCGCCGGTGTCCACCGCGAACGGCCCCACCCGCACCACCTTGCCGCCGCGGGTGGCGGGGGGCGCCTGCCGCACCCGGCGCAGCACCGCGCCCACGCGCAGCACCAGCTCCTGCGGCGAGAACGGCTTCGCCAGGTAGTCGTCGGCGCCCAGCCGCAGCCCCTCGATGCGGTCCTGCTCCTCGCGCCGGGCGGTGAGCAGGATCACCGGCAGGTCCTGCGTCTCGCCGCGCCGGCGCAGCTCGCCCAGCACGTCCAGCCCGGACATGCCGGGGAGCATCAGGTCCAGCACCACCAGGTCGGGGCGCTCGGTCTCCACCGCGCGGATCGCTTCCACGCCGTCGGCGGCGGTGCGCACCCGGTACGACTCGCGCGCGAGGTGGTAGGCGACCAGCGCCGAGATGTCCGGCTCGTCGTCCACTACCAGGATGTGTGCACTCATGGATCCCTGTGTGAGGTCCCCGCCCGGGGCCCGTGACAGGGGCCGCCTCGGATCTCGGCGGGGACGGTCCACGTTACACTCGCATCCGGGGGCGTGGCAATGCGCCCGGTGTGGCGTGCGGAGATGGTAACGGAGGTGATACACCTCCGTTACACGCGAGGTCGTTACACGGCGAAGGCCCCCCGCGCCGGCCTGATACCGGCGCGAGGGGCCCTTCGTTCGTTCGGGATCTCACTTCGGGCGGTCGGGGCGGGGGTCGCCTCCGGAAAGAGTCAATGCCACCCCGCCCCGGCCACACCCCAAACTCTTTCCTCCGGGCACCCCCACGCCCTCCCTGCGAGCATCCCCGCGACCTCTGTCGCAGTTCTCCCCTCCCCCTTGCAGGGAGGGGCCGGGGGAGGGGGTCGCCGTCCCGCTCAGCGTACTTCGTACTCCGTACTGCCGTTCACTTTCGCACTCCCGCACTCCCGCACTTTCGCACTGCCGTCTCCCCGTCCTACCCCGCCACCTCCGTCTCCCCCAGCCGCACGTTGAGCCGGGCCGTTCCGCCGTTGGGCCGGGCCACCGTCACCGTCACGGCCTGGCCGGGGGCGCGGGCGCGCAGCACGCGCTGGAAGTCGCCGCCGCGCTGGATGGGGTCGGCGTCGATGCGGGTGATGATGTCGCCGCGGCGGATCCCGGCCCGGGCGGCCGGCGACTGCGGGTCGATCTGCACCACGATGATCCCCTGCTCCACCGGGAGGCCGTAGTACTGCGCCACCTCGGGCTCCAGGTTGTCGTAGCTGATCCCGAAATAGGGCCGGCGGATGACCCCCTCGGTGAGGAGCTGCTGGACGATGTTGTTGGCCAGGTTGATGGGGATGGCGAAGCCCAGCCCCTGCGCCTCGTTGTAGATGACGGTGTTGATGCCGATCACCGCGCCGCGCGAGTCCACCAGCGGCCCGCCCGAGTTGCCGGGGTTGATGGCCGCGTCCGTCTGGATCAGGCCGCCCAGCTCGATGCCGCGGGGGCTGCGGTTCACGGCGGAGACCACCCCGGTGGTGACGGTGCGCTCCAGCCCCAGGGGGTTGCCGATCGCCACCGCCGACTGCCCCACCGTCAGCCGGTCCGAGTCGCCCACCGTGGCGACGGCGATGGAGCGGCGCGCCGGGATCTGCACCACGGCGATGTCCACGTTGGCGTCGCGCCCCAGCACCCGGCCCGGCACCCGCTCGCCGTTGGCCAGGCTCACCTCCACCTCGCGCGAGCGCCCCACCACGTGGGCGTTGGTGATGATGACGCCCTCCCGCCTCACCACCACGCCCGATCCCGACCCGCTCCCCGCCACGATCCCGACGACGGCCGGCGTCACCTGCCGCGCCACGCGGATCACGTTCTGCTCGTCCGTGGTCTGCGGCGCGAAGGCGGGGGCCCGCCGCGCGCCCGCCGAGGCCGCGGCCTCCGGCGCCTCCGCCGCGGGCCCCTGCGGGCGGGCCCACGCCAGGTCGCCGTCCACCCCGCGGCCCGCCAGCCCCTGCCCGATCCCGATCCCGATGCCGACCGTCAGCGCCAGCCCGCCGGCGCCGACCGCCCTCGCCACGCTCTTCCTCACCATTTCGCTCCTCGCCTGCAGCCGGTGAACACCCCTCGCCTCCGGAGGGCGCCGCGCGCCCGCGGCGCCCTCCGCTCCATCCCTCATTGATAACCGCGAGCGCGCCGGGGGTTGCAGTCCCCGGGCGCGGAGCAGCCGCGATGCCGAACGCCCACTGCGATCCCCCCTTCGCCGCGCACCCCCGCGTCACGCATGGAACTTGCCGAAAGCCCCCCCGGCAGGCACCGGGACGGACGCACAAACCGAACAGGAAGGCGGACGGAATGGCAGAAAGCGAGCAGCGCACCCTGCGGGCGCAGGTAGCGGGCGCGAAGACGCAGGACGTGGGCTCGGGCGGCGCCCGCGTGGGGCACAAGATCCTGCAGTCGCTGGGGATGCGGGAGGGCGAGGTGCTGGAGGTGATCGGCAAGCGGAGCACCGCGGTGATCGCCCTCCCCCCGTACCCCGAGGACGACGGGCTGGACATCGTGCGGCTGGACGGGCTGCAGCGCGTCAACGCGGACGTGGGGATCAGCGACCACGTGGAGGTGCGCCGCGCCGACCTCAAGCCCGCCCGCCGCATCACCATCGCCCCGGCGCAGAAGAACCTGCGGCTGATGGGCTCCGGCGACGCGCTGCGCCGCACCCTGTTCCGCCGCCCGCTGGTGGCCGGCGACGTGATCTCCACCTCGGTGCAGCGCGGCGCCCCCAGCCGCGCCACGGACGGCGGCGCCGGGCAGGACCCCGAGGACATCATCCGCAGCTTCCTGCAGCAGAGCGCCTACGGGCTGCAGGAGATCCGCCTGCGCGTGGTGGGGACCAACCCGCGCGGCGTGGTGCAGGTGGTGGCCGAGACGGAGATCGAGCTGCTCCCCGAGTACGTGGAGGCCGAGGAGCCCCGCCGCGCCGACGTCACCTACGACGACATCGGCGGGCTGGGGAACACGGTGGAGCAGGTGCGCGAGATGATCGAGCTCCCCCTCAAGCACCCGGAGCTCTTCCAGCGGCTGGGGATCGATCCGCCCAAGGGGGTGCTGCTGCACGGCCCGCCGGGGACCGGGAAGACGCTGCTCGCCAAGGCGGTCGCCAACGAGGCGGACGCGCAGTTCTACCACATCGCCGGCCCGGAGATCATGGGGCGGCACTACGGCGAGTCGGAGCAGCGGCTGCGGGAGATCTTCCAGGAGGCGCAGCAGAACGCGCCCAGCATCATCTTCATCGACGAGATCGACTCCATCGCCCCCAAGCGCGAGGAGGTCACGGGCGAGGTGGAGCGCCGCATCGTGGCGCAGCTGCTCACGCTGATGGACGGGCTGGAGCAGCGGCTCAACGTGGTGGTGATCGGCGCCACCAACCGGGTCAACGCCATCGACGAGGCGCTGCGGCGCCCGGGGCGCTTCGACCGCGAGATCGTCATCGGCGTGCCGGACACCGTGGGGCGGCGCGAGGTGCTCGCCATCCACACGCGCGGCATGCCGCTCTGGGAGGACGTGGACCTGGACGAGCTGGCGCGCACCACCTACGGCTACGTGGGCGCGGACATCTCGGCGCTGGCGCGCGAGGCGGCCATCGACGCGCTGCGCCGCTACCTCCCCCGGATCGACCTGGACAACAAGGAGATCCCGGCCGAGGTGCTAGACCAGCTCACGGTGACCCGCGACGACTTCCTCAACGCCCAGCGCCGCGTGCAGCCCTCGGCCATGCGCGAGATCATGATCCAGGTGCCCAACGTCACCTGGGACGACGTGGGCGGGCTGGAGGAGGCCAAGCGGTCGCTGCGCGAGGGGATCGAGCTGCCGCTCAAGCACCCGGACGCCTTCCGCCGCATCGGCATCCGCCCGGCCAAGGGCTTCCTGCTCTACGGCCCGCCGGGGACGGGAAAGACCATGCTGGCCAAGGCGGTGGCGCGCGAGGCGGAGGCCAACTTCATCGCCACCAAGTCGTCGGACCTGCTCAGCAAGTGGTACGGCGAGTCGGAGCAGCAGGTGACGCGGCTCTTCCAGCGCGCGCGGCAGGTGGCGCCCACGGTGATCTTCATCGACGAGATCGACTCGCTGGCCCCGCAGCGCGGCGGCGGGCTGGGCGAGCCGGCGGTGACGGAGCGGGTGGTGAACACCATCCTGGCGGAGATGGACGGGCTGGAGGAGCTGCAGGGGCTGGTGGTGATCGGCGCCACCAACCGGCCCACGCTGCTGGACCCCGCCCTGCTCCGCCCCGGCCGCTTCGACGAGCTGGTGTACGTGTCGGTGCCGGAGCGCGAGGGGCGGCTGCGCATCCTGCGCATCCACACCGGCGAGATGCCGCTGGCGGGGGACGTGGACCTGGAAACCCTCGCGGACCGCACGCACGGCTACACCGGGGCCGACCTGGAGGACCTGGTGCGGCGCGCGGGGCTCCAGGCCATCCGCGAGGACCTGGAGATGACCGAGGTGCCCATGAGGCTGTTCGAGACGGCGCTCAAGGAGACGCGCGCCTCGGTGACGCCGGAGATGGAGCGGGAGTACGAGGAGCTGCTGGAGCAGCTGAAGCGCGAGAGCCCGCGCGGCAAGCGCATCGGCTTCACCTTCGGCGAGCAGGTGGCGCCGCCCCCGCCGGCGTAGGCCGTACCCGGCGGTCCATGCGCGCGAAGACCTCCGGCGGGACGGCCCGCCGGAGGTCTTTTCGTCTTCACGGACGAGGAGAGAGTGGCCGGGTCAGTAGTGCGCCGGCCTTCCCCCCCGGGCCGGTTCCACCTCGGCGACCACCTCGCGCTCCACGCCGCCGCGGCGGAAGCGGAGGGTGTAGCGGCTGCCGGGCCGCTTGTAGAGGAGGGCGATCACCGACGAGTCGAGGCGCCCGTCCCGTCCGTCCACGGCGACGACCTGGTCGCCCTCGCGGACGCCGGCCCGCCACGCGGCCCCGCCCAGCTTGAGGCGGGCGACCGTCCGGTACTCCAGCCTGGCGACGTCGTCCCCCCGCCGGCGGGAGAGCTCCCACCCCGCGCTCGCGGTGGGCGGCAGCGGCGGAGCCGCGGGCGCGAGCCGGGCGTCGGGTGCGGGCCGGGCCGCGGGGGCCGGCGGGGCTTCGGGGGCCGGCGCGACCGCGGGAGCCC
>JBFMFL010000144.1:0-16659 GCA_040752145.1 Gemmatimonadota bacterium
GGGCCGGGCCAGGCCCCCTCCCCCCGGCCCCCTCCCCCGCAAGCGGGAGAGGGGGAGCACTTCAGCCTGCGTCCTCGGGCTCGGTCCCGCCGAGGCCGGCGCGGTGGAGCGCCCGGGCCAGGTCGGCGACCAGGTCGTCCGGGTCCTCCAGGCCCACGTTGAGGCGCACCAGGCGGTCGCCGAAGGGCGTGGGGTGGGTGCGCTTCAGGTGGAACCAGGGGAGCACCAGGCTGTGTACCCCGCCCCAGCTATACCCAAGCCGGAACAGCTCCAGCGCGTCCACGAAGGCGGCGATGGCCTCGCGCGGGGTCCCCTCGGCGAAGACGATGGAGAACACGCTGGTGGAGCCGGTGAAGTCGCGGCGCCAGGTCTCGTGGCCGGGGCAGGAGGGGAGCGCCGGGTGCAGCACGGTGGCGACCTCGCTGCGCTCCGCGAGCCAGCGGGCCACGTGCAGCGTGCTCCGCTCCAGCGCGGCCAGGCGGACGCCCAGGGTCTGCATGCCGCGCAGCGCCAGGTAGCAGTCGTCGGGGGACACGGCCATCCCCAGGCGGTCGTGGGTCACGCCCAGCCGCTCGTACGCCTCGGCGGTCCGCACCGTCACCGAGCCCAGCAGCAGGTCGCTGTGCCCGCCCACGTACTTGGTGAGCGCCTGCAGGGTGACGTCCACGCCGTGGGCGAAGGCGTCGAAGTACACGCCGGCCGAGTACGTGTTGTCCAGGGCCACTACGGCGCCGTAGCGGTGCGCGACCTCCGCGATGGCCGGCACGTCCTGCACCTCCAGCGTGACCGAGCCCGGGCTCTCGCACCACACCAGCCGGGTGCTGGGCCGCATCAGCGCCTCGATCCCGGCGCCCGCCAGCGGCGGGTAGTACTCCGCCTCCACGCCGAAGCGGCGCAGCACGTCGTCGGCGAGCTGGCGGGTGGGGCCGTACGCGCTGTCGGGGATCAGCACGTGGTCCCCCGCGGCCGTGAAGGTCAGCGCGACCAGGGAGATGGCGGCCTGGCCGCCCGGCACGACGAAGGTGTGCTCCCCGCCCTCCAGCTCGGCGATGCGCGCGCCCAGCTCACGGGTGGTCGGCGTGCCGTACAGCCCGTAGCTGTACCCGGCCTCGTGCCGCCAGTCGTCCGTGACCTCCGCCGCGGCGGGGAACACCGTGGTCGAGCCCCGGAACACCGGCGTCGCCAGCGACTCGAAGCCGCCCTGCGGCCGCGCGTCGGGGTGGATCAGCCTCGTCGTCCACTTCTTCATCGGCCGACTCGTCTCAATGGGTGGCCCCGGCCGTTGCCCCCGCGAAGATCGCCGCGAGGGAGGGGGTGGGGAATGGTCGGAGGAAAGAGTTTGGGGAGCGGCCGGGGCGGGGTGGCATTAACTCTTTCCGCAGACCATCCCCGCCCCCGACCGCCACGCACGGAGCCCTATCGACCGAGCCGCAGCATCTTGTGCACCTTGGCGTACGTCGAGGCCACCGCGACCAGAGGCGACGACACCCCCCGCCCCGCCACCTTCCCCGCCCGCAGCGCCCCCAGCAGCCCCTCGCGCGTGGGCTCGAAGGGCGGCACCTCCACCCAGGCGCGCCCCATCTCCCCCAGCGAGTGCGAGTCCGAGCCGGCCCCCAGGAGCTTGCCGCGCTCCAGCGCCCAGCGCTCCCCGCGCAGGTTGACGCCGCGCTTCCAGGTGCGCGCGTTGTGCGCCTCCACCACGTCCACCAGGTCGGCCAGCTCGTCCAGCAGGCCCCCGCCGCCCGCGCGGCGCGTGTCGAACGGGTGGGGCACGTACACCACCCCGCCCTGCGCCCGGATCCGCTCGCAGGTCTCGCGCGCGGGAGTGCCTTTCGGAATGCGCTCCGTGAGCAGGATGCCGATGATGTCGGCGCCCTCGCGCGTCTTGACCTCCTCGCCCACCAGGATCCGCTCCGGGTCCATTGCGTGGAGCTCCTGCGCGGCGGAGACCTCGTTGTGGTCCGTCACCACCAGCCGGTCGATCCCGCGCTCGCGCGCGGTGGCGAGCACGCGCTCCGGCGGGCACAGGCAGTCGTGCGAGGCCCGCGTGTGCGAGTGCATGTCCATCCGCAGCAGCCGCTCAGCCACCCGCGGCCTCCGCGCGCCGCGCCAGCTCCGCCCAGGCGTCGCGCGCCCGCGCTTCCAGCTCCGCCGGCGTCCCCGCGTTCTCGATCACCAGGTCCGCGCGGGCCCGCTTCAGCTCCGCCGGCATCTGCGCGTCGATCATCCGCACCGCCTCCTCCGGGTCCAGTCCGCGGTCCTCCACCAGGCGCCGCAGCCGCTCCTCCTCGGGCGCGTCCACCAGCACCACCACGTCGAACTCGTCCGCCATCCCCACCTCGAAGAGCAGCGGGATGTCCGCCACCACCAGCCGCGCGCCGTCCGCCTCCGCCCGGCGGTACTCGCCGCCGCGGAGCGCCTGCACGGCCGGGTGGACGATCTCCTCCAGGCGGGAGCGCGCCTCCGGGTCCGCGAACACGATGCGGCGCAGCGCCGCGCGGTCCAGCTCCCCCTCCGCGTCCAGCACCTCCGGGCCCCAGGCTTCCACGATGCGGGCGAGCCCGGGCGTCCCCGGCTCCACGGCGCGCCGGGCCAGCTCGTCCGCGTCCACCACGACGGCCCCCAGCGCGCGCCACACCCGCACGACGCTCGACTTCCCCGCGGCGATGTTGCCGGTGAGTCCAACCTTGAGCATGGGCCTCCAGGGCGAAGGTGAGCGGCGGACGGGCTAAGCTACGCCCCCGCACCGGGCCGGGCAACGCGCGCGCCGCGAACGGCAGGGCTCCGTCGGCGGTCCCGACTCGCCGCACGGAGTGAAGAGACTTGCGTCCAAGTTCTTTGTATTGTAAAGTACTCTCCAACGCCGCCCACCTCATGTTTGCCCCGGCACCGCCAAAGCCGCGAGTGAGCCCACAACCGGACCTGCGAATGTCCCGAAACTTCACCCGTCGCCGCGTGCTCGCCGTCCTGCTCGGAATCGCCGCCGTCGGGGTCGTGCTCCTCGGCAGGCAGTGGAAGGCCAACTCGGACCGCGGCGGGCAGAAGTACGCCGAGCCGTTCCGCATCGCCGGCAACCTGTACTACGTGGGCGCCAACGACGCCGCGGCCTTCCTGGTCACCGGGCCCCAGGGCCACGTCCTGCTGGACGGCGGCTATCCCGGCACGGCGCCGATGATCATGGCGAGCATCGCCGAGCTGGGCTTCGACATCCGCGACGTGAAGGTGCTGATCAACTCGGAGCCGCACCCGGACCACGCGGGCGGGCTGGCGGCGCTCCAGTGGGCGTCCGGCGCCGAGCTGTGGGCCAGCGAAGCGAGCGCCGGCGTCCTGGCCTCCGGCGGCGACGACCCCGACATGATCCTGCCGCTGCGGGGGCTGATCCGCACGGGGCTCCTCGGATATCCGCCCCCGCGCGTGGACCACCGCTTCCGGGACGGCGACACGGTCCGCGTGGGCCCGCTCGCGCTCGCCGCGCACGTCACGGCCGGCCACACGCGCGGCTGCACCTCGTGGTCGTTCCCCGTCCGCGAGGAGGACCGCGTGCTGAACGTGGTGAGCGCGTGCAGCCTGCTCGTGCTGGGGGGGATGCGGTACCCGGACCAGGGCGCCGACCTGGAGCGCAGCTTCCGCGTGCTGCGCGGCCTCCCCGCCGACGTGTGGGTGACCTCGCACGCGAGGCTGTGGGGGAGGTACCGCAAGTTCGCCGCGCGCGACACCGCCCGGAGCCCGGCGGACCCGTTCATCGACCCCGAGGGCTACCGCGCCTACGTGGACACCGCCGAGGCGCGGTTCCGCAGGGGCGTCGTCCACTAGCCCGCCGTCCCGACCGGCTCCGGCGAATCCGCGCCGCGGCCGACCGCCGTCTCCCCACGCTTCGTCAAGGACGACTCGCATGCCCAGACCCGCAGCGATCGCGGCCGCGGCCCTGCTCCTCGGCACGCCGGCCCTCGCGCAGGACAGGACCGCCGCCGTCGACAGCATCTTCAGCTTCGCCACGCAGGCCACCCCCGGCTGCGCCGTGGGCGTGTCGCAGCGGGGCAGGGTGGTGGTGAACCGCGCCTACGGCCTTGCCGACGTCGAGCGCCGCGTTCCGCTGGGCCAGGGCTCGCTCTTCGACATCGGCTCCACGCAGAAGCAGTTCACCGCGGCGGCGGTGCTCCTCCTGGCCGAGGAGGGGCGCCTCTCGCTCTCCGACGACGTCCGCGAGCACCTGCCGGAGCTGCCGGACTACGGCCACGAGGTCACGGTGGACCACCTGATCACCCACACCGCCGGCATCCGCGACTGGACGGGGCTGCTGCCCATGGCGCCGGAGGGGACCGACGTCCTGACGCTGATCCGGCGCCAGCGCGGCCTCAACTTCGTGCCCGGGGAGGAATGGGCCTACTCGAACAGCGGCTTCGAGCTGGCCAAGGAGATCGTGGCGCGCGTGAGCGGGACGCCGTTCGCCGAGTTCACGCGCAGGCGCCTGTTCGAGCCGCTGGGGATGAAGTCCAGCGCGTACGTCCCGGACATCCTGCAGGGCGGAGCCGACGCCGCCCTGGGCTACCAGAAGGACGGCGCCGGGTGGAAGCCGTTCATGCGGCTGGGCAACCAGCGCGGCGGCGGCGCCATCGTCAGCACCGTGGGCGACCTCCTCCTCTGGAACGACGCGCTGGCGAGCGGCAGGCTCGGCACTTTCGTCACCGGCAAGCTCCACGAACCGACCAGGCTGACGAACGGCCGGCAGCTCAAGTACGCGCGCGGGCTGATGGTGGACTCCACGCCGGGCGGCGTGGTGGTCTCGCACTCCGGCGGCGCGGCCGGGTTCAGCACCTGGATGGGCCGCATGCCCGAGCACGGCCTGTCCGTCGCCGTGGCCTGCAACTTCGATCCGGTGTCCGCGACGGGGCTCGCGGCCCGCGTCTCCGACCTGTACCTCCCCCCGCCCCCCGCCGCGGCGCGCGCGGAGGCCGCCGCCGCCTCCGCCGGGGCGGCGGGCGTGGACGTGAGCGGCAGGGCCGGGCTCTTCTTCGACGAGCGCACCGGCGAGCCGCTGCGCCTGGCCGCGCAGGAGGGCAGGCTCCGCGTCGCCAACGGACCGCCGCTGGTCGCGCTGTCGCGGGACCGCTTCCGCGGCCTGCGCCCCGACCTGTTCTTCCGCTCGCAGGACGCGTTCGAGCTGCGGTTCGAATCGCCCGACCGCATCGCCATCCGGTCGATGGAGGGGCAGACGACGCACTTCCGCCGCGCGCGGCCCTCGGCCCCCACCGCGGCGGAGCTGCAGGGCGTGGACGGCCGGTACGAGAGCCGGGAGCTGGGGACGGTGTTCGAAATCGTGCCCGGAGAGAACGGGGTGACCATGCGCTTCGAGGGCTCGCCGGAGCGGTCCATCGAGCTCGCGCCGGTGGAGCGCGACACGTACATGCGGAGCATGATGATCGTGCGCTTCCGCCGCGACGCGGGCGGCAGGGTCGTGGGCTTCGACTACGGCAACCCGGTGGTGCGCAGGATCGCCTTCACGCGGCTGGGCGACCGCGCCGCGGGCTCGGTCGCGTCGGCGCAGACTTCCACGCAGACGTCCGCGCAGCCGGCCGCGGCCCCCGCCGCCGCCACAGCGGCCTCCCCCGCGCCGCGGCCGGAGGGGCTCGTGGGCGAGTACGAGATCGCCGCCGGGCGCAGCCTGGCCGTCACGCTGGAGGACGGCCGGCTGCACGGGCGGCCGGCGGGCGGCGACAAGCACCTCCTGGCGCACGTCTCGGGCGCCACGTTCTCCGCCGGGGACACCCCCATCACCCTGACGTTCACGCTGGGCCCCGACGGGCGCGCGACCGCCGTCGTGATGCGGCAGAACGGACGGGAGCGCACCCTGCCCAGGGTGCGATGAGGACGGACGCGCCACGGGGTCAGGGGGAAGCGGCCATGGAACTGAGGATCGAGGGCGTCTCCAAGAGCTACGCCGGCGGCGTGCAGGCGCTCCGGGACGTGACGCTCACCATCCCGCCGGGGATGTACGGCCTGCTCGGCCCCAACGGCGCCGGCAAGTCCACGCTGATGAGGATCCTCGCCACGCTGCAGGAGCCGGACTCAGGGAGCATCCGGCTGGGCGGCCTGGACCTCGTGGAGCGCAGGGACGAGGTGCGCCGGACGCTGGGCTACCTGCCGCAGGAGTTCGGCGTGTATCCCGGGGCCAGCGCGGAGGAACTGCTCGACCACTTCGCGCTGCTCAAGGGGATCGGCGCGCGCCGCGACCGCGGGCGGGTCGTGGAGGCGCTGCTCCGGCAGGTCAACCTGTGGGAGGTCCGCAGGCGGAAGCTGGGCGGCTACTCCGGCGGGATGAGGCAGCGCTTCGGCGTCGCCGTGGCGCTGCTGGGCGACCCGAAGCTGATGATCGTGGACGAGCCGACGGCCGGGCTCGACCCGGCCGAGCGCGTGCGGTTCCTGAATCTGCTCTCCGAGCTGGGCGAGAACAGCGTGGTCCTGCTTTCCACGCACATCGTGGAGGACGTCGCCGAGCTGTGCTCGCGGATGGCGATCATCGACCGGGGTACGATCCTGCTGGAGGCCGAGCCGCTCGGCGCGACGGAGGAGATGCGGGGCCGGATCTGGCGCGGCGTGGTCGACAAGGGCGCGCCGGCGGGGCTGGAGCGGGAGCACGCGGTGATCTCCACCCGGCTGCTCGCCGGGCGCACCCTGGTGCGCGTCTTCGGCGACGCGGCGCCCGGTCCCGGCTTCGAGCCCGCCGAGCCGGAGCTGGAGGACGTCTACTTCGGCGCCATGGCCGGGCACGTGGGCCGGCGCGCTCCGGCTCCCGTCCGCTCCGAGGTGGCGCGGTGAGGCTCCGGGAGATCTTCCGCTTCGAGTTCGTCTACCAGGCGCGCCGTCCCTGGCCCTGGCTGGCCTTCGCCGTGCTGGTGGTGTTCGCCTTCCAGAACACGCGGGTGGGCATCGTCCCGGTCACGCTCCCCCAGGACTTCGTCCTCAACTCGCCGTTCATCATCGCGGCCGTTTCCGTGTTCAGCTGCCTGATCTGGCTGCTGGTGGCCTCGGCCATGGCCGGGGAGGCCGCCGCGCGGGACGTGTACACGGGGATGCACCCGCTCACCTACACCAGCCCCGTCAGCCGGGCCGAGTACCTGGGGGGGCGCTTTCTCGCCGCCTTCGCGCTCAACGCGCTGGTGCTGCTGGGCGTGCAGGTGGGGAGCCTGCTCGCCGTCTACGCCCCCGGGGTCGCCCCCGAGATCGTCGGTCCGTTCCGGCCGGCCGCGTACCTGGCCGCCTACGCCTTCATCGCCCTCCCCAACGCCTTCATCGTCGCGGCGTTCCAGTTCGCGCTCGCGCTGTGGAGCGGCCGGGCCATGGCGAGCTACTTCGCCAGCGTGCTCCTCCTCTTCCTCGCCGGCCCCGTCAGCCTGCTGCTGACCTTCGCGCTGGGGGAGCCGGCGCTGGGCAAGATGGTGGACCCCATCGGGATCATGGGGATCATGAACTCCATGATGCTGGAGTGGACCCTGGTCGAGAAGAACGTGCGCATGTTCAGGCTGGAGGGGGCGGTGCTCTGGAACCGGCTCCTGTGGCTCGCCGTCGCCTCCGCGGCGCTGGCGCTCGTCCACCGGCGCTTCCGCTTCGCCCACCGCGCCGCCGCCGACCCGTGGAGCCGGATCGCGCGGCGATTCGCCGGCAGGGCCGCGGTGCCGGACGCCGCGCCGGCCCCGCGCGTCGCGGTCTCCGTCCCGAGGGTGAGCAGGTCGTTCGGCTTCGCGATCCACGTGCGCCAGACGCTGGCGATCGCCGGGGCGTCGTTCCGGAGCGTCGCGAGGAGCCCCGCCGGGCTCTTCCTCCTGGCGGTCTACCCGGCGTTCCTGGTGCTGGTGCTGGTGGTGGAGTCGGAGCACTGGGGCGTGCGGCTGCTCCCCCGCACGGGGTACCTGGTGGCCAAGCACGTCGCGGCGCCCCTCTCGTACGCCGCCGACTACCGGGTCGTCGTGCCGCTCCTGGTCCTGTACTTCGCCGGGGAGCTGGTGTGGCGGGAGCGGGACGCGGGGCTCGGCGAGAGCGTGGACGCCACGTCGGTGCCGGAGTGGGTGCTGTTCCTGGGCAAGTTCCTGGGGCTCGGCCTGGTGCTCGCCGCGCTGATGGCGGCGCTCATGGCCGCCGGCATGGCCGCCCAGGCGGTCATGGGCTACCACGACTTCCAGCCCGGCCTGTACCTCCAGCTCCTGTTCGGGCTCCAGCTCCCCGAGTACCTGCTCCTGGCCGCGGTCGCCTTCCTGGTGCAGGCGGTGGTGAACCACAAGCACCTCGCCCTGCTGGCGTCGCTCGTCGCGTACTTCCTCATCCTCTTCGCCCCCCGGCTGGGCGTCGAGCACCCCCTGCTCGTCTACGGGTCCGGCCCCGAGTGGTCCCACACGGACATGCGCGGCTTCGGCCGGTCGCTGCGGCCCTGGCTGTGGCTCAAGCTCTACTGGGCGGCGTGGGCGCTGCTGCTGGCCGTGGGGGCGCGGCTCTTCTGGGTGCGCGGGCGGGAGAGGGGCTTCGGCACGCGGCTGCGGATCGCGCGGCGCCGCCTCACCCGCGCCACCGCCGGCGTCGCGGCGGTCGCCGTGGGGCTCGTCCTGGGGCTGGGCGGCTGGGTCTTCTACAACACGAACGTGCTGGGCGAGTACCAGAGCAGCGCGGAGACGGTGCGGCGGCAGGCCGAGTACGAGCGGCGCTACGGGCGCTTCGAGGGGATCCCGCAGCCGGAGCGGACCGCCACGAGGCTGCACGTCGAGATCCACCCGGACCGCGGCGCGGCGACGGTGAAGGGGACGTACCGCCTGGTGAACCGCCACGCGGCGCCGATCGACTCCGTGCACCTGGCGACGGCCGCCGGCGTGGAGACCCGCGTGACCTTCGGCCGCCCCGCCACGCGCGTGCTGGCGGACCGTCGGCTGCGCCACTCCATCTACGCCCTGGCGGAGCCGCTGCTCCCCGGCGACTCGCTGACGCTCGGCTTCGAGGTGCACCACCGGCCGCGCGGCTTCCGGGTCGGCGGCGGCGCCGACCCCGTCGTCCCCAACGGCACCCACTTCACGGGCGGCCTGCTGCCCCGCATCGGCTACCAGCCGGGCCGCGAGCTGATCGGCGCCGACGACCGGCGCGCGCAGGGGCTCCCGCGGCAGGTCACCTTCCCCACGCCCGACGACGTCGACCCGGACCTCGCCGCGGGGGCGGGGGCCGTCTTCGAGGCCGTCGTGGGCACCGACGCGGACCAGGTGGCCGTCGCGCCGGGCACGCTGCGCCGCACCTGGACCGAGGGCGGCCGCCGCTACTTCCACTACGCCAGCGACGTCCCCCTCGCCGGCCAGCTGGTGTTCGCCTCCGCCCGCTACGCGGTGCACCGGGAGCGGTACAGGGGCGTGGAGGTCAGCGCGTTCCTCCACCCGTCGCACACCGCCAACCTGGACCGCGTCCTCCGCGGCGCCCGCGCCTCGCTGGACTACTACTCCGCGCAGTTCGGGCCCTACCCGCACCGCTTCCTGCAGTTCGTCGAGCAGCCGGGCAACTTCATGGGGATGGGCGTGGACGGGAGCGGCGTCGTCACCGGGGGGGAGGGGACCTTCCTCCTGGACCCCCCGGCGGAGGGCTCCGACGTGGTGTTCGAGGTGGTGGCGCACGAGGTGGCGCACCTGTGGTGGGGCGGCCAGCTCAAGTACGCGCCCGCCGAGGGAGCCATCGTCCTGTCGGAGAGCCTGGCCTGGTACTCGGCGATGCGGGTGGTGGAGGAGGCCGGGGGGCGGGAGCGGCTCCGCCAGTTCATGCGGGTCATGCGCGAGCCCAACCCGTGGCCGCCCATCCGCACCGGGCTGCCGCTGCTCCGCGCCATGGACCCGTACGCCG
The DNA here is from genome assembly GCA_040752145.1 of Gemmatimonadota bacterium. Classification (GTDB taxonomy): domain Bacteria; phylum Gemmatimonadota; class Gemmatimonadetes; order Longimicrobiales; family Longimicrobiaceae; genus JAFAYN01. The sequence continues at coordinate 9,862 of JBFMFL010000144.1, forward strand.
GCTACCGCAAGGGACCTTTCGCGATGTACGCGCTCAGCCGGTACGTGGGCGAGGAGCGCGTGAACGGCGCCCTCGCCGCCCTGCTGCGCAAGCGGGCCGGCTCCCTGGCGACGACGCTCGACCTCTACCGGGAGCTGCGGGCCGCCGCGCCGGACTCGCTCCGCCCCCTGCTGCACGACCTGTTCGAGGTGAACACCTTCTGGACCTTCGACACCCGGCGGGCCACGGCGGTGAAGACTCCGGCGGGCGACTGGCGGGTGACGCTGGAGGTGGAGGCGCGCAAGACCGTCGCCGACAGCGCCGGCGCCGAGACCGAGCTGCCGATGGGCGAGCCGGTGGAGATCGGGATCTTCGCCCCCGCCGGGCCGGGCGAGGCGCTGGGCAGGCCGCTGTACGTGCGGAAGCACCGCGTCCGCTCGGGCACGCAGACGATCACGGTGACGGTGCCGCACAGGCCCGCCCGGGGCGGCATCGACCCGTACAACCTGCTCGACTGGGAGGAGGGCGACAACATCGAGCCGATCGAGCTTTGAGGACGCACGACCGGCGCGCGTACACCGGCGCGCCGCGGGAACTCCACACGTCACGAATCACAACTCGAACAGGACGGACGCATGGCAAGGATCGCTCGTAAGATCGCGGGGACGGGGCTGGTGGCGCTGGCGCTCGGCTTCGGCGGGGCGGAGGCGGCGCAGGGGCAGGCGGCGCTGCTGGGCCCGGGCGCCGCGTACGTGGGGGGAGGGATCTCCGGCATCCGCACGGGGGAGCTGGACGACCGGCTGGCGGCGCGGGGCTACCCCACCTTCGGCGGCACGGCGGGGGCGGTCACCCTGGGCGCCTACCGGGTGCTGCGGAGCGGGGTGATGCTGGGCGGCGAGTTCAACGGCCTGGTGATCGGGGAGGAGGAGCACGGGGGGCGCGACGTGGGGCTGGGCGGCGGCTACGCCACGCTGGGCATCGGCTACGCGGTGGAGCTGTCGCCGCGGGCGCGGGTCTACCCGCGGCTGGGGCTCGGCCCGGGCGGGCTGGCGCTGTGGATCGAGAGCCGGGCCGACACGGTGGGCTTCGACGAGGTGCTGGCGAACCCCGGGCCCCTTCCCGGCCGCCAGCCGGTGCTGAGCCGCGACGGGCTGGTGCTGGACCTGGGGGCCGGCGCGGAGTTCCTGCCGGGGCGCCGGGGCCGCGGCCCGCTGATCGGCGTGCGCGCCGGCTGGCTGCTCGCGGCGTTCGGCTCCGAATCGGACTGGCAGCTGTACGAGTACACGGCGAGCGACGGCCCGACGGCGTCCATCGCGGGACCGTACGTCCGGGTGGTGGTCGGCGGGGCGTGGAGGCGATAGGCGAGGAGCGGGAAGAGCACACTCGACACATCATTCCGGGAGCACCGTCTCATGACAACGTCTTCCCTGGCGGCGGCCGCGGACACCGGCCAGGATCACGCGGCCGACTTCGTCGACCCGGGCTCCGTCGTGCGGAGGATCTGGGGAGACGGGGACATGGTGCTCCTGGTCTTCGCCGGCTCCGCCGCCGAGTTCGCGCTCAACCGCGCGGCGGACTGGCTGTTCTTCACCGGGAAGCTGCCGGGCGATCCCATCGGCCGGCTCTTTTCCACCGCGGCCTACGCGCAGCAGATCGTCTTCGCCGACGCGCCGACCGCCGCGCGCACGCTGGAGCGAATCCGGGCGGTCCACCGCGCCGTAGAGCACAGGCGTGGCCGGAGGATCCCCGACTGGGCCCACCGCGACGTGCTCTACATGCTCGTCGACTACTCCGAGCGGGCGCACGAGACGCTGGCGCGGCCCCTGACCGCGGACGAGCAGCGCGAGCTGTACGACGTGTTCCGCCGGGTGGGCGAGGGGCTGGGGATCCCCGGCCTCCCGGCGACGTACGCCGGCTGGCGGGCCGACCGCGAGCGCCACCTGCGCCGCGACCTGCTGCACGGCGACGCCACGGACGAGCTGTACGCCCGCTACCGGGAGCACCTGGGCCCCTGGCGCCACGCTCTCCTGCTGCGGGTCCAGGCGCTCCTGGCCCCCGACCACGTGCGGGACCTGCTGCGGCTGGGGCGCGCGGAGTGGCTGCGCCCGCTGCTCCGCCTCTACCCCCTCCTGGTCCGCGCCGGACTGCGCTCCGCCGTCCAGCGGCTGCTCATGCCGCCGGCGCACCTCCCCGCCGTGCGGGCCCTGGACCACCCCGCGCCCGTCCCCCCGGAGCCGCGCGGCCGGGCCCGCGGGTGCCCGTTCCACGCGCTCGGCCGCGGCACGGCCTGACCGGCCGGAGCCGCCCGCCCCTTCCGACACGAGAAAGGACCCGATGAACGGTCTCTTCGCCCGCCTCCGCGGCGGCCCGCTCCGCTTCTCCTGGCTGGACTTCAAGGTGGGGTTCCGCATGCTGGCGCGGTACCCGGGGCTCACCCTGGTGGGCACCGTGGCGATCGCGGTGGCGATCGCGCTGGGGACGCTCTACTTCGAAGCGGTCAACAAGTGGCAGAACCCGCGGCTCCCGGTCCGGGACGCCCATCGCGTGGTCTCCATCCGCAACTGGGACGCGAGCGCCATGGCGACCGAGGACCGGTCGCTGCACGACTTCGCCGCGTGGCGCGAGCAGGCGAGGACGGTGGACCACCTGGGCGCGGCGGTGGTGTTCGTGCGCAACCTGGCCACCGAGGACGGGCGGGTGGAGCCGGTGCGGGGAGCGGAGGTCACCGCGAGCGCGTTCCGGCTGATGGGCACGCCGGCGCTGCTGGGCCGGGGGCTGACGGAGCGGGACGAGCGGCCGGGGGAGCCGCCGGTGGTGGTCATCTCCCACGCGCTGTGGAAGAGCCGCTTCGGGAGCGATCCCGGGGTGCTGGGGCGGACGGTGAAGCTGGGCACCGCCACCGCGACCGTCGTGGGGGTGATGCCGGAGGGCTTCGGCTTCCCGGTGAGGGAGCGCATCTGGACGCCGCTCCGCGCGGACGGGTCCACGCTCGCGCCGCGCACCGGCCCGGCCGTGTCGGTCTTCGGCCGCCTCGCGCCCGGCGCGTCCATGGACGACGCGCGGGCCGAGCTGGGCGCCATCGGGGCGCGCGCCGCCGCCCGGAGCCCGGAGACGCACAAGAACCTGAGGCCGCGGGTCACGGCGTACGCCAAGCCGCTCGCCGAGGGCGGCCAGGCGCTCATGATGAGGAACGTCATTTACGTCGTCAACGGCATCTTCCTGATGCTGCTGGCCGTCATCTGCGCCAACGTGGCCACGCTGGTGTTCGCCCGGACCGCCACCCGCGGCTGGGAGATCACGGTGCGGAACGCGCTGGGGGCCAGCCGCGGCCGCATCGTCGCTCAGCTGTTCGTCGAGGCCCTGGTGCTGGCCGGCGTCGCGGCGGTATTGGGGCTGGTGCTGGCGAAGCTCGCGATGCGCTGGGCGCTGGGCCTGGCCGCCGGCAGCGGCGCCCTGCCGTTCTGGATCGACGCCGGCCTGTCGTGGAGGACCGTTGCGTACACGGCGCTGCTCACGCTCTTGGGCGCCGCGATCGTGGGGATCCTGCCGGCGCTGCGGGTCACCCGGGTGGACGTCCACGACGCGCTCCGCAACGAGGGGGCGGCGCGCTCCCGGCTGCGGTTCGGGGGCTTCTGGACCGCGGTGATCGTGGTGCAGGTGGCGATCACCGTGGCGTTCCTCCCGCTGGCCGCCGGCGGCGTGTTCGAGTCCAACCGGTTCCGGCAGAGGGCGGAGGGGATCGGCGCGGAACGGTACCTGGCCGCGAGCATCGGCATGGACCGCGAGGACCACGGGGGCGATCCGGCCGCGTTCGCCGCGCGCGCCCGCCTCGGCTTCGACGAGCTGGAGCGGCGGCTCCGCGCCGAGCCCGGCGTCGAGCAGGTCGCGTTCGCCGACCGGCTCCCGGTGGAGGACCAGTTCAAGTACCGGATCGAGGTGGACACGGCGGCCGGCGCTCCCTCGACCGGCCTGCGCACGAGCACGCTGGTGCAGGTCTCCGGCGGCTTCTTCGCCGCCTTCGGCACCCGGGTGGTCGCCGGCCGCGGCTTCGAGCCGCTGGACTTCGAGACCGGCCGCGTGCTCGTGGTGAACCAGTCGTTCGCGCGCCACGTGTTCGGCGGGCGCAGCCCCGTCGGCCAGCGCGTCCGCATCGTGGAGGGCGAGGACGACGGCGCCGCGGGCGAGGAGTGGTACGAGGTGGTCGGCATGGTCGGGGACTTCGGCTGGCAGCTCCCCCGGCCGGAGGAGCAGTCGGCGATGTACCGCCCGCGCCTCCCCGCGCCGGGCGCGGACGTGAGCCTCGCCGTGCGGGTGGCCGACCCGGACGCGTTCGCCCCGCGCCTGCGCGCGGTCGCCGCGGACGTGGATCCCACCATCCGGCTCACCGACGTCCAGCCGCTCGCCAGGGTGGGCGGCGGGGAGGCGGCCATGAACTGGACGCTCACCTCGGTCGCCTGGCTGGTCTCGTCCATCGTGCTGCTGCTGGCGGCGACCGGCATCCACTCGCTGATGTCGTTCACCGTGGCGCGGAGGACGCGCGAGATCGGCATCCGCGCCGCGCTGGGCGCGAGCCCGGGGCGCATCGTGGCCGGCATCTTCTCGCGCGCGTTCCTGCAGGTGGGCGCGGGGGTGCTCGCCGGCAGCGCGCTGGCCGCGCTGCTGGGGCTGGGATCGGCGCGCGAGGTGCTGCTGCTCCTCGCCGCGGACGCCACGATGCTGCTCGCGGGGCTCGTCGCCTGCGCGGTGCCGCTGAGGCGCGCGCTCAGGATCGACCCGACGGAGGCGCTGAGGGCGGAAGGCTGACGCGGCGAGGGGCCCGGCGCGCGCGCGCCGGGGCCCCCGTTCCGTTCTGTTTCGGCCGCGTCAGCTCGGCGCCGAGCCCGCGAGCGGAGCCAGGATGTCGTCGGCGGTGCCGCGCACGCCGTCCGCCCCGGCCGAGCCCACCGAGTTCCCGGCGCGCCCCTTCACCAGGTAGTAGGGCGCGCCCCACGGGTCCGTCGCGCCGCCGTCGCCGGGGTAGCGCCGCCGCAGGAACTCGGCGAAGGTCTTGGGGGTGGGCGTGGAGCGCCCCGCGGCGCGGTCGGTCTGGATCATCCGCGCGATCTCCTTGACGCGCGAGCGGGTGGACCACTCGTACACGGGGTCGAGCGCGGGCTGCACGTAGGGCTTCACCCGGCCGCGGACGTCCGGGCTGGCGAGCGCGGCGGCGGCGAGGAGCAGGACGAGGAGGACGCGTCCCATGGCGGAATCCTGGAGGGGGAACGGCGGGGGACTGCGGAGGGTGGACGACGCTCAATGTAATCCCCCGCCCCGGCGGTGTAAACCCGCGCGGGGCGGCCACCTACCCCGCGGCGGCCGAGAACGTGGCGGCGCCGTCCTCCCGCGCGCCCTCGCGGACGCGCCCGGCGAGCGCCAGCCGGTCCAGGTGCGCCAGCGTCTCGCGGAGGGCGTGCATCAGCACGGAGGGCGGGTACTCGGGGTGCGGGTGCCGGCGCCGCGCGGCCTCCCAGGCGGTGCACGGCCCCTCCGCCACCAGCGCGGCCACCGCCTCGGTCTCCGCCTCCGCGGCGCGGCGCAGCTCCGCGATGCGCGCGGCGGGCTCGTCGACGGGCTCGCCGTGGCCGGGGAGCGCCCGCCGCGGGCCCAGCGCGTCCAGCCGGTCCAGCGCGGCCAGGTAGTCGCCCACCGGGTCGCGCCGCTGCCGGTTCACCCCCAGGGTGGGCGTGATGCGCGGGAGCACCGCGTCGCCGGCCACCAGCACGCCGTCCTCCGGGCGGAAGAGCGACACGTGCCCCGCGGTGTGCCCCGGCGTCCACACCCAGCGCCACCCCGGCGCCTCCGCCAGCTCGCCCCCCTCCCCCGCCAGCGGCGCGTCCACCGGCACGAACGCCTGGAGCGGGTCCGCCTCGCGGCGCCCCCGCTCCACCCCCGCGCCCAGCGCCTCCAGCGCCCCGCCCCGCCGCAGCAGCGCCGCCCGGTAGGCGGCCTCCTCCTCCGGGTGGGCCCGGGCGTGCGCCGCGCGCTCCGCGTCCAGCTTTCCCATCAGCAGCCGCGCCCCCGACGCCTCCCGGACCCGCTCCACCAGCCCCACGTGGTCCAGGTGCATGTGGGTGACCAGGTGCGCGCCCACGCCCTCCCACGACCCGGCCGCGGCGCGCACCCCCTCGTCCAGCTCCGTCCACGCCTCGTCCGTGTTGGCGCCGCCGTCCACCAGCAGCCACCCGTCCCCGGCGCGGAGCAGGTACGCGTGGACGAAGCGCGGGCGGAAGGGGAGCGGCGTGGTCACGCGCCACACGCCGGGGGCGAGGAGGACGGGGCGCGGGGGGAGGTCGGTCATGGGCGCGGCGCGTGGCTGGGGACGGGCGCGTGTCCCCCCGAAGATAACGGCCGCGCCCCCCGTCGCCAGGGAGCGCGGCGCCGGGCCCGGCTCGCCGCGGGGGGCGCGGACCGGTAGATTGGCGCCCCGTCCACCCCGCTCCCCCGCCCCGCACCGCACATGCGCGACGACACCGCCGCACCCGGCCGTCCCCTCCGGGCGCTCCTCCTCTACCTCCTCGCCGTGTTCGCGGGCGGGGCGCTGCTCGCCCCCTGGCTGTACGCGGCGGTGCAGGCGCTCGCGCCCCACGTGCCCCCGCTGGAGAAGCTGGCGCGGATGAGGTTCGCGCGGTACGTGAACCGCGCGCTGCTGCTCACGGCGCTGGCGGGGCTGCCGTTCTTTCTGCGGGGGGCGGGGATCCGGCGCTGGGCGGACGTGGGGATCGACCCGCGCCGCGTGGCCTGGCGGCGCATCGGGGCGGGGTTCGCGCTGGGGCTGGGGTC
>JBFMFL010000145.1:0-16614 GCA_040752145.1 Gemmatimonadota bacterium
CACCGTCTGGGTGCCTATGGTTGGGTGGAATACTTCTGCCAGGAAGTTCCCTCAACCTATGGCTCCAGGCGGTGTTCTGCATCCTGCCCCTGCCTCAGCCGACCTCAACCCGTGCAGGATCCGGGTTGAAGTAAATAGGTGCAGGGCACAAGCGCCCTGTACCCTCAGACCTTCGAACAGAGTTGAACGACGTGGAAAGGACGCACACCGGATCAATTGACAGGGAGAACGTAGCGGACGCTCTCTCGTTTGATTCCACTGATGGGGCGCGGGTGGTGACCCGATTTCGCCTACTCGATGAGGCGGAGTTGAGCGCGCTCCCCGACCCTACGTGGCTGATTGAGGGGATAATCCCCGAAGCTGGATTTGCAGAGCTACATGGGCCTCCGGGGACCTACAAATCCTTCCTTGCGGTCGACCTTGCTATGTCTGTGGCCACGGGATGCGAGTGGGCCGGGCGAGCAGTAAAGCAGGGTCCCGTCGTCTATGTGGCGGCAGAAGGGGCGAGCGGGTACAAACTCCGCGTTCCGAGTTGGAGGTCCGCCAAAGGCACGGAGGACGGCGCGGCGTTCCACCTGTTTCCAGACCCCGTACAGCTACTCGACTCCCGAGAGGTTGAGAGGTTTCTATCGCTTCTCCGGGAGAAGAACGTTGACCCGGTATTAATCGTCGTAGACACCCTCTCTCGGTGCTTCGTGGGAGAGGACGAGAACAGTGCGAAATCGATGAGTCTGCTCGTCGGGGCGGTTGATCGGCTACGGCGTGAGACAGGGGCCACGGTGCTCCTCATACACCATACGAACAAGACCGGAAAGGCTGAACGGGGCAGCATCGCCCTACGAGGGGCTGTAGACATGCTGATGGCAATTACGCGCAGTGCCGACTCGATCACGCTCCGGTGCCTCAAAATGAAGGATGCGCCCGAGTTCACACCAATGCACTTCCGGTTCGAGGAGTACGGTGTGTCTGGCGTTCTCGTTCCGCTCACGAAGGGTCCGGTGAACGGTCGAGAGGACTCCGGACATGAGTTGACGGAGCGCGATCTGTTGTGCCACGAGGTTCTACCCATGACACCCCTAACTCACGGAGAGTGGAAGCGGCTGGCCAAGGAGGCAGGAATCCCACCCGGTAGCTTCGACCGCCACCGCACGGCGGTCCTCAATGCGGGGCTGGTAACCCAAGGTTCCAATAAGCGGTACCACTGTGCGCACTCCCCGGATGACATCAGAAGCATCACACCCCGTAGGGGTGATGCGATGATGCCATCGGGAACGCCTACACCGAGCGGGAATCCAACCGAAGCCGCCGCATAAAGCTTGGAAGCAACTACCCCCGGTCGGAGGAATCTGGCCGGGGGTTCCCTTCACCACAGGTAGGGGGTAGGGGGTCCACCCGGACAGCGGGTAAGAACATAAGTCACACTATGCCTATAGGTTAGCGTCATCGGCGCTGTTCAAATTGAAAACCCCGGTAGGGGGTCCGGGTCACGGGAGGGGGTCCTGCACGCCAGTTGAGGCGCCCCCAAGGGGGCATAAACAGCAGAGGACAAGAGCGATTTTGTACGGGTGGGGGGGGCGGATGGCCCCTGATGGAACTGCTCACATATGCGTGGAGCATGGCTCAGGCAGTCCCCATCATGCAGAGTGTCCTAGAACGATGAGCGCAGAAGTAAGTGACCGTAGGGGTTGCGCACGGCTCACCATTCGCACGCGGGTAGGCGGACCTCTGGCAACGAATCGAACGGACCCCCGATTCTGTCCTGTACAGGAGGCCAGTTGAGGTAAAGGGCACGCACGTCGGTTGGCGTGCGCCCGAAAGCGTGTGCTATCGGAGGCGCTACATCGTGAAAGTTGGGCAGTGAAAGTGTCGAACACGCAGGCAGGGGCCATCCCCGTAGGGTTCAGTGGAGTTCTCCATCTCTCTCAGTTCGTGCGGTCGCAGGTGCAACGGGTCATCGGTAACAAGCGCCAAGACCGCGAGGAGAATCCGGCGGTGTTCCGCCAGTACATGGAAGCGTTGTTTCAGGTGCTCACGTCAGAGGAGGATCAAGCATGATTCAGGTTCGTAAGGGGGGCGGTGCTGGCCCCCGCATCCGTTACACACGGAAGAGCACGGAGCAGGCTGACCGGCAGGTCGCATCACACGAACAGCAGTACGACGAGTGCGATAAGCACTTCGGCCCGGTACCGGAGGAGTTCAGGAACCTCTGGTTCCGCGACGACAAGAGCGGGACCACGTTCAACCGGCCCGCATTCCGGCAGATGATCGACTACTGCTTGGCTAATCCGCAGTCGGGTGGCGCGCGTGGGCGGATCGAGGTCTACGACCACTCCCGGTGGGGGCGGTCAGTAAGGAAGGACGAGCGTGGCAAGATCGCCAGCGTGGACCCCAAAGGGTTCTACCGATGGGTCTACCGGCTGGAGGACGCCGGGTGGGACGTGGCGTTCACTACGGAGAGCAAGTCGGACGACCCGCTCGCGCACTTCCTCAAGGAAGGGATCGAGGTCTTCATCGCTGGCCAGAAGTCGCAGAACCTCTCCCGCGAGGTCCGGCGGGGCCGACTGGACTGGCTCCGTAAGGGGCGCTGGATGGGTGGGCCACCGCCGTTCCCGGCCAAGCGCATCCATCCTGAGACCGGGCAACTGCTCCCCGGAACGCGAGCGTACAACGGAGGGTCACTGCTCGCCGTGGACGAGACCAAGCTGCCGAACTGGATCAGGGCCGCCGAGATGGTTCTGGAGGGTGCCTCTCTCGTCGCGGTCGCGGCAGACTTCGAGCAGCGTGGAGTCCCGAACTACTACACCGGACGCACGAAGGACGGACGGCTTCCGCGCTGGACGGCGCAGCACATCCGAAAGATCCTCACGAACGCGGCGCTCGTCGGGAAGCTGCATTACGAGCACGACAACGAGGATACGGGGGAGGTACGGGTCGAGGTCATCGACGCACAGTGGGAGCCTCTCGTTCCGGTGGATCTGTTCAACGCGGTACAGCGGAAGCTGGAGACGGACACGACCAAGGTCCGGCGACGGACCCGGAAGGGAGTTAGCTCCTACGCGGTCCCCGCCATGTGTGCACGCTGCGGTGTCTATCTCGCCGGAACCGACCTGAGGCAGCCGGACGGAACCGTTCACCGGCGGTACCGGCACATCTCGCCCCGGGTGAACAGCCTGCGGCGGGAGGTCCGGGACCGCATGGTGGAGGCAGGCTGCCAGACTTGGGTCGTGGACGCGGACGAGGTAGAGAACGCGGTGCTGGAACTGATCGCCTCGGAGCGCGGCTCGCCGGAGTTCAGGCAGCGGATAGAGCAGATGCTGGCCACCGGGGACGAGTTCGCGGGGGCGCAGCAGCGGCGGCTGGAGGACGCCCGGAAGGAGGTCGCCCGCATCGAGGCGGCGCAGGAGCGGACGATGCAGCTAATGACGAGCGGGCGCGGCGAGGGGATCTCCGACGAACTGTTCCTGCGGAACCTCAAGACGCTACAGGACCAGCACGCAGCGGCTGTGGGGGAGTACGAGGAGGCTGCCGCAATGCAGGAAGGTTCGGCAGCACGCCGCGCCAGCATACTGGAGAGGCTGGACGAGACGGACGCGGTGTTGAGGCGGTGGCGAAGCGGGGACGTTGGCAGCCGGAGGGCAATCCTCGACTGGTGGGTAGATGCCGTGCTGATCGACTTCGAGAAGACGGCCCGGAAGCCGAAGGGCAGCGTTCAGCGGCGGTCCAAGAACGTGGGGCAGAGGTCCGCTCGCAAGAAGCTGGTCGTCTTCCTCGCAACCCTGCCCGGAGAGGACATCGGGATGCAGGTGGAGCTACGCGGCTCGCGCGGGGACACCAGGCAGGTTGGCCACCGCGAGTGGGATCTGGTGGAGGTCAGAACGACACTTCCACCCCAACCGTCGGAAGAACCGGGAACATGGAGATCCCCGAGCGAGTCGGCTGCTCGTTGTCAAAATGATAAAAGTAAAACAACGGGTTCCGCTTGTTGTACGTGTTGAGCACCTGGAGGTACGGCGTCGCGGTGCCCCAGCGCTGCCGGAAGGTGCGGCGCAGCGACAGGTCCAGCCGGTGGTACGCCGGGTAGCGCTCCCCGTTGCGCGGCCCCAGGACGACCGCGAAGGGCGCCGGCCCCTCCTCGTCCTGCGGCGAGCGGCGCACCACGCGGTACTCCCCGGAGCTGAGGTCGTAGTCCCAGTCCACGTACTGCCCCAGCGGCCGCGTGTAGGGGATGCCCGAGCCGTAGTTCCAGCGCGCCCCCGCCTCCAGCTTCCAGGGGAGGTCGTACTGGAGCACCAGGTCCACGTCCACCCGGCGGTCGTAGACCGGCGGGTACGTCTCCGTGGCGGGCACGTCGCTCCACCCCTCCGCCAGCGGGTCCGGGAGTGTCTGCCGGGCGCGCAGCAGCGACACCGCGGCCCACCCCCGCAGCCGCCCCGTGGTGCGACGCACCATGAAGTCCATCCCGTACGAGCGCCCCTCCCCCTCCAGCAGGTTGTCCGCGTCGTCGTTGGGATCGTCCGCGAAGTTGACCGCCGTGACCCCGCGGAAGCGCCGGTAGTACGCCTCGGCCGAGGCGTACCACGCCTCGCCCCAGTACCGCTCCACCCCCGCCTGCGCCTGGTCCGAGACCACGGCGGGGATGCCGGCGTCCGCCACGATCCAGGTGTCGTTGGAGAGCGGGAACGACTCGTCGCGCAGGGAGTGCAGGAACTGCGTGTAGCGCCCCACGGCGAGCTTCACGGCCCCGTCGCGCTCCCGCCCGAAGAAGCGCTTCACCGAGAGGCGCGGCGACAGCGTGGAGTGCGTGGTCTCCTGCGCGCGCCACACGTCCGCGCGCACGCCCGGCTCCACGATCCAGGTGTCGCTCGGGCGCCAGCGGAGCTGCCCGTAGGCGGCGCCCAGCACCCCGTCGTCCTCGGCGAAGAAGAAGTCCGTGCCGCCGGCCGTGCTGCGGTTGCGGTAGTCCAGGCGGTTCCCCTCCGCCCCCAGCCGCACCCCGAAGCGCGGCGACCAGTCCCGGCCGAAGTCGCTGCGCAGGGTGAGCTGCTGGATGCGCGACGAGAAGCGCGTGTCCGCGAAGTCGACGAAGCCCAGCGTCTCGCCGAAGCTGGAGAAGCCCAGCCGCGTGTCCGCCACCCAGGCGCCCAGCGGCTGGCTCCAGCGCACCCCCGCCACGTCGTTGCCCCAGTTCCACTGCACCCGCAGCACGTCGCCCGCGTCGTCGTCCTCGCCGGGCGGGTCGAAGTCGCTGAGGTCCAGCACGTCGCGCCCGTGGTAGCCGGTGAAGCGCAGCGTGCCGCCGCCGGGCGTCCCCATCACGGCGCCGGCCTGGAGGTCGGTGAGGTGGTAGGGGAAGCGGACCGGCTCGGGGAGGATGACGTCGAAGTACGAGCGCCGCGCCGACACGTACGCCATCCCCCCCCCGCCGCCGAGCAGCGCCGGGAGCGCGGCGCGCAGCGCCAGGCGCGACGCCAGCAGCGACACGCCGGCCTCGCCGCTGATCCCCTCCGCGTCGTCGCGGGTCTCCACGTTGAGCACGGACGACACGCGCCCGCCGTACTCCGCGCCGAAGCCGCCGGCCAGCAGCTCGGCGCGGGCGACCACGTCCGAGTTGAAGACGCTGAACAGCCCGCCCAGGTGGAAGGGGTTGAAGACGGGGAAGCCGTCCAGCAGGATCAGGTTCTGGTCGGCGGAGCCGCCGCGCACGTGGAAGGCGCTGGAGAAGTCGGAGGTGGAGACCACGCCGGGCAGCACCTCGATGGCGCGCAGCACGTCGGCCTCGGCCAGGCCGGGGAGCACCTTGAGCTCGCGCCCGGTGATGACGCGCGTGGTGACGCCGGCCTCCGTCTCGAAGCGGGCCCGCTCGCGCTGCGTGTCGCGCGTGCTGCGCACCTCGATCCCCTCCACCTCCACCGCCGCGGCGCCGGAGAGCCGCAGCTCCACCCGCCGCGTCTCCCCCGCCGCCAGCCGCACCTCGGCCTCGGCCGCCGCGAAGCCCAGCCGCTCCGCCCGCACCCGCCAGCGCCCCGCCGGCACCCCCTCGAAGCGGAACGCCCCCGCCTCGTCGCTGGCCCCCGCCCGCAGCTGCGCCCCCTCCGCGCGCAGCAGCCGCACCGCCGCCCCCGCCACCGGCGCCCCCTCGGGATCGAGCACCCGCCCCGCGACCACGCCCTCCTGCGCGCGCGCCGCCCCCGCGAGCCCCAGCAGCAGGCAGAGCAGGAACACCGCCCGGAGGCGGCCGACGGGTCCGGGTGCTGCGCTCATCGGGATCTCGCTGACGGCCGGGGTTTCGCGTGCGCGCGCCCCGCGGGCGCACGGGAGCCGTGTACCCCGGAGGAGTGCGAAAGTGCGAAAGTGCGGAAGTGCGAGGGAACAGGGAACAGGGAACAGGGAACAGGGAACAGGGAACAGGGAACAGCCTGCGAACGGCGGGCCCTCACCCGGCTCGCTTGAGGCTCGCCACCCTCTCCCAATTCTGGGAGAGGGGGCAACTACAGGTGGAGCAAGCAGTTCTCCCCTCCCTCACTTGCGGGGGAGGGGCGGCGCGCAGCGCCGGGGTGGGGGGCCCCCGGCGGACGCCAGCGAGAGCCCCGCGTGAGGGATTTCGGCCCGAAGGGGCGAGACCGCGCGGCAGTTTGCGCGGGCTCGACTCCGTTGGCGAGCGTTGTTTGCTCGCCTACGGAGCCGAAGCCCGACCCGAGCGCCAGCGAGGGGCACGCCCGAACCCGCAGTTCAAAGCCGTTCAGAGAACCGTGACTTGACTCGGCACCGGAGCGGGGAGAGGTTTGGAGGCTGCCGCCGGAAACGGGGCGGAACCGTACACCCAGAGCAGGGCGAATGAAGGCCGACACCTACGCGAAGCTGGTCATCCTGGAGGCCCTGATCGACGCCGAGATCGGCCACTACCTGGAGCACCGCCCGGTGGCGGCGGACCGCTTCCGGGAGGGGATCGTCGCGCGCGTCAGCGACCTGGTGGACCAGATCGACGCGCTGGACGCGGTGGCCGCGGCGCGGGTGTACGACGCCATCGTGGACTTCCTGGCCGAGCTGCCCGAGGACGACGACGGGGTGGTGGAGGCCACGCTGCGCTTCAAGCGCGCCGTGGACCGCATCGTGGCGCGGGGGATGGAGGCCAGCGAGCTGGACCAGCCCTCCACCTGGGCCGTGGTGCTGGACGAGCTGCTGGAGGAGCTGGCCGACGAGTACCACGACGCGGTGCGGGCGGGCGGCGAGGTGAGGCCGCGGGAGTACCTGCGCGCGCAGTTCCTGCTGGACCGCGCGCGCGAGGCGGCGGAGCGCATCGTGTGGACCGGCGACCGCAAGGCCGCCGCGGAGCTGCGCGACGAGATGGACCGCCTGCACTTCGCCGTGAGGAGCCGCCGGCTGCGCCCCACCGAGGTGGACCTGCTGATCCGCGGGCCGCAGCGCTTCGCCGCGCGCTTCCGCCCCTCGCCGCTGTCGCGGGTGGGGGCGTTCGTGATCGGGCAGCTGCTGCGCCGCGCCCGGCCGCGCAGGGAGGGGCGCACGTGAGCACGCCCGAGCGGGAGAGGCGGCTGGTGAGCATCCGCCGCTCCGTGGGGCCGGAGCGCCGCGACGAGTACGACGCCGCCTGGGGGCTGCTGCACGCCGCGGCCACGGCGCGCGGCGCCCACGCCTGGCGCTTCCGCGCGGCCGCGGTCCCGGACCTGTACCTGGAGTTCCTGGAGTTCGGCACGGAGGCGGACCTGCGCGAGGACCCCGCGGCGCTGGCGGCCATCATGTCGCTGCACGAGGCGTTCGGCGACCCCTACCCCGTGCCCAGGACGCTGGAAGAGTGGATCGAGATCCCCACCCCGAGACCGGAAATGCCGTGAGCGACCGCGACCGCCTGCTCCGCCTGCTGCTGGAGCGCTCCCTGCGCCTGGGCGACTTCGTCCTGGCCTCGGGCGCGCGCAGCAGCTACTACATCGACTGCCGCACCACCACCACCCACGCGGAGGGCCAGTTCCTGGTGGGCCGGCTGGGGCTGGAGCTGCTGGAGAGGGAGGGGCTTGCCCCCGCCTCGGTGGGCGGGCTCACCATGGGCGCCGACCCGGTGGCGTACGCGGTGGCGCACGCCTCGTGGATCGCGGGGCGGCCGGTGAACGCCTTCTCGGTCCGCAAGGAGCCCAAGGACCACGGCACGGGGCGGCGGATCGAGGGGTGCTTCGCGGCGGGCGACCGGGTGGTGGTGGTGGAGGACGTCGTCACCAGCGGCGGGAGCGCGCTCCGGGCGATCGAGGCGGTGCGGGCCGAGGGCGGCGAGGTGATGGGCGTGCTCGCGCTGGTGGACCGCGAGGGGGGCGGCCGGGAGGCGATCGAGCGGGCCGGGCACCGCGTGCTGACCCTCTTCCGCGTCTCCGAGCTGCTGGCCGAGGCGGGGCAGCCGGCGTAGCGCGGCGCTGGACCGCGGGAGACAGGCGATTCGGAGCCCCGGCGAACCGCGCCGGGGCTCCACTCGTTTCGGGCGGTGTGCACTGGACAATAGTGGACATAGTTGACAGCGGGCCGGTTCCGCGCAATCTTGTACCGCACCGGATTGGCCGGAGGCGGGCGCAATGTCCGCCGTTCCCGTACTCGCCTGCAATCAATGCCACACAACGTCAAGCCCGCCGCGCACCACCTGGACGACGTCCTGGGCCTTGCCCTGGACGCCCTGGAGCTCCTGGACCAGGCGGTCGGCCGCGGGTCCCGGCTCCCCGTCCACGACCGCGAGCAGGTGCGCGAGTACCTGATGCCGGCGCGCAACCACCTGCGCAGCTCCACCGACTCGCTGCGCCAGAAGCTGGAGCGCGAGGAGAACCGGCGGCGCGCCTCGCAGCAGCAGGGCTGAGCGCGCGGCCGGGGGCGGGCGATCTACAGGAGCGCCCGCTTCTTCACTTCCAGGTAGCGGTTGACCACGGCGGGGACGGCGTCCTGCGGCCGCGTGTCGGCCACCAGCACCCCGGCGCGCTGCATGGCGGCAAGCGCCGCGGCGCGCGCCTCCAGCAGCTCCTCGGCGGCGGCGCGGCGGAACACCGCCGGCTCGTCCGCGGCGGGCGCGGTGGCGGCGGCCTCCAGCTCGGGGTTGCGGATGGCGACGGCGAGGGGGAGGTGGCGCCGCGCGGAGCGGATCAGGTGGCTCACCAGGGCGCCGGAAGCCTCGGCGTCGATGACGTCGGTGAACAGCACCAGCAGCGAGCGGCGGCGGAGCTGCCTGGCCAGGTAGGTGAAGGCGGCGGGGTAGTTGGGCTCCACCATGCGCGCCTGCACGCTCCCCAGCGCGTCCGCCAGCCGCGACAGCGTGACCTGCGAGGGCGGCAGGTACTGCTCCACCCGGTCGGCGAACACCAGCAGCCCCACCCGGTCGCCGTGCGACGATGCGACGTCGGCCAGGAGCAGCGCGGCGGAGAGCGCGTGGTCGATGCGCGCCCGCCCCCCGATGCGCTGCGTCATCAGCCGCCCCGCGTCGATGGCGAGCAGGACGTTCTGCCGCCGCTCGGCCTCGTACTGGCGGATGGTGAGGGTGGCGCGGCGGGCGCTGGCCTTCCAGTCGAGCGTGCGGGGGTCGTCGCCGCGCACGTAGTCGCGCAGCGACTCGAACGACCCTCCCTCGCCCCGCTGCCGGATGCTGCGGATCCCGGCGTCGCGCAGCCGGTGCCGCATCCCCAGCAGCCGGTGCCTCCTCACCTCCAGCACCCCCGGCTGCACCCGCAGCGGGTCCGCCCGGCGCTCCCGCCGCTGCACCCACACCAGCCCCAGCGGCCCGGCCACGCGCAGGTGCACGTCGCCGTACGCGGCGTCCCCCCGCTCCCGCGCCGCCACCCGGTACTGCACGTCCGCCTCCCGCCGCGCCGGCACCAGCAGCTCCCGCACCTCGTCCCCCTCCCGCTCCAGCAGCGCCGGCAGGTCGTCCGTCACCCGCACGCGCACCGCCCGTTCCGTGGCGTTGACGACCCGCAGCCGCACCTCCGCCGTCCCCCCCAGCGCGATGCGGTCCGGCGCGCGCCGCTCCACCCGCAGCCGGCCGCCGCGCGGCACGCCCAGCGCGTCCGCCGCGGCCAGGAGGAGCAGCACGGCATCGGCCGCGAGCGCAACTCGCGCGTCCAGCAGGAACAGGAGCGACGCAGCGGCGAGGAGCGCGAGGAAGCGGCGGGTGGGAAGGGGCACGGGAAGTGGTGTGGGGGAGTGGGCGGGGCCTTACCAGCGCCGCTGGACCGAATACGCGTCGAACGCCTGGTCCGCGCTCACCAGGGGAATCCCTTCCCGGATCGCCTGCGCGATCAAGAGCCGGTCGAATGGATCGCGATGGTGCAGTGGGAGGTGCGCGACACCGAGCGCGTGATCGAGCGAGATCGGCAGGAGCTCGATCCGGTTCAGGCGGAGCTGGTCGGGAATGAGCGTGTCGAGCGGCAGCGGCAGCGGGAGTCGTCCGATCGCGACTTTGATCGCGATCTCCCATACGCTCGCAACGCTGAGCAGCACCTGGTTGCCACCCGTGGAGAGAACCTGTCGCGCGTGGTCACTGAGCCGCGCGTCCGCGGTGATGAACCAGAGAAAGGCGTGCGTATCGAGGAGGACGCGCATCGGTTCACGTGTACTCCCGGAAGTCCTCCAGCGGCGCGTCGAAGTCGTCCGGCACAGTGAACAGCCCCTTCGCGCTCCCCGGCACACGGTCCGGCTCGGCCTCGCCTGCAGGGACGAGCCGCGCGACGGGAAGGCCGTCGCGGGTGATGAGGATTTCGGTGCCGCTCCCCAGCTTCTGTACCAGCTCGGCGAGGCTCGTCTCCGCCTCGGCGAGCTCCACTGCGAGTTTCACCACGGAACACCTCCTTCGGTGGGCACCCCATCAATGTAGCGCACGGACCGGTTCCGCACAGCCCGTGCGAAGTGTCGTTGCGGGCCCGGAAAAAACGCGGGGCCTGGAGAGAACACTCCAGGCCCCGCTCGGATCATGACGACAGAACCGCTTACCAGACCTTCACGCGCTTCTCGGGCGGCAGGTACATGCCGTCGCCCTCCTCGACGCCGAACGCGGCGTAGAACTCCGGCATGTTGCGCAGCGGCACGTTGGTGCGGAACTCGCCCGGCGAGTGCGGGTCGCTGAGCAGCTGCTGCCGGAGCGCCGCCTCGCGCTCCTTTGCCCGCCAGATCCCCGCGAACCCCAGAAAGAACCGCTGGTCGCCGGTGAAGCCCGCGATCACGGGGGCTTCCCTGCCGCCCAGCGAGCGCCGGTAGGCGTTGTACGCCATGGTGACGCCGCTCAGGTCACCGATGTTCTCGCCCAGCGTGAGCCGCCCGTTGATGCGCGTGCCGGGGACGGGCTCGAAGGCGCCGTACTGCTCCACCAGCGCGTCGCCGCGGGTCTTGAACTCGGCCAGGTCGGCGTCCGACCACCAGTTGCGCAGGTTGCCCTCGCCGTCGGAGCGCGAGCCCTGGTCGTCGAAGCCGTGGCTGATCTCGTGCCCGATCACCGCGCCGATCGCCCCGTAGTTGACGGCGTCGTCCGCGTCCGGGTTGAAGAACGGCGGCTGGAGGATGGCGGCCGGGAACACGATCTCGTTCATCGTGCTGCTGTAGTACGCGTTCACCGTCTGCGGGGTCATCCCCCACTCGCCCCGGTCGATGGGCCTGCCCAGCCGGCCGACCATCTCGGCGAAGCGGAACTCGCTGGCCCGCCGCAGGTTGCCCGCCAGGTCGCCGGGGCGGACCTCCAGGCTGGAGTAGTCGCGCCAGCGCTCCGGGTAGCCGATCTTGACGGTGAACTTCGCGAGCTTGGCCTTGGCCTCGGCCTTGGTGGCGGGGCTCATCCAGTCGAGCCGGTCGATCCCCTCCCGGGTGGCGGCGAGCAGGTTCGCCACCATGGTCTCCATGCGGGCCTTCTGCGCGGGCGTGAAGTGGCGCTCCACGTACAGGCGGCCGGCCGCCTCGCCCAGGTTGCGGTTCACCGCGCCCACCGCGCGGTTCCAGCGCGGGCGCGGCGCCTGGACGCCGGACAGCACCCGGTCGCGGAAGTCGAAGCGGGCCTGCGCGAAGGCGCGCGGCAGCACGGCCGCGGCGTCGTCCAGCACCTTGTAGGCGAGGTACTGCTTCACCACGGGGAGCGGCGTGCGCCCCAGGATGCTGTCCATGGCCTGCAGGTAGTCGGGCTGCGACACCACCACGCCGGGGGTCTTCTCGGCCCCGGCGGCCTGCAGGAAGCGGGTCCACGAGAAGCCGGGGGTGAGCCGGTCCAGCTCGGCCGCGGTCCGCAGGTTGTAGGTGGCCTCGCGGTCGCGCGAGCGGGCGCGCTCCCAGTGGCGGCCGGCGAGCGCGGTCTCCAGCGCGACCACGTTCCGGGCGGCGCCGGCGGGATCGGGCTGGCCGGCCAGGCGGAACAGCGTCTCCACGTAGCGCCCGTACGCGGCGCGGGTCTCCTGGAAGTTCGCGTCCTGCTTCAGGTAGTAGTCGCGGTCCGGGAGCCCCAGCCCGCCCTGGCTCACCGCGGCGATGTAGCGCGTGGCGACCTTGGGGTCCTGGCGGACGCTGAAGCCGAACGGGGTCTGCACGCCGACCCGCGCGAGCGCGGCGAACAGCTCCGGGAGCTGCCGGCGGTCGGACAGCGCGGCGACCTGCGCGAGCTGGCCCTGCACGGGCCGGATCCCCGCCGCCTCGATGGCGGCGGTGTCCATGTAGCTCCGGTACAGGTCGCCCACCTTCTGCAGCTCGCTGCCGGGCCGCTTGTCCGGGTTGGCGGCGGCCTGCTCGATGATCGCTCGCATGGCGGCGTTGCTCTGCTCGCCGAGCAGGTCGAAGCTGCCCAGGCTGGAGCGGTCGGCCGGGATCTGCGCGGTCTTGAGCCACCCGCCGTGGACGTAGTGGAAGAAGTCGTCCTGCGGGCGGACGCCGCGGTCGAAGCCGGCCGTGTCGATGCCGAGCACGGGCGTGCGGGCGGCCGACGACGCGGGCGCCGCGGCGGACTGCGCCTGGAGCTGGGGGGCCGCGGCCGCGGCGAGCACGCCGAGGCCGAGCACGCCCGGGAGCAGGCGCCGGGAAAGATGAAGCGTCATGGAGACGGTGGTTCGAGGTACGATCCGAACACCCCGGAGGGCTATGTATTTCTAAGTGCTGAAATATAACCCCCGCAACGACTTACCGGAAGCCGTGCGGGGGACTCCGCCGGCAATCGAGGTCGCCGGCACACTGTCGAGGTGCAGGGGGTGCAAACCGGTCTGAAGCTCAGGTCAGACCCGGAACATCACCGGGCTCCAGCAGTCGTGCGGTGTGGAAGACGGTGGAAATCGCCACTCTGTCCTCATGTATCCTGTATACGATCCGGTAGCTGCCGAGCAGCACTTCGCGCACGTCCGGACGCCCGAATTCAGGGACTTGCCGACCAGACAGGGGAAAGTCGGTCAACCGCTCCACAGCCTCGAAGATGCGGTCGACGAACAGATCAGCGAAGCGCGGCGCGTCCCGAGCGATGAAGTCACGGATCTCCATCACGTCGGAGAGCGCCTGTTCGGACCAGACGACGCTCACTTGCGACCGAGCCGCCGCTTCGCTTCCTCGTGCGAAACCGTCTGACCATCCTCGATCTGCCGGAGGCCACGCTCCACCTTGTGCAGGAAATAGAGCCGTTCCATCACCGCGTCGAAACCGGCATCGGACGGAAGCTGCTCGATCGCCCGGATCGCCTGTTCTTTCACGCTGCCATTCATACGCCGCTCACGTTTCAGGTTGACTGCGGGAATCAGTGCGGATCATACCGAGATCGCCTGCAGCGGTTCCTAACCGGCTCCCGGCGCACTCACCGCCCGCCCTGGCCCTCCGCCTCCACGCTCTCGCGCACCCCGTCCAGGAACTCCTTGACGCCCTGCTTCCCCTGCGCGCCGGCTTCCTGGCCCAGCTTCTCCATGTCCAGCTCGCGGACGCGCACCGTGCCCAGCACGCCCACCGTGGCCACATGGTCGCCCACGCGGCCCACGGACGCGACGCCGTAGCTGCGGTACGAGAGGAGCGACGGCGCCACCCGGTCCGCCCCGAACAGGCTGAGCACCGGGTGGTCGGCGCGGAACGCCTCGCCGAAGCGCTCCCGGTGCTTCTCCTCGGACGGGTTCAGGACGAACAGCAGCCCCAGGACCGCGGCGAGGGCGAGCGCGAGCAGCTTCTTCATGGTCGTGCCTCCGGGAACGGGCGGTCAGTCGCGCGGGGCGGGGAGCGTCTGGAGCAGCGCGGAGATACGCTCGTCCGCGGTCATCCCCTCCACCTCGGCCTCGGGGGTGAGCATCACCCGGTGGCGGAGCACGGGGAGGGCGAGCGTCTTGACGTCGTCCGGGGTGACGAAGTCGCGCCCGGCGAGCAGCGCCTCGGCGCGGGAGGCGAGGAAGAGGGCCACCCCCGCGCGCGGGCTGGCGCCCAGGGCGAAGCTGGGCTCCTCGCGCGTCGCCCGGACGATGCGGGTGACGTAGTCGCGCACCGCGGGCTCCACGTGAACCGCGGCCACGGAGCGGCGCAGCGCCAGCAGCTCCGCCGCGGTCATCACCGGCTCCACGCCGTAGCTCTCCGCCCGGTCCGCGCTGAAGCCGTCGGCGTAGCGGTCCAGGATGGCCCGCTCCGCGTCCTCGCCGGGGTAGCCGATGACGATCTTGAGGAGGAAGCGGTCCAGCTGCGCCTCGGGGAGCGGGTAGGTGCCCTCGTACTCCACCGGGTTCTGCGAGGCGAACACCGTGAACGCCGGGGGGAGCGGGCGCGTCACCCCGTCGGTGGTCACCTGCCGCTCGGCCATGGCCTCCAGCAGCGCCGCCTGCGTCTTCGCGGGGGCGCGGTTGATCTCGTCGGCCAGGAGCAGGTCGGTGAACACCGGCCCCGGGTGGTAGACGAACTCGCGGCGGCTCTCGTCCAGCATGTTCACCCCCACCAGGTCGGTGGGCATCAGGTCCGGGGTGAACTGCACGCGCCCGAAGCGCAGCTCCAGCGCCATGGCGAGCGAGCGGATCGCCAGCGTCTTGGCCGTGCCGGGAACGCCCTCCAGCAGGGCGTGCCCCCCGGCCAGCAGCGCCACCAGCATCTGTCGCAGCACCGCGTCCTGCCCCAGCACCACGCCGCGCAGCCGGTTCAGCACCTCCACGGCGCGGTCGGAGGCCGCGGCGTCGGGAATCAGGGTCGTCACGTTCGCTTCACCTCGGAAAGGAGTCGGTCCACGTCGCGGGACAGGGCCACCAGGTCCGCCCGGTCGCCCCTGGCCCACTCGTCGCGCACGGCGCGGGCGGCCTCGCGGCCCACGGGGAGGCGCTCTCCCAGGCGCTCCAGCAGCTCGCCCTCGCCGCGGGCATCGCGGGGCCCGGCGCGCCCCAGCCGGCGCGCCAGCCCGGACAGGAGGAGCCGCCGCGCGGTGGCGCGGGCGCCGGCCTGCCGGTAGGCGCCGGCCAGCGCCTCCACGTGCTCCAGCGGCGAGCGGCGGCGGGCCGGGCGCGCCGAAGCGCCACCCGGCGGCCAGCAGGAGGAGCAGGGCGGCCGCGCCCAGCTGGAGCGCCAGGTGCCCGGCGGGCCGGTCGCGCAGGAAGCGGAGGGTGGCGGACACGGCGCTGCCGCCGCCGTAGTAGCCCTGGTGGTACTCGTCGAACCACAGCGTGTCGCCGTAGCTGGGCGCCACCGTGTCGCCGCGCGACACGGACAGCGCGGCGGCGCGGGCGAAGGCGAGCGCCGCGCCGCTCCGGCGCAGCGAGCGGTTGCGCAGCGGCTCCGCGTCGCTCCAGGCCACCACCCCGCCCTCCCCCACCCCGAACGCCAGCACCGTGGCGTCGCCGGACGAGGTGGTGAACAGCGCGTCCGCCCCGAACCGCTCCCAGGCGGCGGAGGTGTCCGCGAAGGCGCGGCGAAAGCCCCGCACCGGCCCGGTCTCCAGCGACACCGGGTGCATGGCCGGGGTGGCGGTCCGCCCGCCCCAGGCCAGGCGCGCCGGGCCGCGCAGCGAGTCCGGCGCCAGGTCGGCGAGCGCCAGCCCGAACTCCTTCAGCGTGGGGTCGCCCGGGCGGGCGACGTAGAGCAGCGTCCCCCCGCCCTCCACCCAGGCCCGCAGCGCCCGGAGCTCCTCCGGGGTGGGCGGCTCGGCCGGGGCCATGAGCACCAGGGGTCCGCCGCGCAGCGGCTCCGCGTCCACGTACGGGGCCAGGCGGCGGTCCACGCGCACGCCCAGCTCCTCCAGGGTCAGGTACAGCGCGCGGGCGCCGGCCTCGCCGTCGTGGAAGGTGGAAGGGCGCAGGTCCGCGTCCCCGCCGTCCTGCGCGGGCGCGGCCAGCAGCGCCAGGACCGCGACGATGGCGATCAGCGCCACCATCAGCAGCCGGTCGCGCCCGCTACCCAAGGGCGCCCCCCTGCCCGGCCGCGCGGCGCAGCGCCTCGTACCCGGACGCGTCCAGCGGCCGCCCGCCGAAGGCCACCGGCTCGAAGCCGCGCAGGAAGTCGTCCAGCACGCGCGCCGCGTCGGGCCGGGCGCGGGTCTCGGCGCGGTAGTCGCCCGGCGTCTTGGAGGCGTCGTACCTCACGGCTCCGCGGGCGTCCAGCCGCAGCAGCAGCGCCTGGTACAGGGCGAGCGCCGCGTCGCGCAGGCGCCCCTCGGCGGCGGCGCGGCGGGCCTCC
>JBFMFL010000146.1:0-16604 GCA_040752145.1 Gemmatimonadota bacterium
GCCGGCTGGGAGTCGTTGCGTCCGAGCATCGGGAGCGGGCAGTCAGTCAGGGGGAGGGCGATCCCGGCTGCCGCTCAATCTACTGCCGAGCCGCCCTCCTCGCCCGCTTTTTTCAACAGCCTTCTAGGAGCCGGTAGCAGGAGTTCGATCGTCCAAGAACTGCGTCAAGCATGCTTGGGACGCGTTCCATCATGAGACGATCTGGCCAATATGGCTACCTGAAGGACACCGAATTTTCTTGCTTTGCAATGCAGTCCATTTAATCTTTGACACTTGGATCAGCTCCCACCTCCGTTCCTGGCAGGAGGCACACTTATGAAACCATCATTGCCCCCCCACCGCCGTATTCTTCGAGGAACTCAGATCTCGCGGAGGATTACCCAGGCTGAGGCAAAGGGCAGGCCGCTTTGCCTTCGGGGTAAGATCGTACTGGGGCCAGTGGTCCTCCGCTATCGAACAGTCGCGTGCGCGCTGGATATCCGGGACTGTGAGTTCTGGGGACCCGTCGATCTACGCTACTGTGAGTTTCTCCAAGCTGTGAGTTTCTCAGGATGTACCTTCCACATGGCGTTCAACGGCGGAGACAGCCACCAGTCGCACACCATGTTTCGGAAAGACGTACTTTTCCATGACACTGTCTTTCACGGATCAGTGACGTTCGCCGGCATATGCTGTGAGGGAAGCGGTTCGTTCAACCGGTGCAGATTCGGTGACTATGCGAAAACGGTGGATTTCAGCGGTGCGCGATTCATAAAGTCTGTGGAATTCCTAGACGGAATGTTCCAGGGCGGTGCTAGCTTCAACAGCATGGATTGTGGAGTTAGCGCGTCCTTCGATTCAGCCCAATTCACCAGTTCCTTCCACGATATCGATTTCGCCGGCGCCCAATTTGGGAAAATGCTTAACTTGCGAAACGCCACGTTCCGCGGTGGGATGTACTTATACGGATTGCGCTGTGGGCTAGTGGGCACACTCCAGGGAGCAAAATTCCAGAACGCCTATCGCAGGGTAGAGTTCTCCAATGCTTCTTTCGACTACCAGCTCGACTGTAACCACACAGAATTTGCAGGACCTACTCATTTCGACGGGTGCAAGTTCGGCTATGGCACGTTCTGGCAGGCCAAGTTTCTCGACTCCAAACACCTGGCAAGCTTCCGTTTCGCGCAGGTAGGCAACAACCTCCACCTTCACGATGCATTGTTCGCTGGTGGGTTGGACTTGGAGCAAACGAAGGTGGGTGGTGATCTGGATCTCTCAAGGGCTAAGGTGCACGGCCACTCGGACTTTCACGGCACGAAGGTACGGCGATTCAGGTGGGGGGAGGACTTTCCGTTCGATAATTCCACTGTGGACCTCCGTCAGTGTACTTTCGAGATGTTTGCTGGCCCGGAAACGAAAGGGGTCCGGGGCAGGAACGCCAACAGCAAGGCCCGAGAGCACGCCCGCAGGTTCTTGAAGGCACAACACACGGATTTCTTCAGTCGCGACCCTTACCTCCAGATGGAACGCTTTTACTCCCGCGGGGGGGACGACGAAGAGGCGCGGGAGATCTACTATATCGGGCGTTGTCATGCACGTCAGAACGCCGGAGACTCGGCGGGAAACGTTCAGTGGTCTTGGGCACGAGGCTCGCTCGACTGGCTGCTGAAGCACCTTACGGGTTACGGGGTGAAGACCTATCGTGTAATTCCTATTCTGCTGATCTTCCTGGCTATAGGAACGGTGGTGTTTTGGAAATGTGAACCCGAGGCCTCCGCTGGAGACCGTGCCGTACAGACACGGCTACTGGCCGTAGCGCCCTCCAAGGCTTATACCGCGTCCACTGTGGACGACCTGCGGCCCGCACCAAAGCTATTCCGGCGCGCCCTCTTCAGTTTGGACCTATTCATACCCGTGATCGAGTTCCCATTCACGGAGAAACTAAAACCCGAGGGGTTCTTCACGCAGGCGTATGCTCTGGTGCATGTCGTAGTAGGTTGGCTGTTGATCCCGCTGGTGATCGCGTCGATCACCGGAGTTCTCCGGAAAGAGCCGGTTGAGCCTTCAGAAGGAGCAGGATAACGCCGCAGCACAGGAAGCATGTTCCGGGACCGGCAGTCACTGCCGGTCCCTTCGGCTGCACCGCCACATTATTTACATCCCGGACGGGAACGTCTCCGGCGCCTCCCCCGTCTCGTGCGTCTCTAGGTGCAGCGGCTGCAGCGCACGGGTCTCGTCGATGTACAGCACCGCGTCGTAGCGCAACGGAAGAACGGTGGGCACGTAGTTCCCCCAGCGCTCCGCGTGCGGGCTGTAGACCACGCCGATGGCCCGGTGGCCGATGGCGTCCATGGATCCCTCCGCGCCGGCCAGGTCGTCAGTGAGAACCAGCCGGTCCTCGGCCCCCGCGTCGTGGAAGATGGCCTCCCAGCTGCCGTCGCGCGCCGGCGGCACCGGCATCCGCTGCATGGGGGCGCCCCACTCCTCCCCGGCGATCACGCTCCCCCGGTGCGACGAGAACCCCACCAGCACCACGTCGTCGTCGCCCCACTGCTGCCGGGCGAGCTGGCCCACGTTGACCATCCCGGAGCGCGCCATGTCGGTGGCGCGCGCGTCGCCGATGTGCGTGTTGTGCTCCCAGACGACCGCCTTCGCGTCCGGCCCGTGGTGCGCCATGAGGCGGCCCAGCGTCTCCACCATGTGGTTGTCGCGCACGTTCCAGGAGCCGGGCCCGCCGCGCACCATGGTGCGGTAGTACAGCTCGGCGTTGCGGGCCACCAGCGCGTTCTGCTCGGCGTTGAAGTACGCCTCGCGGCCGTCCTCGCGGTACTCGGGGGCCCTGCGGCGAAGGTCGGCGAGCATGGCGACGGCCTCCTGCTCGCAGCTCGTGGGCACCAGCGCGGTCGCCATGGCGTACTCCTGCACGTCCTCGCCGTACGGGTCGAAGCACGAGTACGCGCGGCGGGCGCGCCGGGCCGCCTCGGGGTCCACCCGCTGCAGGTACTTCTGCACGGCGTCCATGGAGTCCCACAGCGAGTACACGTCCAGCCCGTAGAAGCCCACCTTTTCCTCCTCCGGCCGGTCCTCGTTCCACCCGCGCATCCACTCGGCCAGGGCGACGACCTCGCGGTTGGCCCACATCCAGGTGGGCCAGCGGTCGAAGGTGTGCAGCACCTCCTCTGCGCTCGCGCCGGAGTCGCGCCACCCCTTGACGTAGCGGTTGACGCGGTAGCAGTCGGGCCAGTCGCCCTCCACCGCCACGAAGGAGAATCCCTTCTCCCTCACCAGCCGCTCGGTGACGCTGTGGCGCCAGGTGTAGTACTCGGAGGTGCCGTGGGACGCCTCGCCCAGCAGGACGAAGCGCGCGTCGCCGACGCGGTCCAGGAGCGGGTCCAGGTCGTCGGCGCCGCGGAGGGGGCGCTGCACCTCGCGGATGCGGGCTCTGAGGTCGCTCTCGGGCATGTGCGGGCTCTCCTGGCTTGCGGTTCACTCGTCGTCCGCGCGCGCCCCTGCTCCCGCCTTCCGGGCGCGCGGCGGGACCCCGCCACTGCAAGGATCGCCCCGCGCTCCCCCGCTCCCCGCGCCGGGGAAAGTGGACATCCGGCTCCTGGGCCCCCATCTTGGGGCCCGCCGCACCGCGCCTCCCGACACCGCCACCGGACCGGCTCCTCCTGAATCCCGAATCACCCGGCACCGCCTCCCGCGTCCTGCTCGCCGCGCTCGCCCTGTTCTGCCTGACTCCCTGGGCCTCGCCCGCGCTGGCGCTGGCGCTGGGGGCGGCCCTGGCGCTCACGCTGGGGAACCCCTTCCCCGCGCGGACGGGGAAAGCGTCCAAGAAGCTGCTCCAGGCGTGCGTGGTGGGGCTGGGCTTCGGGATGCCGCTGGCGGCGGTGTGGCAGGCCGGGGCGAGCGGGATCGGCTACACGGTGGCGGGGATCGCCACGGCGCTCCTGCTGGGGACGCTGCTGGGGCGCTGGCTGCGGGTGGAGCGGAACACCTCGGTGCTGATCACCGCGGGGACCAGCATCTGCGGGGGGAGCGCGATCGCGGCGGTGGGACCGGTGATCGGGGCGGGGCCGGAGGCGATGAGCGTGTCGCTGGCGACGGTGTTCGTGCTGAACGCGGTGGCGCTCTACCTGTTCCCGCTGGTGGGGCACGCCCTAGACCTGGGCCAGCAGCAGTTCGCGGTGTGGGCGGCGGTGGCGATCCACGACACCAGCTCGGTGGTGGGCGCCGCGGCCGCGTACGGGCAGGAGGCGCTGCACTCCGCCACCGTGCTCAAGCTGGCCCGCGCGCTCTGGATCGTCCCGCTGACGCTGGGCATCGCCGCGTGGGTGCGCCGCCCGGGCGCCGACTATGCCGCGGAGGGAAGGCAGGCGGCGGCGAGCGCGGGCATCCCCTGGTTCATCGGGCTCTTCCTGCTGGCGGCGGTGGTCCGCACCCTGGCCCCCGCCTCCGCCCTGCCGGCCCTGGACGGCGTGGTGCGCGTGGCGCGCGCCGGGCTGGTGCTCACGCTCTTCCTGATCGGAGCGGGCCTTTCCCGCGCCACCCTGCGCGCCGTGGGCCTGCGTCCGCTGCTCCAGGGGCTGATCCTGTGGGCGGTCCTGGGCGCCGCCTCGCTGCTCGCCGTGTACTTTTTGATGCCCCCGGGCTGAACGGCGTTCTGCTGCGGGTTCGGGCGAGCTGGCGGAGCACACCGGGCTCACCACCGCCGACGGGTGATCGTGCAGCCGGCGTGGGGGGAGGACGTGGAGCGGAAGGTGGGAGGGCTGTTCGCCCCGCTGCAAGCGTCCTTCGCGGAGACATGCGGGGGCTACGGCGACGCGGAGCTGCGCGTGGTCCCGGACTTCATGGAGCGCTGCCGCGCCATGAACCACGAGGAGGCCCGCGGGCTCCGCGCGGCCGGCGGGCGGGAGAGCCCGGGTCGTCCGGGGGCCTGAAAGCCGCCGCCCCCTCTCCCGGAGCCGGGAGAGGGGGCGGCGGCGGCGTGCTCCGGATGGTGGCGGCTCTCAGGCCGCCGGGTGGGGGTCGTCAGCCGGGGGCACGCCCGAGCCTGCTCTCCATCAGTACGGGGACGCGTCGTAGTTGTCGATCTGCGCCCGCTGGAGCTTGCCCGAGTAGTCCTGGTAGCAGACCTTGGTCTCCGAGTAGAACTCGTACACCTGCCAGCCGCCCTCGCGGTGCCCGTTGCCGGTCTGCTTGACGCCGCCGAAGGGGAGGTGCGCCTCGGCGCCGATGGTGGGCGCGTTGACGTAGGTGATGCCGTTGTCCAGCTCCTGGAAGGCGCGGAACGAGGCGATGTTGTCGCGCGTGTAGATGGAGGAGCTGAGCCCGTACTTGACCTCGTTGTTGATCCGGAACGCCTCGTCCAGGTCCGAGAAGCGGATCACCGAGAGCACCGGCCCGAAGATCTCCTCCGTCGCCAGGCGCGAGCCGGGCTTCACCCCGGTGAAGATGGTGGGCTGGAAGAAGAAGCCGTCGTCCACGCCCTCGCCGGTGGCGCGCTCGCCGCCCAGCACCAGCGTGGCCTCCCGCTTCCCGATCTCCACGTACTGCTCCACCTTGTCGCGCGAGGCGGCGTGGATCAGCGGGCCCACGTCCACGTCCTTTTCCAGCCCGTAGCCCAGCTTCAGCTCCCTGGCCCGGTCCGTGAGCCGCTCCACGAAGCGGTCGTGGATGCCGTCCTGGAGGAGCAGCCGCGAGGTGGCGGTGCAGCGCTGCCCGGTGGTGCCGAAGGCGCCCCAGAGCACGCCGTCCAGCGCCAGGTCCAGGTCGGCGTCGTCCATGACGATCTGCGCGTTCTTGCCGCCCATCTCCAGCGACAGGCGCTTGTGCATGCGCCCGCAGGTGGCGCCGATGTGCGACCCGGTCTCGGTGGAGCCGGTGAAGGAGATGACGGGGATGCCGGGGTGCTCCACGATGGCCTGCCCCACCTCCTCGCCCAGCCCGTGCACCAGGTTCACCACGCCCGCGGGGATCCCGGCCTCGGCCAGGATCTCCACCAGCAGCGACACGGTGTGCGGGGTGTCCTCGGCCGGCTTGATGACCACGCTGTTCCCGCAGACCAGCGCCGGGAACATCTTCCAGGTGGGGATGGCGAGCGGGAAGTTGAACGGGGTGATGAGCCCGCACACGCCGATGGGGCGGCGGTAGCTCATCGCCCACTTGTTGCGCAGCTCGCTGGGCACCGTGTGCCCGAAGAGGCGGCGCCCCTCCACGCCGGCGTAGTAGGCGGTGTCGATCCCCTCCTGCACGTCGCCGCGGGTCTCGGTGAGCACCTTGCCCATCTCGCGGGTGGCGGCGCGGGCGACCTCGTCCTTGCGGGCGCTGAGCAGGTCGCCCACGCGCCGCAGCACGTCGCCGCGGGCGGGGGCCGGCGTGAGGCGCCACTCCTCGAAGCCCTTGCGCGCCGCCTCCACCGCGCGGTCCACGTCCTCCCTGCCGGAGCGCGGGAACAGGCCGATCAGGTCGCTCTGCTTCGCCGGGTTCCGGTTCTCGAAGTACTCGCCGGTCGCGGGCTCCACCCACCGGCCGCCGATGAAGTTCTTGAACTTGTCCGCCATCTCTTCCTCGTTGATGTCGAGCGGGTGTGTGGCATCCGAAGCCCGGGAATGTACCGCGCCGGGGACCGCCTGCCAACCTGCGGCCCCGACGGGTGACGGTCAGCCAGGGCTCGCCCGTTCCCGGGGCCGGACCTGGAACGGACCGGCACTCGCTCTCTCCCGTTCGGCGTCGCGGAGTTGCGCCCCCGGCGCGCGGCGGCCACTTTGCCGGCCCGTCCACCTCCGGGAGGTGGGGATCGTCCGCCGGGAGCGCGGCCCCGACGCGGGGTCCGGCCGCTTCCCCCTCCTCGTCCAATTCGCGCCGCGGCGCACCCCCATGACCGAGACCTCCGTGACCGTCGTCCGCTGCGGGCGGTGCGGCCGCTCCTCCGGCCTGACGCTCGACGGCGGGCGCTTCTGGTGCGCCCGCTGCCAGGACTGGGCGGCGCTCGCGGCCGAGCGGGTCTGCGCGGCCGCCGTCGATCGCGAGGGGCCGGAGGCGCGGCTGGTTCCCGTGCCGCCGCAGTTCCCCCGGCGCCAGCCGCTGCGGGTGCCGCCGGGGTGGCTGGTCCGCTACAACCAGTTCTACGAGGTGGACCCGGGGCCCGACTGGCTCACCCTGGAGGACCAGCTGCAGGCCACGCACGAGGGGCGCGGCCGGATGGTGGACGTGGACTGGAGGCGCGACGACGACAGCCCGGACGGGACGTACCGGGTCGTGGTCCACGCGGGCGACTTCCGCGGCGACCGGCTGCACACCTTCCGCAGCCCGGACCGCCTGGCCGTGGTCGCGGAGGTGGAGCGCGTCTTCGCCCTGGTCGAGGTGGGGCGGATGTGACGACGGGGTCTGCTCGCGACGGACTCGAACGGGGCGGCGACGGGCGTGCCCCTCGCAGCGCTCGGGTCGGGCTTCCTCCGGAGCGGGCCACGAGACCGGACGAAGCGGAACGACGACCTCAGATCAACCCCCACCCCATGACCAGCGCCGCCGCCCCCGCCAGCACGGTCGCCCACATCGCCCACAGCTTGTAGAACGCCAGCTCCGGGTGCAGCCGCTTGTAGAGCAGCGCCAGCAGCCAGCCGCCCCCGAAGGCCCCCAGCAGCCAGGCGGCCGCGACGATGGCCCATCCGACCCAGGCAGGCACGGCGCCCTACTCCTCCCGCACCAGCTCGTACCGCTCGATCTTCTTGTACAGGTTGGAGCGGGGCATGTCCAGGATGCGCGCCGTCTCGGAGACGTTCCAGTCGTTCTCGCGCAGCTTCTGGAGGATGAACGCCCGCTCCGCCGCCTCCTTGAACTCGGAGAAGGTGCGCGACGAGAGCAGGTCGGACGAGAGCCCGCCGCCGCGCGCCTGCCCGGTGACCAGCAGCTCCACGTCGTCCGCGGTGACGGTGTCGCGCGGGGCCAGGATCAGCAGCCGCTCCACGGTGTTGCGCAGCTCGCGCACGTTGCCCGGCCAGTCCAGCCGCTGCAGCTGCTCCACCGCCTCGGGCGCGAAGCCGCGCGGCCGCAGCGCCGCCTCGCGGGCGTTCTGCGCCGCGAAGTGCTGCACCAGCAGGGGGATGTCCTCGCGCCGCTCGCGCAGCGGCGGCACGTGCAGCGGGATGACGTTGAGGCGGTAGTACAGGTCCTCGCGGAACCTCCCCTGCCGGATCTCCTCCTCCAGGTCCTTGTTGGTGGCGGCCAGCACGCGCACGTCCACCTTGATGGGCTTGGCGCCGCCCACGCGGGTGATGAGCCCCTCCTGGAGGGCGCGCAGCACCTTGGCCTGGGCGGCGTGGCTCATGTCGCCGATCTCGTCCAGGAAGAGCGTCCCCTGGTTGGCCAGCTCGAACTTGCCGGCGCGGTCCTCGTAGGCGCCGGTGAAGGAGCCCTTCATGTGCCCGAACAGCTCCGACTCGATCAGCTCGGAGGGGATGGCGGCGCAGTTGACCTCGATGAAGGTGTTGTCGGCGCGCGGGGAGAGCTTGTGGACGGCGCGGGCGACCAGCTCCTTGCCGGTGCCGTTCTCGCCGGTGATGAGCACGCGCGCGTCGGTGGGGGCCACGCGCTCCACCCGCTCCAGCAGCTGCCGGATGGCGAAGCTCTTCCCCACGATCTGGTGCCGCCCCTCCACCTCGCCGCGCAGCCGCACGTTCTCGGCGAGCAGGCCGCGCTGGTGCAGGGCGTTGCGCAGCACCAGGAGGATGCGGTCGGTGTCCAGCGGCTTCTCCAGGAAGTCGTAGGCGCCGCGCCGCGTGGCCTCCACCGCGGTCTCGATGGTGCCGTGGCCGCTGATCATCACCACCAGCGCCGCCGGGTCCAGGTCGCGGATGCGGGTGAGCGCCTCCAGCCCGTCCATCCGCGCCATCTTCACGTCCATGAACGTGAGGTCGGGCTGGAACTCGGTGAACAGGGTGAGCGCCTCGCCGGCGCTCGCCGCGGTGCGGACCTCGTGGTCCTCGTACTCCAGGAGCTGGGCCAGGACGTGCCGGATCCCCTGCTCGTCGTCCACCACCAGGATGCGTGCCATTTCAGTCGTCGTGGGAGTCGGGACTCGGGCGTGTTTCAGGAGCCGGGGCTCAGGACCAGCTCTCCGCGCTCGACCCGCGCGGCGCCGACGCCGCTGGGGAGGGGGAAGGCGTACGCGCTGGGCGACAGGCCGGGCTCGTCGCGGCGCCCCATCCGCTCCAGCGCCTTGGGGTAGAGGCGGTCGGGGACGGGGATGCCGGCGAAGGTGATGCGCCGCACCTCGAAGGCGGTGCGCCCGTTCCGCAGCGGCGCTAGCCGCCCCACCACGTCCACGTCGGCGGTGTCGGGGAGGAAGGAGCGGGCGGCGCCCAGCTCCGGCACGTCGGGGAGGCGGTCGCTGGGGACGCGCGCCATCAGCCGCACCGTGTCGCCGCGGAACGCGACCGCGGGCGACTCCAGGTCGCCGGGGATGCGGTCGCGCAGCCGGTAGCGCATCAGGCTGGTGAACTCCACGTCGTTGAGGCGCACGGTCTCGCCGTCCTCCGCCAGGCGCGCCAGCTTCTCCTCGGCCTGCGCCGCGGCCTCCGGCGACACCGCCGTCGCCTCGGGGCGGCCGCCGCCCAGCAGCCGCGCGATCGTGTCCCGGAAGAGCCACGCTCCCCCGGCCAGCAGCAGCACCACCAGCACTCCGGCCGCCAGGCCGCCCCCGCGTCGCCTCGCCATGCACGTCCCTCCGCTCGGGTCGCTCCCGGCTCGCTCGCGCGGGAGATCAAAGGACTGTTGTAGCAGCGAAGGCCACGGTCGGTTCCGTGGCCCCCGTCAATCGCCGCACACCGCGCGGACCGCCGCGGTCGCGCGGTCCACCTCCGCCTCCGTGCTGGCCCACCCCAGGGAGAAGCGGACGGCGCCGCGCTCCAGGCTCCCCAGCACGCCGTGCGCCTCCGGGGCGCAGTGCAGCCCCGCGCGGGTCAGCACGCCGTGCTCGCGGTCCAGCCGCAGCGCCAGCTCGTGCGCCTCCACGCCGTCCGCGGCCACGGTGACGATCCCCACGCCCCCCGGCGCCTCCGGCGACAGCACGCGCACCCCGGGGACGCCCGCCAGGCCGCGGCGCAGCCGGGCCTTGAGCGCGGCCTCGCGGGCGTGCAGCGACTCCACCCCGGCGTCCAGCACCCAGCGCACTCCCGCCAGCAGCCCGGCGATCCCGGGCCCGTTCAGCGTCCCCGCCTCCAGCCGGTCCGGGTACGCCTCCGGCATGGCGTCCGCGGCCGAGTCGCCCCCCGTCCCCCCGGAGAACACCGGCGCCACCTCCACCCCCTCGCGCACCCAGAGCCCGGCCGTCCCCTGCGGCCCCAGCAGCCCCTTGTGCCCCGCGAAGGCGAGCAGGTCCACCCCCAGCTCGTCCACCCGCACGGGCAGGTGCCCCGCGCTCTGCGCCGCGTCCAGCAGCACCAGCGTGCCGTGCTCCCGCGCCGTCTCGGCCAGCCGCGCGACGGGGAGCACCGTCCCCAGCACGTTGGAGGCGTGGGGAAGGACCAGCAGGCGCGCCGGGCGGCCGCCGCCGCGAATGGCGCGCTCGGCCTCGTCCGCGTCGATCCCGCCGTCCGGCGTGCCGGCCAGCACCGTCTCCCGCACGCCCTCGCGGGCGAGCGCGGCCACGGGACGGCGCACCGAGTTGTGGTCGTACGCGGTGCGCACCACGCGGTCGCCGGGGCGGAGCACGCCGCGCAGCGCCGTGTTCAGGGCGTAGGTGGTGTTGGGCTGGAGGGTGACGCGCCCCGGGTCGCCGGGGACGGCGAAGAGCTCGGCCAGGGCGAGGCGGCAGCGGAGCACGGTCCGGCCGGCGGCGACGGACAGGCGGTGCCCGGCCCGCCCGGGGGTGGCGCCCACGTCGCGCAGGTACGCGGCGACGGCCTCCGCCACCGCCTCCGGCCGCACGGCGGAGGTGGCGGCGTAGTCCAGGTAGACGAGGCCGTCCATCCCGCCGCTCAGCCGTCCGCCTCCAGGTCCAGCGCGACGTAGCGGAAGCCGAGCGCCTTGATCCCGTCCACCAGCGCGGCGCCCTCGTCCCCGGCGACGCGCTCCCAGTCCCCGGCGGCCACGCGCAGCGCGGCGATCTCCGCCTGGTGCCCCTGCACGCTCACCTCGCCGGCGATCCCCCGCTCCGCCAGCAGCGCACCGGCGCGGGCCAGGCGGGCGTCGGGCGCGCCCTCCCCCGCCCCGCTCACCGCCCGCCCCCCAGCTGGACGAGCTGCGCCGCGGCCAGCCCCTCGTTGAGGGCGCCGCGGCGGTAGCCCTGCACGTCCAGCAGCACCCGCGCGAAGCCGGCCTCGCGCACCGCGCGCGCGACCTCGGCCCGCAGCGGGCCCACGCGGGCGCGCTCGGCCGCGGCCACCTCCAGCCGGGCCGCGTCGCCGTGGTGGCGGACGCGGAAGTCGCGGAAGCCCAGCGCGCGCAGGCCGCTCTCGGCGCGCTCCACCTGGCGGAGGCGCTCGGGGGTGACGGCGAGGCCGTAGGGGAGGCGGGAGGCGAGGCAGGGGGCGGCGGGCTGGTCCCAGGTGGGGAGCCCCAGCTCGCGCGACCACTCGCGGACCTCGTCCTTGGTGAGGCCGGCTTCCAGCAGGGGGGAGCGGACGCCGTGCTCGGCCGCGGCCACGGCGCCGGGGCGGTGGTCGCCCACGTCGTCGGCGTTGGAGCCATCCAGGACCACGGCCAGGCCGCGCGCGCGGGCCACCTCGCCCAGCTTCCCCCACAGCTCCGTCTTGCAGAAGTAGCAGCGGTTGCTGGGGTTGGCGGCGTAGCGGGGGTCGCTCACCTCGTCGGTGGGCACCTCCAGCCAGGGGATGCCGAAGCGCTCCGCCACCTCCCTCGCGGTGTCCTCCATCCACGAGGGGACGCTGTCGCTCTTGCCGGTGACGGCGAGCACGTTGTCGCGCCCCAGCACGTCCACGGCGACGCGCGCCAGGAACACCGAATCCACGCCGCCGCTGTACCCCACCGCCACCGAGCCGCACTCGCGCAGGACCCCGCGCAGCCGCTCCCGTTTCTCCTGCAAGGCCATCTCTGGTTCACCCTCCGCGAAAGACCGGTACTTCCTCCAACTTACCCGGTCCTCCGCGTACCCCGCCAGGCGCGGCGGGGTCGCGGGCGTGCGTCAGGCGCTGGCGAGCGGCCTCGCGCGGGAGGCGGACGGGGCCCGGTCCGCGGCGCCGGTGCCGCGGCGGGCCCGGCCGCGCAGCTCGAACAGGATCACCGGCACGGCCAGCGGGATGGCGACGAACAGGGCGACGTCGGCCACGTTGCCGGGGGGGAGCCACAGGTCGCCCCAGGCGAAGGAAAGGTAGTCGGTGACGCCCCAGTGCACGGCCCGCTCGCCCAGGTTCCC
The DNA here is from genome assembly GCA_040752145.1 of Gemmatimonadota bacterium. GTDB lineage: Bacteria > Gemmatimonadota > Gemmatimonadetes > Longimicrobiales > Longimicrobiaceae > JAFAYN01. The sequence goes on from JBFMFL010000146.1 coordinate 12,356, forward strand.
CAGCATCCCCCCGAAGGCGAGCCCCGCGAACGCCCAGGCGACCACGCGCTCGCCGCCGCGCAGCCGGTGCATGCGCCCCACCACCTGGAAGAGCACGAAGAAGGCGAGCACGGAGGCGAACAGGGCGATGCCCTGGCGCACGGGCAGGGGGTAGGCGTCCCACAGCCCCAGCATCATCGCCTCGTTGCGCACGTGCCACAGCGCGACGCGCCCCTGCCACACCTCGCGGAACCCCTCCAGCGGCACCGCGGCGGCGACGGCGGCCTTGACGATCCAGTCGGTCACCGCGACGGCGAGGGCGAGGGCCAGCACGGCCCGCCACCCGCGGTTGGGCTCGAAGTCGGAGCTGCGGCGGCCGCCGGTGCGGTCGGCGCGGCGCTCGCCCTGGAGGCGGCGGAACAGCACGGTGAGTCGGCTCATTCGGCGTGCGGGAGAGGAGGAACGGACGGGATCCGGAGTGGCGTTTCGCAAGCCCGGTGCCGGAGCCGTCGCCGTTGCAGCCGGGACCTCGCCGGTGATAAGCTTCCGCGCTCCGGGACCGTTCCCCGCCCCGTCCACAGTGCGCCCCGCCGCGCCCGCCTCCCGGGTGCTCCCGACTTCCGATGAACAGAGACATGAAGCCGATACGCCGCTTCCGCCCCGGCCCGCTCATCCGTGCAGCGCTGTTCCTTTCCCTGGCCGCCGGGAGCGCGTCGGCGCAGGCGCGTCACCCGCTCGACGCGCTGACTGCGGACGAGATCACGTCGGCGGCGGGGGTGATCCGGAAAGCGCGCGGGTTCCCGCGCGGCGCCCACTTCTCCACCCTCGTCCTCCAGGAGCCGGACAAGGCCGCCGTGCTCGCCCACCAGCCGGGCGCGCCGGTCCCCCGCCGTGCCTTCGCCGTGGTCCTGGACCGGCGGGGGAACCGCACCTTCGAGGCGACGGTGGACCTGGACGCGCGGCGCCTGCTCTCGTGGAGCGCGGTGGAGGGCGTGCAGCCGCTGGTGATGGCGAGCGAGTACGAGGTGCTCCCGGGGATCGTCAAGGCCGACCCGCGCTGGCGGGAGGCGATGCAGAGGCGCGGCATCACGGACATGGAGCAGGTGCAGATCGACGGCTGGGCCGTGGGCGAGGTCCCGGCGCGGCACGCGGGGCGGCGGCTGATGCGGGCCCTGTCGTACCACAAGGCGGGCTCGGTCAACTTCTACGGGCGGCCGATCGAGGGCGTGGTGGCACTGGTGGACCTGGGCGCCGGGCGGGTGCTGGAAGTGGAGGACTCCGGAGTGGTGCCGGTCGCGGCGGCCAGCCGGGAGCTGGACCCGCAGTCCACCGGCACCCGGGAGGCGCCGAAGCCGCTGGTGATCCGGCAGCCGGAGGGCGCGAGCTTCAGTATCGACGGGCAGGAGGTCCGCTGGCAGAAGTGGCGCTTCCGCTACACCATGCACCCCCGCGAGGGCCTGGTGCTGCACACGGTGGGGTACGAGGACGGCGGGCGGGTGCGGCCCGTCCTGTACCGCGGGTCGCTGTCGGAGATGGTGGTGCCCTACGGCGACCCCGCCGCGGGGTGGCGCTGGCGGAGCGCGTTCGACGTGGGCGAGTACAGCGTCGGCCGGCTCGCCAGCCCCATCGAGCCCGGCACCGACGCGCCCGACAACGCCACGCTGCTGGACGCCACCTTCGCCGGCGACGACGGCGAGCCCTACGTGCTGGAAAGGGCGGTGGGCATCTACGAGCGCGACGGCGGGCTGCTCTGGAAGCACTTCGAGAGCTACTCCGGCCGCAACGAGTCCCGGCGCGCGCGCCAGCTCGTGGTCTTCTTCATCGCCACCATCGGCAACTACGACTACGCCGTGAACTGGATCTTCCACCAGGACGGCGTGCTGGAGGTGGACGCGGGGCTGACCGGGATCATGCTCCCCAAGGGGGTGCCGGAGGCGCGGGCCGCCGGGCACGGAGCGGGCCCCGCCACCGGGCACCTGGTGGCCGCCAACGTGGTCGCGCCGCACCACCAGCACTTCTTCAGCTTCCGGCTGGACCTGGACGTGGACGGACCGGGCAACTCGGTCCACGAGCTGAACACGCGCGCCGTGCCGCCGGGTCCGGAGAACCCCTCCGGCAACGCCTTCGTCATGGAGGAGACGCTCCTGGGGACGGAGCGGGCCGCGCGGCGCCGCATGGACATGCAGGCCGCGCGGACCTGGGCCGTGGTCAGCTCCACGGCCCGCAACGCGCTCGGCGGCCCGACGGGCTACGTCCTGGTGCCGGGGGCCAACGCGCTGCCCTATGCCGCACCGGAGTCGTCCGTCCGGCGGCGGGCGGGCTTCATCGACCACCACTTCTGGGCCACGCGGTACGACCCCGGGGAGATGAGCGCCGCGGGGACCTACCCCAACCAGAGCGCCGGCGGCGACGGCCTCCCCCGCTGGACCGCCGACGACCAGCCGATCGCGGACCAGGACGTGGTGGTCTGGTACACGCTGGGGACCACGCACATCCCCCGCCCGGAGGAGTGGCCGGTGATGCCGGTGGCGCACGTGGGCTTCCGGCTGATCCCGGCGGGCTTCTTCGCCGCGAACCCGGCGCTCGACGTGCCGCGGTAGTCCCCTTCGCGGAGAGGAAGAAGCCGCGGACCCACCGGGGCCCGCGGCTTCTTGTTTCCGGGGCTTCCGCCGACGGCCGTCCGAGCGGCTGTGGCTCACCCCTCGAGCAGCCGGTCCGGCGAGCGGTGCCGGATCGCTTCGACACGCGCGCCGTCCCGATGACCGCCGCCCCGGCCAGGTCCGCCACCGTACGCGCGAACCCGGCGCGCCCAGGATTCGCTATCCGAGCACCCGCTCCATTTCCCGGGCCAGCGTCTCCACCTGCGGCTCGCCGAGCATGGTGTAGTGGCTGCCGGGCACGGTCCTCACCTCCACCCCGCCCCGGGCGACCCGCTCCCAGCCGCCGGCCTTCCTGCCGAAGAGCCGCTTGACCACCCCGCGCTCCCGGGCGCGCAGCAGGGTGACGCCCCCGCCGTACTCCCCCGGGCGGTACTCGTCCATGGCCTGCAGGTTGATCCGAAAGATGCCGTACAGGTGCTGCATGCGCCCCAGGTCCAGCTCCTGGGGGACCAGCCCCGCCGCGGCGGCCAGCCTCAGCACCTCGCGCAGGTATGCCACCTCGCCGCCCTCGAATCCTTCCGCGTCCGGCAGGCGGTGCGCCGGGACCCCCAGGTCCTCCGCGAACTTCATCACCACCTGGAGCGTATCGCGCGGCGCGGCCCCGTCCGGGTCCTCCAGGCGGGGGCTGCGCGAGTCGATGAGCACCAGCCTCTCCACCGTCTCGCCCGCGGCCTCCAGCTGCCGGGCCATCTCGAAGGCGACCACGCCGCCCAGCGACCACCCGCCCAGCCGGTACGGCCCGGACGGCTTCACTTCGCGGACCGCGGCCAGGTAGTCGCGGGCCATCTCCTCGATGGTCCAGTTGGGCTTCTCGCCGCGCTCGATGCCGCGCGAGCGCAGGCCGTACACCGGCTGCTCCGCGTCCAGCTTCCTCGCCAGCCTGGCGTAGGCCATGAGGTTGCCGCCTCCCGGGTGCACCAGGAAGAGCGGCGCGCGGCTCCCCCCGGAGCGCATGGGCACCAGCAGCGAGGCCGCGCCTCCGCCGCGGCGCACCTCCTCCGCGAGCCCCTCCACGGTGGGCGCCTTGAAGACCGTCGCCATGGGGAGCCGCACCCCGGTGGCCTTCTCGAGCCTGGACATGAGCTGCACCGCCAGGAGCGAGTGCCCGCCCAGGTCGAAGAAGCCGTCGCGCACCCCTACCTCGGGAATGCCCAGGACCTCGCCGAAGATCCCGGCGATCACCGTCTCCAGCTCGTCGCGCGGGGCGACGGCCTCCCCGGCGCCGCCCGTCCAGGTGGGGGCGGGGAGGGCGCGGCGGTCCACCTTGCCGTTGGGCGTGAGCGGCAGGGCCTCCAGCGGCACCACGGCCGCGGGGACCATGTACTCCGGCAGGCGGGCGGCCAGGAGCCCCCGCAGCCCGGCGCCCGTGGCCTCCGCTCCGTCCGCGGGGACCACGTAGGCCACCAGCCGCTTCTCGCCGGGCGCGTCCTCCCGCACCACCACGATGGTCTCCCTCACCTCCGGCAGCCCCATCAGCACGGCCTCCACCTCCCCCGGCTCGATGCGGAAGCCGCGGATCTTGGCCTGCTGGTCCACCCGCCCCAGGAACTCGATCTCCCCCGCCGCCGTCCACCGCACCCGGTCCCCCGTGCGGTACAGCCGCGCCCCGG